>NZ_CP018725.1:0-336071 GCF_001908725.1 Xanthomonas vesicatoria ATCC 35937 | reverse complement strand
CTTGCCCCCTGCCCGGCCGAGACGCGCTCACACCGGGCTGAGGTTTGTCATGTCTGGCCAAGGCCTCTACCATCCATCTCACCTCCTGAGCCCGCCACCAACCCGGGCGATCAGCATGCTGCCTTCTTCCGAGCGCTGGATGTCATGAAAATCCGTTGCCTGGCGTTGTGTGCGGCAGCCTTTTCTCACTCGGCCACTGCGGCAGATGACAAGGTGTATCTCGAATTTCTCTGGGATGCCCGCCCACCTCATTCGATTGCCCGCCAGCAAACCATCCAGTTTTTGACCGATGGTCAGCACACTCACCAAGTGTGTGTCGCGACCAATCTCGCCGAGACCGATGTAGGTGGGTTGGTGGTGAAGGCGTTCGATGCCTCCGGGCAGGAAGTGTCGAGCCACCAGTACCCCGACTACCGTGGCATCAAGCACTGCTACGGTGCCGATCTGGGCCAGGGAGGCAAGCCTGGCCTATGGACGTTTCGCGCAAGCACAGGAGATGGGCGCACCGGGGAAGAGACATTGCAGGTCCATGCCAGGCTGGCAGACTCACCCTTGTCAAACGATCCGGGAACACCGTATGTCGTTGGCCGCCCGAACTATGACGCAGCGATCCCGCCGGCCGAGTGGCATGGCCGCCTTGTCTGGGAAATGCAGGTCAATCCGCAAGGCACGGTGACCGGGGTCACCGTCGTGACGGCAGAAGGCGTTGGCTTGAAACTTCGCAGCCGTGCGATCGCGGCCGGTTATCTGTCGCTTTTCTTCCCTGATAAACAGCGAGCGCGCACCCCGCTGCTCTGGAGGCGCGAGCTGTCGTTCGAACCGGAATGAGACCGGCACGATGTCGATTGACGACACTGCATCAGTCGATGCTTACCGCGTGAGACGAGTACGCCAGGCAGTCATGCATGCACGTACGGGACAACAGCCCTCGTTCTTCGTCGCGCTATCGAGCCATTCTGGATCCGTTTGGAAGATGCTCCAATCGCTTCCGGGGAGATTCCTAACATCCTGCACTGACCCATTAGGCGATGCGTCTTGACCGGACTGTGCCCCGTCCAGAAACGACACCGTCAAGGTGTCCAAAGGAAGTGCCAATGCCTCTGGGACGAGCAAGCGCGATCCGCGCCGCTTGCGATGCATATGCAGGACATCAGGTAGGGATTTGGATCAGATCGCCAGCAACAGGCAAGCAGCAAAGCTGTCGCCTGTCCTCGTACCGCAGCGGAACGGCACGGAGCCGATCACATCACTGGGTGATAGTGCGCGACACCACGTATGCGGCGCCAGCATGGCCAACGGCTCAGCTAGCAATCACCAGTCGCGCGCCCAGCCGCATGCCGGCTTCGGCCTCGCGCAGCCACTGCGCCATGTCGCGCGGCGACAGCGGGCGTGAGTAGAAATAGCCCTGGATTTCGTCGCAGCCCTGCTGGCGTAGCAAGGCGTCTTCCTGCACGGTCTCTACGCCTTCGGCGACGACCTGCATGCCCAGCGCGTGGCCCAGATGCACGATGGCCTGGGTGACTTCGGCGGTATTGGCGTCGTCGAGCATGCCTTGCACAAAGCTTCGGTCGATCTTCAGGCGCTGCACCGGAAAGCGGTTGAGGTAATGCAGATTCGAAAAGCCGGTGCCGAAGTCGTCCACCGCCAGCAGCACGCCGTTCTGCTCGAACAATTCGAAGCAACGGCGCAGCGCATCCGAATCGCGAATCAATGCAGATTCGGTCAATTCCAGTTCCAGGCGCGATGGCGGCCAGCTGTTGTCGCGGCAGATTTCCAACACGCGCTCGGCAAAGCCGCGTTCGCGCAACTGCACGGCCGAGACGTTGACCGCGATGCGGCTGAAATTGAGCCCGGCGCGGTCCCAGACCACAGCCTGACGGCAGGCTTCGCCGATCACCCATTCGCCCAGGCGCACGATCTCGCCGCACTCTTCAGCGATCGGGATGAATTCGACCGGGCTGCAGGGTCCATGGCCGGGGCGATTCCAGCGCATCAGCGCTTCGATCGCCGGCGATGCGTCGCCCACGGTGTTGACCAACGGCTGGTACACCAGCGTGAACTCTTCGCGCTCGAGTGCGCCTTGCAGCGCATGCTCGAGCTCAAGGCGGCGCTGCGCACGCAGCAGCACGTCCTGGCTGTAGTAATGGAAGGTGTTGCGGCCGGAGTCCTTGGCCGCGTACATCGCCGCGTCGGCGGCGCGCAGCAGGCTATCGAAGTCCGACAGACCCTCTCCCTGCAGCGCAATGCCGATGCTGGCACCGAGCTTGAGGGTGACGTGGTCCTTGCGCAGCGGCTCGCCCAGCGCGCTGATCAACTTGCGCGCCACGTGGCCGGCGTCTTCCGGCTCGGAAAGATCGCGCAGCAGCACGATGAATTCGTCGTCGCTGAAGCGGCCGAACAGATCGCTGTTGCGCAGATGCTGATGCAGGCGCGCCGAAGCGAGCTTGAGTAGATTGTCGCCGGTGGCATGGCCGAACGAGTCGTTGATGCTCTTGAAGCCGTCCAGATCGATCAGCAGCATGGCCAGCACCTGGCCGCGCTCGTTGGCTTCGCGGATGGCGTTTTCTGCCTGCTCGCGCAGCAAAAAGCGGTTCGGCAGCCCGGTCAGGCGGTCGTAGTGCGCCAACAGCTCGATGCGTTCGTTGGCCTCGCGCTCGCGGGTGACATCGCGGAACAAGGCGACGAATCGCGGAGGCAAACCTTCACGACGGTCCAGCTCGATCAGCACCTGCACCCAGATGCGTTGACCGGAGTTGCGGTAGAAGCACAGCTCCAGCTGCTCGGGCAGGCCACCGTCGGAAATGCGCAGCAGCGCCGCTTCGAAGGCATCGCGCGAATCCTGGGTGTACAGCGCAAGCGCCTGCTCCAGCGTGATGTTTTCCTTGCGCAGGCCGTGGATGCGGTAGCACTCCTCGGTCCACTGCATGCGCCGGGTATCGACCTCGATTTCGCAGCCGCCGATCTTGCCCAATGCAGACACGCGATTGAGCAATTCGGTGCGCCAGCGGATCAACGCATCGGTCTGCCGTTGTTCGGTGACGTTCTGCAACTGGCCGAGCACACGCACCATGCTGCCGTCGCCATCGAACACCGGCTGTGCCCAGACCCGCAAATGATGCGGATTGACGCCGAGCAGGCCGTTGACCTCCAGCTCGAAATGGACCGGCAGGCCTTCGTGCTTGATCTTGCGCCAGGCGCTGCGCAATTGCGCCAGCGATGGCCGGGCGAGCAGACGCAGCACGTCGCGAACGCCATGCAGGCGCACCTGGATCATGCCGAGTTGCTGCAGGAAGTCCTGCGAGATCCACAGCTGGTCCTTCAGCGAATCCCAATTCCAACTGCCCATGCTGGCAATGCGCTGGGCTTCTTCGAGCTGGGCCTGCTGCTCGCGCAACTGTTGTTCGAGCAATTTGTGGTGATGCACGTCGGTATGCGTGCCGACCATGCGCATCGGGCGCCCGTCGGCGGTGCGCGAAACCACGCGGCCACGATCCAGGATCCAGCGCCACTGGCCGTCTTGCTGGCGTAGCCGGAATTCGGCCACGTAAGTGTCGGTGCGCCCCTCCAGATGGGCCTGGACGGCGGCGCTGACGTGCGCGTGGTCGTCGGGATGAATCAGCCCGGACAGCGCAGTGAGATTGTTCGGCAGGGGTTGCTCGGAATAGCCGAGCATGCGGGTCCAGCGTTCCGAGCGGTACACCACGTCGGCGGGGATGTCCCAATCCCACAAGCCGTGGTCGGCGCTGTCCAGGCCCATTTCCCAGCGGCTGGTGCCATCGGCGCCCTTCGGCTCGGGAATGCTCAGGGTGAAGGCCATGATCTGGCCGTGCTCGTCACAGACCGCGCGCAGCCAGCCTTCCAGGCGTCCGCCGCCGGTTCCCGGCAACACGCAGGCCGCCATGCCACCAGTGTCGACGACCTGGGCCCGGCTGCTTTCCAGCACTTCGGCATACGCACCAAGGGTTGCCGGCAGCCCGAGGGACTGCGCAGCGCGATTGGCCGCCAGGGGCTGGCCATGCGCATCCAACAACACCACCGCTGAGGTCAGCGGGTGCTGCAGCATGCTTGCAATGACGCCTGAGTCCACTCTGGAACACTCCGAAGGATCGACCCCTGCCTCGGGGTCGCAATGGATAACGGCCGTCCAGCGGATTAGTTGAGGCGGGTGTTTCGAGCGCGACCGAACCGGGATCAGTTGCGGCTAAGATGTCCGCATCGCCAGCTCCAAAGGTCGTCCGCGGACCCATGCACCAACCTGTCGCCGCGCCCGCGTTTTCGTCCCCCCCCGTTTCCCGACTTCGCCTGGCCGAACGCCTGCAGCAAGGGCTGTGGACGCTGACCGGGCTGTACCTGCTGATCGGCGTCGTGTGGCTACTGCTGGGCAACCGCTTGCTCAACCTGGCTGGCGCGGAGGTACCGGAACGCTGGTCCGATGCCAGCTTCCTGCTGGTGTCGAGCGTTGTGATCCATCTGGTGCTACGGCGCTTCGTCTCCTTGATCGTGGAAGAGCATGCGCAATTGGCGCAGTCCGAGGCGTTGCTTCAGGCCAAGTTTTTGGCCCTGCCCAGCCCCGCCTTTATCTACGATCTGGCCACCATGCGCATCCTCGATGCCAACCCGGCGGCGCTGGAGTTCTTCGGCTGGGAGCGCGATGAATTTCTGCAGCAGACGCTGCAGGCGGTCTGGCCCAACGCCGATGGCGCGCGACTGGAAGACATCATCACGCAGATCCGCGGCAAGGGCGATGCCACCTGCGTACTGAACGAAGATCTGCTGACCCGCAGCGGGCTACGGCATGTGGAGGTGCGCAGCAATCAGCTCCACCTGGCCAGCGGCCCTGCCCGGCTGGTGGTGACGGTGGACCGCAGCGAAGAACGCCAGGCGCAGCATTTGCGCGACGAAGCGCTGGAGCGCCTGGAAGAGGCGCAAGGCATCGCGCGCCTGGGTTCGTGGCAGTTGGATCGCGCCACCGGCCTGGGCCGCTACTCGTCGGCGGTCTATCGCATTCTGGGGCGCAGCGTGCCGATGCATCGTCGCGAGCATCGGCTGGAAGAGCTGCTGACCGCATCCGACACCGCCACCCAGACGCGCATTGAACGCATGATCGAGGACATGTGCACCGGCGGCGAAGTGCAGATCGACGTGCTGCTGCCTCTCACCGGCGGTGATTCGCAACCGCGCACCGTGCATTTGCGCGCGGAGAGCGTGACCCTGCCCAGCGGCGCGCGGCATGTGCACGGCACCTTGCAGGACGTCAGCGAGCGCGAACAGTCGCGGCGCCTGCTGCGCGAGCGCGAAGAACAGTTCCGGGAGTTGGTGCGGGTGCTACCCGACGGCGTGCTGATTCTCGCCGACGAGCACGTGATGTATGCCAATGCGGCCGGTTCAATCCAGTTTGGCTTCCAGGGCGAGACCATTCTGGGCGAGCCGCTGCAGACGCTAGTCGGCGATTCCGACCTGTCGGTGGTGCGCGACTATCTGCGTGCCGGCAGCGATCGCAGTGAGCCGGTATCCAGCGCCCGGGCCATGCGCCGTCGTGATGGCAGCACCTTCTATGCAGGCCTGTCGGCCGGCGATATCCGCTACGGTGGACGCAGCTGCAAGCTGCTAGTGGTACGCGACCTGAGCGAGCCCGAGCGTATGCGCGACGCATTGGCCGAGAGCAATGCGGAGTTGCAGGCCATGGCCAAGCGCCTGTTCTCGCTGCAGGAAGACGAACGCCGCGCGATCTCACGTGATCTGCATGACGACATTGGCCAGGCGATCACCGCAATGAAGCTGTCTGCGCATGCGGCGCTGGATGAAACCGACCCGGTCGCGCGCCGAGAGGACTTGTTGGAAGTGGTATCGCTGGCCGACAGCACGGTCACCAAGCTGCGCAATCTGTCGATGCTGTTGCGTCCGCCGCAACTGGACGCACTGGGTCTGGAAGCGGCGCTGCGCTGGCAGGCGTCAATGTTGTTCCGCGCCTCGCAGGTCCGCCTGGAACTGGACATCCAGGCGCTCGACGTCCGCCCCGGCAACGAAATCGAACAAGCGTGCTTCCGGATTGCGCAGGAAAGCCTGACCAACGCGTTGCGCCACGCATGCGCAGGTGAGGTGCGCATGAGCCTGCACTCGATCGACAGCGAGAGTTTCTGTTTGGAGGTCAGCGATGACGGCGATGGATTTGAACCTGAGGGTCCGCGCGGGCTTGGACTGATCGTGATGCGTGAGCGCGCGCAAACCGTCGGCGGCGTGCTCGCGATAGACTCAGCCCCCGGAGCAGGCACGCGCGTGACGTTGCGTCTGCCCTATCACCCGGCCGGCGAGTCCGTCCACGAAGATGGTGGACGTTGAGTCATGTGGAGCCCCGTAATCCCGCCAGGATTGGAAATCGTCAAACCGACAAGACTGGGCGCAGGCAATCCCGAATTACTGCATCTGGTGGACGCAGCCGCGTCCGGCGGCCAGCCGTTGATGATCTTCCATGTCGATATCGACCACTTTGCCTCGATCAACGAGAACATGAGTGGTGAAGTCGGCGACCAGGCACTGACGCTGGTCGCACGCCGCCTTCAGGAATTTCTGGGCACGCGCGGCAAGCTGTGGCGCCACGGCAGCGACGAGATGATCATCGTGGCGGTGCGCCGCGACGACACGCCGCTGCCGGAGGATTTTGCCGAGGAGATTCGCCAGCAGCTTGAATTGCCGCTATCGGTGTTGCCGTACACATTGTTCATGACCGGCAAGGTCGGGATCAGCCTGTGTCCGGAACACTCGACCTCGCTCTCGGTCTTGCTCGATTACGCCGAAGAAGCCAGCTACCAAGCCGCGCGCGAAGGCGGCAACACCGTCCGCTTGTACACGCGCAATTCGGCCACCAACGCACATAGCGAAAGCATCATTGCGCGACAGATCGTCGATGCGATCCCGCATGGCGAGCTGCGCCTGCGCTACCAGCCCCTGGTCAGCGCACGCGACGGCCGCATCGTCGGCATGGAGGCGCTGCTGCGTTGGCAATCGCCCACCCTGGGGATGCTGGTGCCGGAACGTTTCATGCGCACCGCCGAACGGCTGGGTGTGATCGTGCAGATCGGTGAATGGGTGCTGCAAAATGCGGTGCGTCAGGCGCGGCTGTGGCGCGACCAGGGCTTCGACGACTTCAGCATTGCAGTGAATGTCTCCACGCTGCAGCTGTTGCGGCCGGGCTTCTTCAACGAAGTGATGGCGATGCTGCAAACCGCCGGCGTGCCGGCCCAATTCGTGACGCTGGAGATCAACGAAAGCGCGTTGACCAACAACGTCAACTTCGTCCACGAGACGATGGCTAACCTGCGCAACGAAGGCATCAGCCTGAGCCTGGACAACTTCGGCACCGGCGATTCCAGCTTGAGCGCCTTGGTGCGTTACCCGGTGGACCGGCTGAAGATCGACCGCAGCTTCATCAAGAGCGCGCCGGCCGGCAGCCGCGAGGCGGCGATTGCGCGTGCGATCATTGCAATGGGCCACCAGCTGGGCATGACGGTCATTGCCAATGGCGTGGAATCGCAGGCGCAATTGGGCTTTTTGCGCCGCAACGATTGCGACATCTTCCAGGGCTATCTGTTTGGTGAGCCGATGTCGGCCGAGTCCGCCGGCATGGCCTTGCGTCGGCGTTACCTGCGTCCGGAATCATTCGCCGAAAGCCGCCCCGACCGCACGCTGCTGTTGCTGGACGACGAAGAAAACGTGCTGCGCTCGCTGGTCCGGCTGTTCCGCCGCGACGGCTACCGCATCCTGGCTGCGGGCAACGTCCGCGATGCCTTCGACCTGCTGGCAACCAACGATGTGCAGGTGATCCTGTCGGATCAGCGCATGAGCGACATGAGCGGCACCGAGTTCCTGGGACGGGTCAAGATGCTCTACCCCGACACCGTGCGCCTGGTGCTGTCCGGCTATACCGACCTTGCCACGGTGACCGAGGCAATCAATCGCGGCGCAATCTACCGCTTCCTGACCAAGCCCTGGAACGACGACGAACTGCGCGAGCATATTCGCCAGGCCTTCAGGACCCACGACGAGCTGCGTAACGGCCGGGAATAGGGAATCGGGAGTGGGGACTCGTTGGAGCAGAAGGCGGCTTCGGCGAGCTTGGCGCTACTGCATGGCGTACCCCATCTTTCCGCTACTGACAGTCAAGGTGAGCAGGTCACCACAGTGCTCCCGCTAACGATATAAGCGCATCAGCACTTTCGTTGCAGGAATCAAACAGAGCGCAGCAATCGGCTCTAACGACTCCCCATTCCCTGCGCGTCAGCGCTACTTCGGCTGCCGGATCGGCAACACGATGCGGAAGCTGGCGCCCTGCCCTGGCACGCTTTCCACGTCGATGCGGCCGTGGTGCTTATTGATGATGCCGTAGGAGATCGACAGGCCCAGGCCGGTGCCGCTACCGACCGGCTTGGTGGTGAAAAAGGGGTCGAAAATGCGCTGCAGCAAGTCTGGAGCGATGCCGGCACCGCTGTCCTGGAACTGGATCCAGACGTTTTCCGCCTCGTCGCGTCCGGTAGTGACGGTGATCGTGCCGCGCTCGACAATCGCCTGACCAGCGTTGAGCAGCATGTTCATATAGACCTGGTTGAGCTCGGACGGCAGACATTCCACCAACGGCAACTCGGCGTAATTGCGCTCCAGGGTCACCTTGTACTTGAGCTCGTTCCAGATGATGTTGATCGTGGATTCGAGGCCAGCGTGGAGGTCCACCATCTTCCACGACTCGGAACGGTCCGAGTACGAGAAGTCCTTGAGGTCGCGCACGATGCGGGTCACCCGTTCGATGCCTTCGCGCGATTCGGCCATCAACTGCGGCAGATCGCGGCTGATGAAGTCGATATCGGCACGGTTGCGGATCTCGTCGATTTCAGGAATCAATGCCTTCGGGTCAGGTGCCTGCAGCGCGCGCTCGTAAGCTTCGATCAGTGTGAACAGGCTGCGCAGGTATTCCTGCAGGCTGCCGAGATTGGAGTGCACGTAACCGATCGGATTATTGATTTCATGCGCCACGCCAGCCGCCAGCTGGCCGATGGATGCCATTTTCTCCGACTGCAGCAACTTGTCCTGCGCGCCGTTCAAGCGCATATACGCCTGGCGTAATTCGGCGTGACGCTGTTGCAGCTCGCGCTCGTAATCCTGCTGGCCTTCGATGTTGTGGAACAACGCCAGAAAGTGGCCGACGCCCTGCTCTTCGTTGTAATACAGATGCGCGATGACCACGCGGTCGGCCACTGGCAGACTGCCGGTCCAGCTGCCCTTGCTGCGCGCCTGGTTGAGTGCATCCGATGGCAATACCTGTGAGATCCGCTCGCCCAGATTGCGATCGTCGGCGGGGTCTTCCTTGCACAGGCTCTGACGCGCGACGGCGTTAGCCAGAATCAGCTGCCCGTCGGCACGGAACAGCAACACACCTTCGAGCATCTGGTCGCCGAAAGCGCGCAGGATGGTCGAAGACGGCAACAATGCTTGATTGAGAAAAAACTTGGCGGTCACGGGACACGGCGGCAGCAAGGACGCCTCAATATACGCCGAACCGTTCGGGCGCCGTATCGCCGCTTGGTCTTAGAGACGTCTTTGAACGAGATCATGCATGGCTGGCAGGCATGGCTGGCAGGCGCGGCCGGTGACCTGCATCGGCGCGCGTGCGCGCTGTCACGGCGGTGATTGCACGCCGGTGTTCTTTGTCGGGACTTCACGACGCCTGCCCGCCCGCCTAATGGATGGCTGCAAACCCAGATCGCGTTTTGCCAAGGCATCCATCTGCGCACAACACACAAGGCGCCTAGGCCCGATGCAGGAGGACTACCTCAGGCAACTGCCAGCGAACGTCCGCCGCGCAGCACGCTGGATTGGCCCTTGGCATCGTACGAGGGCGCGCTTTCAGTTCGCCCCAGGTGACGCAATGCCCAGTTCACCTCGCGGCGTCGGCGTGCCAGCAGCGCGCCATTGGCGCGGTTGGCTTCGGCTAGCTCACGCAGGCGGTCTTCTTCGCCTTCGGGCATTGCCGCTTCAAGCGCGCGCAGTGCCGACAGCTTGTCCTGCGTGTGTCGCATCAACCCGTCGATGTCGTTCTCGAGTAATGCCTGGCGCTCGCCGGCCAGCGCATCGCTGAGACGTTGCAGGAACTCGTTCACGTTCATCCTTTCAGTCGGGAATCAACCCGCCAGTTGCTGATTCAGATCCATCATGCGGCTGGCGATGGCATCCGGGTTGATGGAGTAGCTGCCGTTCTGCAGAGCTTCTTTCACGGCCTGGACGCGACCGGTGTCGATCGCCGAGGACTGCGAAAGCTCGCGCTGCAAGTTCTGCAGATTGGTGGCCTCGCCGGTCAGCTTGACGCTGTCGGTCGGCGGGGTTGCGGCAACCGGGGACGCGCGATCTTCACCAGCCGAGGCGATCTTGCTGCTCGTGGCCGTGGTGCGAAGGGTGGCGGCGGTCGGTAGATTACCTTCGATTTTCTGGGTCATGTCAGGAACTCCTCTACAGGTCGTAGGGGATAACGGCACCCAGAAAAAAAACTTTATAGAAAATTTTTATCTGGAGACCACAACGGTTCCGCTTGCTTCAACAATCCCCTGCACCACCCGCCGCGACGAGGAATTTTCAACCGAAACGCGCTCGTTCTCGCCGGCATCGGACAGCGCGCGACCGCTCATGCGCACCTCCAACCCACCATTGCGCGACACCAGCGGGACGGTGTCGCCGCGCCGGACCAGCCGCTGCGTCACCAGATCGTTGGCCGAGAGCAGCGAGCCGGCCGGCAGGACGCGGCGGGCGGACTTGCCAACTGCGGCCACGGGGTCGGCCAGCACTGCACCGACGATGCGGGCAGCGTCACGCTTCTCGATACTGATATCGGCCAGCGAGATGGTTTCTCCAGCGCTGATGCCCCGACGCAACACCAGCACATCCTGGTTGCGGCGGACCTTCAACGGCACGAACAGGCGCCAGCCGGCCGGCTGCGGGCAGGACACTTCAACGGTGTTGGTGCCGGTAGGCTGGGCCTGCAGCGCGATCGGACAGGCCGGCATGCGCAGACCCGGGTCGAGCGTTGCCTCGGCTTCGGCGTCCGGGCCAACCGTGGCCAACGCTGCGGCACGAATGGAATCGACCGCCTGGTACCCATCGGCCCAGGCCGGGGCGGCCACCAACAAAATGACAAGCAGGAGCAGGCGCATGGGACCAGATCCGGAGGAAGACGCGGAAGCTCATGCAAGCGGTGTGCCTGTTTTGCCGGGATTGGGGAGTCGGGATTGGGATTCGTCAAAGTAGCTTCCTGGGTGATGTATCACCCCGCTGCCGGGGGCCCTTTCACCGACCGGACCCCTCCGGCAACTATCACCGATGCTCTCAACGATGAAGCAGTAGCGGTCAGACCAACTCGCTAATGCACGCTCTTGAGTGAATCCCTACTCCCAAATCACCTAATCCCGGCGCTTGAGCGAATCGCTACTCCCTACTATCGAACCCCAGCAGCCCCGCGACCAACCACAAAGCCCTCAAGTTTCCCGAGGACGCTGTCGATATCTGCCCCATGACCCACGATCTGCTCAACCGCATCGACCAGCGCACCCGACTGGCTGGCCACAATCGACTGGCGCTGCTGCTGTTTAGGCTGGGCGGACGCCAGCTTTTTGGCGTCAACGTCTTCAAGGTGCAGGAAGTGCTGCGCCGGCCGGAACTGTTCCAGGTGCCTGGCCTACCCGCCGAGTTTGCCGGCGTTGCCGACGTGCGCGGGCGGTCGGTGCCGGTGCTGGACCTGGGCCTGGCCATCGGCCACCCGGAGCGCGACTCGCACTCCGAGAACGGGCCTGGCTACCTGGTGGTGGCCGAGTTCAATCGCTCGGTGCAGGGATTTCTGGTCAGCGGCGTGGAGCGCATCGTCAACATTGCGGTGGAAGACATCCACCCGCCGCCGGAACTTGGCGCCGAAGCCACTTATTTGACGGCGGTAACGCGATTCCAGGGCGAACTGATCCAGGTGATCGACGTGGAAAGCGTGCTGGCCGACATCGCCAAGGTCAGCAAGGACGTGCAGCTTGATCCATCGCTGCAGCTGGTTGCCTACGACCGCCAGTTCCAGGTCTTGGTGGTGGACGACTCGCGGGTGGCACGTCAGCAGATCCGCAGCGTGCTCGACCAGTTGGGCGTGTCGGCGACCTTGTTGTCCGACGGCCGCCAGGCGCTGGATCACCTGCTGCAGGTGGCCGCGTCGGGCGAAAACCCGGCCGACCGCTATGCGATGGTGATCTCCGATATCGAAATGCCGGCAATGGACGGCTACACGCTGACGACGGAAATCCGGCGCACCCCGGGCCTGCAAGGCTTGTACGTGCTGCTGCACACCTCCCTGTCGGGCGTGTTCAACAACGCCATGGTCGAGCAGGTGGGCGCCAATGCCTTCGTCGCCAAGTACAGTGCCCATGAGTTGGCCGATTACGTGCTGGCGCGCCTGAAAGTGGTTGCCGAAGCGGCCTGAGCAAGAGGTCGGCGTGCGGGTTCAGCGGTAGCGCCTCTGCGCAGCGCCTGCCGCTTGTCGCTGCAGTGTCGATGGCAACAAGAAACAAGGAGGAATGCCTTGCAGGCATTCCCGGCGCAGGTCTCCCGCGACAGCAACGCTGCTTGCGACGCGAATTCGGCGACTTGGCGGCCCGTCGGCGTGAATTACCGTCGACAGTGGCTTCGCGAGACACCCTACTTATGCCGTCAGACAAGACGTCCAACCGCGGTAGCGCGCCATCTTCGGCAACGCGCTCGCTTTTCGAGATAGTGCGTCCGTTGAACGCAGCGCCTTTCTAGCGCGGCGAGCCGCTATCTGTGCCACGCGCCCCTTCCCGATAATCCCGATAATCCCGACCGTTGCCGGCCGCAGCCGATAGCGACGCGCTGGCTCGCTGTGCCACGCGCCCCTTCCCGATAATCCCGACCGTAGCCGGCCGCAGCCGATAGCGACGCGCTGGCGCGCACAGGATTTGCATCAGGTGTCCGGCGGGCTGAAAACGCGGCCTTGAGCTATCCAGGCATCGTCAGCAGCCCTAGCCGCCCTTCCCGCCCAGCGGGCTCCGCCACACCCTGATTTGGCACAAACATTGCTTCCTCCCTGGCAACACTTCGCGGGAGAGCACCGTGTCCAGTCCCTTCTCTTCGTTCCTCGGCGTCCATGGCGACGCATTGTCGCTGCGCGAGCAGCGCATGAAGCTCATTGCCAGCAATCTGAGCAATGTGGACACCCCCGGGTACAAGGCCAAGGATCTCAACTTCGAAGCGGCGCTGAAGTCGGCCCAGGGCATGCAGGATGGCGGCCTGATGCAGGCCACCGACGCCAAGCATTACGAAGTGGGTGGCAGCGCCGGGCTCAACCCGTTCCAGATTACCCGCGAAGCCGATCAGCCCAGCCTGGACGGCAACACCGTCGATCCCGATGCAGAACGCGCCGCCTACGGCCGCGCCGCGCTGGAATACCGCGCGTCGCTGAGCTTCCTCGAATCCAAGGTGCGCTCGATGCTCACCGCGATCACGGGCCAATAAGTCATGAGCAATCTTCCCATTTTCGACGTGGCCGGCTCGGCGCTGCATGCGCAGTCGGTCCGCCTGAGCACCATCGCCTCCAATCTGGCCAATGCCGATTCGGTGGCCGGTTCTGTAGAAGCGACCTACAAGCCGATCGAGCCGATCTTCCAGGCCCAACAGAGCCGTCAGGATCCCAGCCTGACCTCGGTGAACGTCAAGGAGATCACCACCACCAACGCACCGCCGATCCGTCGCTACGAGCCCGGCCACCCGCTGGCCGATGCCGACGGCTACGTGTTCTCGCCCGACGTGGATCCGGTCTCGCAGATGGTCAACATGATTTCCGCCTCGCGCAATTACCAGGCAGGCGTGGAAATGCTCAATACCGCCAAGGAACTGGCGCTCGCGACCCTGACCATGGGTCGCTGACCCTTCCTAGCTGACCTTTAACCCTTACGGACTCCTCAAGATGAGCACGATCGGCAGTGACCTCTACGCCAGCCTCGGGCTGAGCACCAGCAGCGCCGCCTCCACGAAAAAGAAGGAGGAGTCGCTTGGCCAGGCCGACTTCCTCAAGCTGATGACCGAGCAGCTGCAGCACCAGGACCCGCTCAAACCGATGGAAAACAGCGCGTTTTTGGGCCAGTTGGCGCAGTTCTCCACCGTGCAGGGCATTGGCGACCTCAATACAAAGGTCGGCAACTTCTCCGATTCGATGAATGCCGACCAGGTGCTCAAGGGCGCCGCGCTGGTAGGCCACAACGTGTTGGTGCCCTCTGCGCAGCTAGCGATCGATGCCACCGGCTCGGCGAAAGGCGTTGTCGCCGCGACCTCTGCCGGCTTCGTCAATTTCGAAATCACCGATGCCAACGGCACCTTCGTCAAACAACTCAGCGTGCCGGCCAGCGCCGCCGGTGAGGTGTCGTTCGCCTGGGATGGCACCGACGCCAACGGCAACCGCATGGCCCCAGGCAAATATGGCATTACCGCAACCCAAACCGACACCGCCGGTGCCAAGAGCAAGTTATCCACCTACGTCGATGCACCGGTGGACAGCGTCACGATCGGCTCGGACGGCCTGTATCTCAACCTGACGGGGCTCGGCACTTCCCCGCTCGCCAACGTGCTCCGCGTCAGCTGAGCCGGCAACCGACACTTAAAGGAACTCATCCATGGCTTTTAACACCTCGTTGTCCGGCATCAACGCAGCCAATGCCGATCTGAACGTCACCTCCAACAACATCGCCAACGTCAACACGACCGGGTTCAAGGAATCGCGCGCCGAGTTTGCCGATATGTTCCAGAGCACCAGCTATGGCCTGTCGCGCAATGCGGTGGGCTCCGGCGTGCGGGTCAGCAACGTGGCGCAGCAGTTCTCGCAGGGCAATATCGACCCAACCGGGCGCAGCCTGGACCTGGCGGTCTCCGGCGAAGGCTTTTTTACCGTGTCCTCCAACGGCGCCAAGATGTACACCCGCGCCGGTAACTTCCAGACCGATTCCAACGGCTATGTGATCAACCCACAGGGCGCGCGCCTGCAGGTGTTCGCGCCCAATCCCAGTGGCAACGGCTTCGATGCCGGCCGCCTGTCGGACCTGCAATTGCTGACTACCGACAGCCCGCCCAAGTCGACCTCAACCGTCAACCTGGCCTTCACCCTGCCCGGCAACGCCACCGCGCCAACGGTGACCCCGTTCAGCCCGGCCGACGACAAGACCTATAGCCACTCCACTGGCGGCATCAACGTCTATGACTCGCTGGGCGTCAGCCATGTGCAGACCTCCTACTTCGTCAAGACCGCCAACCCGAACGAATGGCAGGTGCACAACTACGTCGACGGTACGGCGGTCGGTGCGCCGACCACGCTGCAGTTCTCCGACACCGGCGCGCTGACCACTCCGGCCAACGGCGTCATCGCAATGGACCCGTTCACCCCGAGCACCGGTGCCGGCGTACTGAACATGCAGCTCAATGTCAGCGGCGCCACCCAGTACGGCGAAGCATTCGCCTTGCGTGACACCCGGCAGGACGGCTATGCCAGCGGAAAGCTCAATGAGATCAGCATCGACACCAGCGGCGTGGTATTCGCGCGCTATTCCAACGGCGCCGACAAGCCGCTGGGCCAGGTCGCGCTGAGCAGTTTCGTCAACCCGCAGGGCCTGCAGTCGCAAGGCAACAACATGTGGGCCGAAAGCTACACCTCCGGCGCTGCCCGCACCGGTGCGCCGGATACCTCGGACTTAGGCCAGATCGAGTCCGGCTCGTTGGAAGCCTCAACGGTGGACCTGACCGAGCAGCTGGTGAACATGATCGTGGCCCAGCGTAACTTCCAGGCCAACTCGCAGATGATCTCGACCCAGGACCAGGTCACGCAGACGATCATCAATATTCGTTAAGAGCCGGGAATCGGGAATGGGGAATAGGGAATCGTAAGAGCCGGCGTCGCGCGTAAGCGATGCCGGCCTTGCCCCCTACTCTCCCAGCCCCGCCATCCCGCTGTTGCGATTCCCGATTCCCGATTCCCGATTCCCGATTCCCGGTGCACCATGGATAAAGCCCTCTACGTCGCAATGACCGGTGCCCGCGCCTCCCTGCAGGCGCAAAGCACGGTGTCGCACAACCTTGCCAACGTGGATACGGTGGGGTTCAAGGCCGCCTTGGCCAATACCGAGGCCTTCAAGATTCAGGGCAAGGGGTATCCGTCGCGGATCGATGCGCTGCATGTGGACCAGGGCTTCGATCGCAGCCAGGGCCATCAGAAGGTCACCGGTAACCCGCTGGACGTGTCGCTACAGCAGGATCGCTGGCTGGCCGTGCAGTCGCCCGACGGCAGCGAGGCCTACACCCGCAACGGCGAATTGGCGCTTACTGCCAATGGCCAGCTGGTCACCGCCAACGGGCACGCGGTGCTGGATGAAGGCGGCAACCCGATGACCATCCCGCCGCACCAGGCGATGGAAATCGGTAGCGACGGCAGCATTTCCATCATTCCTCAGGGCGAAGGTCCGCAGGCCATGGACATCGTCGGCAAGATGAAGGTCGTCGACGCCCCCGCCGACCGTTTGACGCGGCGCCCTGACGGGCTGATGCGCAACACCAGCACCGACCCGGCGCAAGCGTTTGCGGTGGCCACCGGCAAGACCGTCAACGGCGGCATGCTGGAAGGCAGCAACGTGGATGCCGCTGGCGCGCTGGTGGAGATGATCCAGCTACAGCGCCAGTTCGAAATGCAGGTCAAGATCATCAAGAACGGCGACGACAACGCGCAATCGGCCAATTCGCTGCTGCGGGTGAGCGGCTAAACGCGGCGCAGGCCGCCAACATCGCCGCTGGGTGGCTTTCTACCTGCGCCGATACGCGATAGCAGCCGAGCGTGGCTGGCGCCCACTCGACATCCCGAAAATCCGGGGCTTCATTACAGACCGACTGATCTGCGGCTTAGCCGCAGAGCGGCTAGTGCGTGACTTGTCTGCAGGGCCCTTGCCCGCTCACCATCGCGGGACACGCCGTGAATCCGTCCCTGGAGGCTCTGGCTCGGCATCCATGCCGCTCAAGGTCCCGCGACGGTGAGCGGGCAAGGACCAGTAAAGATTGTCGGTGTCTGTCTGAGAGCAGTCAAAGTGCTCTGTTGATCGCCATTCGCTCATCCCGTCGTTTGCGCGCATCGAGTGCCAATCGAACGCCCAAAAGCGACCAGGGCTGCGAACTGGCCGAGGAGTGCGCTGACCCGCTTTCGGTCGGTTATCAGCCAACTGTCTGGCGCGGTGTCCTCACCGATTGCGGGACCGTTGGCGGCATGGATGCCGCCATCGAGCCCCCATGGACGGGTTTACGGCGTGTCCCGCAAGCGGTGAGGGCATCGCCCCCTCGACCGACTGAGCGTCTGCCCTGGTATCTGTCGACATCGATAACAACGCGGCCAACGAACCCACCACGCCAGCGCTCAAACAAGTGCCCGCCAAATGATCAGCCGCCCTCACCGGCAACAAGCCACCCGTTGATCAGCCACGTAACCGCTGCCGCCTGGCGACGGCCTGCCGCCGCCCCTTCTGCCATGCACAGACAGCCGCGCACTCAGGCGACGTGATCCCGCGCACACCCGGCAGAAATCCGACGCGGCTTTGGCACGGCACGTGCATATACCCACCCGTGCCCGGAACACATCCCCGGGTCTAACGAGGAATCGGGTCATGAATCAGGCTTTGTGGGTCGCCAAAACCGGACTGGATGCGCAGCAGACGCGCATGTCGGTCATTTCCAACAACCTGGCCAATACCAATACCACCGGCTTCAAGCGCGACCGTGCCGCGTTCGAAGATCTGCTGTATCAACAGGTGCGTGCGCCGGGCGGTTCCACTTCCGCGCAGACGCAGCTGCCGACCGGCCTGCAGTTGGGCACCGGTGTGCGCGTGGTGTCCACCTTCAAGGGCTTTGACCAGGGCAGCCAGCAGCAGACCGGCCGCGCGCTCGACGTGATGGTCAACGGTCGCGGCTTCTTCGAAGTGCAGATGCCCGATGGCACCTCCGCCTATACCCGCGACGGCACCTTCCAGATCAATGCGCAGGGTGAGGTCGTCACCAACAGTGGCTATCCGCTGCAGCCGGGCATCCAGGTACCGGAAGGCGCACAGTCACTGACCATCGGTAACGACGGCACCATCAGCGTGACCCTGGCCGGCCAGGCCGCCGCGCAGGAAATCGGCGCATTGACGCTGACCGACTTCATCAACCCCTCGGGCCTGCAGGCCAAGGGCGAGAACCTGTTTGTCGAAACCACCGCCTCCGGTCCCGCACAGAACGGCACCCCCGGTCTCAATGGCCTGGGCACCACCGTGCAGGGCGCACTGGAAGGCAGCAACGTCAATACGGTGGAAGAGCTGGTGAGCATGATCGAGACGCAGCGCGCCTACGAAATGAATGCCAAGGCGATCTCCACCACCGACTCGATGCTCGGTTACTTGAACAACAACGTCTGATCGGCTCGCCGCTCGTCGCCCTCTCAGGAACTTACGCCATGTCCCGCCTGCCCTCTCTATCCTCCCTGTGCTTCGCCATCGCCTGCAGCGCGCTGCTGGGTGGCTGCGTGGCAGCCGGCGATGTACGGCCGTTCGCCGAACTGGCGCCGATCGTGCCGGTGGTCGCGCCGGTGGCGCAGCCCACCGCCGGTGCGATCTATGCCGCCGGCCCGAGCCTGAACCTGTATGGCGACCGCCGCGCCCGCGACGTCGGCGACCTGCTGACGGTGAACCTGGTGGAAAGCACCACCGCCTCGTCCACCGCCAACACCAGCATCAGCAAGGCCGACACCGTCGACATGAGCACGCCCACGCTGCTCGGCGTGCCGCTCACCGTCAACGGCACCGACGTGCTGCGCAACTTCACCAACGGAGACCGCAGCTTTGCCGGCAAGGGCAACACAGCGCAGAGCAACCGCATGCAGGGCAGCGTGACCGTCACCGTGATGCAGCGCCTGCCCAACGGCAATCTGGTGATCCAGGGGCAGAAGAACCTGCGCCTGACCCAGGGCGACGAGCTGGTGCAGGTGCAAGGCATCGTGCGCGCCGCCGACATCGGCCCGGACAACACCGTGCCGTCCAGCAAGGTGGCCGACGCCCGCATCGCCTACGGCGGCCGCGGCGCCATCGCCCAGTCCAATGCGATGGGCTGGCTGAGCCGCTTCTTCAATTCCCGTCTGTCGCCCTACTGAGCCTGCGACCATGAATCTGTCTTCCCTGCCCTTCCGTCTGCTCGCCGCCGCCGTCGCGCTGTGCGCGATTGCCGCACCGGCATCGGCCGAACGCATCAAGGATCTCGCCCAGGTCGGCGGCGTGCGCGGCAACGCGCTGGTCGGCTACGGGCTGGTGGTTGGCCTGGATGGCAGCGGCGACCGCACCAGCCAGGCGCCCTTCACCGTGCAGAGCCTGAAGAACCTGCTCGGCGAGCTGGGCGTCAATGTTCCGGCGAACGTCAACCCGCAGCTGAAAAACGTCGCGGCCGTGGCGATCCACGCCGAGCTGCCGCCGTTCGCCAAGCCCGGCCAACCAATCGACATCACCGTCTCCTCGATCGCAAACGCCGTGTCGCTGCGCGGCGGCTCATTGCTGATGGCACCGCTGAAAGGCGCCGACGGCCAGGTGTATGCCATGGCCCAAGGCAACCTGGTGGTCGGTGGCTTCGGTGCGCAGGGCAAGGACGGTTCGCGCGTGTCGGTCAATATTCCCAGCGTTGGCCGCATCCCCAACGGCGCCACCGTTGAACGCGCGCTGCCGGACGTGTTTGCCGGCAGCGGCGAGATCACCCTCAACCTGCATCAGAACGACTTCACCACCGTCTCGCGCATGGTCGCGGCGATCGACAGCAGCTTCGGCGCCGGCACCGCGCGCGCGGTGGATGGCGTGACCGTGTCGGTGCGCTCGCCGACCGACCCGGGCGCGCGTATCGGCCTACTGGCGCGACTGGAGAACGTCGAACTCTCGCCCGGCGACGCGCCGGCCAAGGTGGTGGTCAATGCACGCACCGGCACCGTGGTCATCGGCCAACTGGTGCGGGTGATGCCGGCCGCCATCGCGCATGGCTCGCTGACCGTCACCATCAGCGAGAACACCAACGTCAGCCAGCCGGGCGCCTTCAGTGGCGGCCGCACGGCGGTGACACCGCAGTCCACGATCACGGCCACCTCCGAAGGCAGCCGCATGTTCAAGTTCGAAGGCGGCACCACGCTCGATCAGATCGTTCGCGCGGTCAACGAAGTGGGCGCGGCTCCCGGCGACCTGGTCGCCATTCTTGAAGCCCTGAAGCAGGCTGGCGCGCTGACGGCGGAGCTAGAGGTGATCTGACATGCGTATCGCAGCCTCGCCCATTGATCTCAACCCGAGCACCAAGGCCGATCCGGCCAAGATCGACAAGGTCTCACGTCAGCTCGAAGGCCAGTTCGCGCAGATGCTGGTCAAGAGCATGCGCGATGCGAGCTCCGGCGACCCGATGTTTCCGGGCGAAAACCAGATGTTTCGCGAGATGTACGACCAGCAGATGGCCAAGGCGTTGACCGAGGGCAAGGGGCTGGGCCTGTCGGCGATGATCTCCAAGCAGCTGAGCGGCGATGTCGGCGGCCCGGCGTTGAACACCTCGCTGAGCACCGCCAACGCCGCCAAGGCGTATGCGCTGGTGGCCGGCAAGCGCGATGCCTCGTTGCCGTTGCCTGCCCGCGATGGCGCCGTCGACAGCGTCGCCGCCGGCACCGGCACGATGGGTGGACTCACTGCAGGCAGCCTGGGCGGCGTGGGCATGAGCCAGGTGCTGGATCTGATCGCCGGGCGTAGCGGCGGCAGCGATGCCGGCAGCGACGACGCTGCCGCGCTGAGCTGGCCGTCGGCCAACGACCGCTGGGCCGATGTGGCCGCCAGCGACGCCGCCGATGCCAACGCAGCGGTCAGCGCGAGCGCGGCCAGCAGCGCTGCTGCCAGCCTGGGCGAGCGCACGCCGGAAGGCTTTGTCGCCAAGATCTGGACGCATGCACAGAAAGCCGCGCGCGAATTGGGTGTGGACCCACGTGCATTGGTCGCGCAGGCCGCGCTGGAGACCGGCTGGGGACGGCGCGGCATCGGCAACGGCGGCGATTCCAACAACCTGTTCGGGATCAAGGCCAGTGGCTGGAGCGGCAACAAGGTCACTACCGGCACCCACGAATACGTCAACGGCGTCAAGACCACCGAAACCGCAGATTTCCGTGCCTATGGCTCGGCCGAGGAAAGCTTTGCCGACTACGTGCGCCTGCTGAAGAACAACAGTCGCTACCAGCCCGCACTGCAGGCCGGCACCGATATCAAGGGTTTTGCACGCGGCTTGCAACAGGCAGGTTACGCCACCGATCCAGGCTACGCCGCCAAGATCGCGGCGATCGCCAACGGCCCGACCATCGACCGTGCGGTCGCCGCCATCGGCAACGCAACGGCAGATCTGTCCAACCGTTACGCAAGCACTGCCGAGCCTGCCGGGCTTGGCACCATCCGTCGTTGAGGTAAACGCCCATGTCCATCATGTCCACCGGGACCAGCGCGCTCATCGCCTTCCAACGGGCGTTGTCAACCGTTAGCCATAACGTCGCCAACATCAATACCGAAGGCTACAGCCGCCAACGCGTGGAATTTGCAACGCGTACGCCCACCGACATGGGCTACGCGTTCGTGGGCAATGGCGCCAAGATCACCGATGTAGGCCGGGTGGCCGACCAGCTGGCCATCTCGCGCCTGCTCGACAGCGGCGGCGAACTGTCGCGGCTGCAGCAGCTGTCGTCGCTGTCCAACCGCGTGGACGCGCTGTATTCCAACACCGCCACCAATGTCGCCGGGCTGTGGTCGAACTTCTTCGACTCCACCAGCGCGGTGTCGTCCAATGCATCGTCCACCGCCGAGCGGCAGAGCATGCTCGACAGCGGCAACTCGCTGGCGACGCGTTTCAAGCAACTCAATGGGCAGATGGACAGCCTGAGTAATGAGGTCAACAGCGGATTGACGTCCGCAGTGGACGAAGTCAACCGTTTGACGCAGCAGATCGCCAAGATCAACGGCACCATCGGCAACAGTGCTGCCAACGCCGCACCGGACATGCTGGACCAACGCGATGCGTTGGTGAGCAAACTGGTCGGCTACACCGGCGGCACTGCGGTGATCCAGGACGGCGGCTTCATGAATGTCTTTACCGCCGGCGGCCAGGCGCTGGTGGTGGGGACCACCTCGTCCAAGCTCACCACCGTTGCCGACCCGTACCAGCCGACCAAGCTACAAGTCGCGATGCAGACCCAGGGGCAGAATGTCAGCCTCAGCGCCAATTCGTTGGGTGGCCAGATCGGCGGCCTGCTCGAGTTTCGCAGCAGCGTACTGGAGCCGACCCAGGCCGAACTGGGCCGGCTTGCGGTGGGCATGGCCAGCACCTTCAATGCCGGTCACGCGCAAGGCATGGATCTGTACGGCGCGATGGGCGGCAATTTCTTCAATGTCGGCTCGCCCACGACTGCCGCTAATCCAAACAACACCGGCACCGCCGCGCTGACCGCCAGTTTCAGCAACATGTCGGCCGTGGACGGGCAGAACGTCACGCTCAGCTTCGACGGCACCGCGTGGAAGGCCACCAGCGCCAGCACCGGCGCGGCCGTACCGATGACAGGCACCGGCACTGCAGCCGACCCGTTGGTGCTCAATGGCGTGCGCATGGTGGTGGGCGGCGCGCCGGCCAGCGGCGACAAGTTCCTGCTGCAGCCCACCGCCGGGCTGGCCGGCACGCTGTCGGTTGCCATCACCGACCCGTCGCGCATTGCCGCGGCGACGCCAGTCAAGGCCACCGCCACGATCGCCAACCTGGGCACCGGCAAGATCAGCGACGTCAAGGTCACCAATGCGCAGAACCCGGCGCTGCTGACCCCGTCGTCGGTGGAATTCATCGATGCCAATCAATACACCATCGACGGTACCGGCCCATTCGCCTACACCGCCGGCCAGACCATCAGCGCCAATGGCTGGAGCTTCGCACTGGACGGCGCGCCCAAGGCCGGCGACACCTTCGGCGTGGGCCCGATGGGCGCCGGCTCCAGCGACAACGGCAATGCCAAGTTGCTGGCCAAGATCGACGATGCCAAAGCCCTCAACAGCGGCACGGTCACCCTCAATGGCGCGCTGTCGGGGCTGACCACCTCGGTGGGCTCGGCCGCGCGCGCGGCCGATTACGCCGCCGACGCGCAGAAGGTCATCAACGATCAGGCGCAAGCCAGCCGCGATTCGATTTCCGGCGTCAACCTCGATGAGGAAGCCGCCAACATGCTCAAGCTGCAGCAGGCCTATCAGGCAGCCGCGCAGATGATTTCCACCGCCGACACCATCTTCCAAGCCATCCTGGGCGCCGTACGCTGATGACCGACCGTATCTCCACCAGCATGATGTACAGCCAATCGATCGCATCGATGGGCGCCAAGCAGACGCGGCTCAACCAGCTCGAGTCGCAGCTCTCCAGCGGGCAGCGCCTGGTCACCGCCAAGGACGACCCGGTGGCGGCAGGCACCGCGGTGGGCCTGGATCGCGCCCTGGCGGCAATCACCCGGTTCGGCGAAAACGCCAACAACGTGCAGAACCGGCTGGGTCTGCAGGAAAACGTCCTCGCGCGCGCCGGCGATGCCATGGCGCGCGTCAATGAGCTGACGATCCAGGCCAACAGTTCCGCGCTCGCCCCCGACGACCGCAAGGCCATCGCCTCGGAACTGAGTTCGCTGCGCGACAGCATGGTGAGCCTGGCCAACAGCACCGACGGCACCGGGCGCTATCTGTTCGGCGGCACCGCCGACGGCAGTGCGCCATTCATCAAGAGCAATGGCGGGGTCACCTACAACGGCGACCAGACCCAGAAGCAGGTCGAAGTGGCGCCGGACACCTTCGTCAGCGACACCCTGCCCGGCAGCGAAATTTTCATGCGCATCCGCACCGGCGACGGCACCGTGGATGCGCACGCCAACACCGCGAACACCGGCACCGGGCTGCTGCTGGATTTCAGCCGCGATGCCAGCACTGGCAGTTGGAACGGCAGCAGCTACAGCGTGCAATTCACCGCCGCCAACACCTATGAAGTGCGCGACAGCACCAATGCAGTGGTCAGCACCGGCACCTATAAAGATGGCGCAGACATCACGGCGGCCGGCCTGCGCATGCGCATCAGTGGCGCACCGGCAGTGGGCGACAGTTTCCAGATTGGCGCATCCACCACCAAGGATGTGTTTTCCACCATCGACGATCTGGTCGGCGCGCTCAATTCCGACGCCCTGACACAGCCGCAGAAGGCCACGATGATCAATACGCTGCAGACGTCCATGCGCGACATTGCTCAGGCCTCGTCGAAGATGATCGACGCGCGCGCCTCAGGCGGCGCGCAGCTGTCGGCCATCGACAATGCCAACTCCTTGCTCGAATCCAACGAAGTCACGCTCAAGACCACCCTGTCGTCGATCCGCGATCTGGATTACGCCTCGGCCATTGGGCAGTACCAACTCGAGAAGGCCTCGTTGCAGGCCGCTCAAACGATTTTTCAGCAGATGCAGTCGTCGTCGTTGTTCAACCTGATCCGCTGATTTTGCCGCAGGAAAACTGGGTTTTCTTCGCTCCTGCGTGCGGGCACTTGCGCAGGCGGACGGAGTTTATTTTTCGAAGAGTTATACCAACGCTAAAGATTGGCGGGGTGCTGCCGAATAAACCAAACCCCTTGATACACAACGCTTACGCTTTTCGTCCTTACGCAGAAAAACAGTAAAAAATACTGAATTTCGCTAAAGGTTCCCGACGCAACGCCGTTATTCATCTCAGCAGCGGCAACGGCCAACTTGATGGCCCCCCTGCGGAGGCTCCGGGCAAGTCCCCCTTGCCGGAAAAATCGCTTAGGAGAAATCAAAATGGCACAGGTAATCAACACCAACGTAATGTCGCTGAACGCTCAGCGTAACCTCAACACCAACAGCTCCAGCCTGGCGCTGAGCATCCAGCAGCTGTCCTCGGGCAAGCGCATCACCAGCTTCTCGGTCGATGCGGCCGGCGGCGCAATCGCCGAGCGCTTCACGACTCAGATCCGTGGCCTGGACGTCGCCTCGCGCAACGCCAACGACGGCATCTCGCTGTCCCAGACCGCTGAAGGCGCGATGCAGGAAATCGGCAACAACCTGCAGCGTATCCGCGAGCTGTCGGTGCAGTCGGCAAATGCGACCAACTCGTCCACCGACCGCGAAGCGCTGAACTCCGAAGTCAAGCAGCTGACCAGCGAAATCGACCGCGTCGCCAATCAGACCAGCTTCAACGGCACCAAGCTGCTCGACGGCTCGTTCAGCGGCGCGCTGTTCCAGGTCGGTGCCGATGCTGGCCAGACCATCGGCATCAACAGCATCGCCGACGCCAACATCGATTCGCTGGGCAAGGCCAGCTTCGCTGCCGCCGTCTCCGGCGCCGGTGTGAGCGGCACCGCCACCGCCTCGGGTTCGGTCAGCGGCATCAGCCTGTCGTTCAATGACGCCAGCGGCTCGGCCAAGAGCGTCACCATCGCCGACGTCAAGGTCGGTGCCGGCGACACTGCGGCTGACGTGAACAAGAAGGTGGCCGCGGCGATCAACGACAAGCTGGACCAGACCGGCATGTATGCCTCGATCAAGACCGACGGTACGCTGCAGATCGAATCGCTGAAGGCTGGCCAGGACTTCACCTCGCTGTCGGCCGGTACCTCCAGCGCCGCTGGCATCACCGTCGGCGCCGGCATCACCACCGCCTCGGCCGCGTCCGGCTCGACCGCTTCGACCCTGGGCAGCCTGGATATCTCCACGTTCTCCGGCGCGCAGAAGGCCCTTGAAATCGTCGACAAGGCATTGACCACGGTCAACTCCTCGCGCGCCGACATGGGTGCGGTGCAGAAACGCTTCACCTCCACCATCGCCAACTTGAGCGCGACCTCGGAGAACCTGTCCGCATCACGTAGCCGCATCGCGGATACGGACTACGCCAAGACCACCGCAGAGCTGACCCGCACGCAGATCCTGCAGCAGGCTGGTACCGCGATGCTGGCCCAGGCCAAGTCGGTTCCGCAGAACGTGCTGAGCCTGCTGCAGTAACTTGCCGCAGTCATCCAGCAAAGCGTTGCAGCAAATCGAAAGCCCCTCTTCGGAGGGGCTTTTTTGTGGGTGCGGTTTTTTTGACGCCGGTCGATTGGCACGGCCGGCATGCAAGTTGCATCGGTTGGAGGTCAGCAAGACGCGTCGGCGCCACTAAAGTCCTCCCGGATGCGGCCGATACCCGTCTTGTGATCCCATGCATCCGCTGTCCGGATGCCCAGACGAGGAATGCAACATGGCATCGTTGATCAGTACTTCTGCTTCAGGACTGGATATCCCCACCGTGGTGTCCACCCTGGTATCCCGTCAGCGGGATCCGGAGCAGGCGCGCATCAACAAGGCCGGCACCGCAGCGACCACCCAACTGTCGGCCATCAGCCAGATCAAGAGCAGCATGACCACGCTCAAGTCTGCGCTGGACAAGGTCGTCATCAGCGCCGACACCAACGCCTACAAGGCCACGGTGCCGACCGATGCCGGTTTCACCGCCACCACCACCAGCTCGGCCGCGCCCGGTAACTATTCGGTGGAAGTGGTCTCGCTGGCGACTTCGCAAAAACTGGCCTCCGGCGCGTTCACCGCCGATGCCACGGTCGGCAGCGGCACGCTGACGATCGGCTACGGCGACAACAGCGTCACCGTCGACATCAGCGGCACCGACAAGCTCACCGACATCGCTGCCGCCATCAACAAGGCTGCTGGCGGCAAGGGCGTCACGGCCAGCGTGGTGACCGCCAACGATGGCCAGCATCTGGTCTTCAATGCAGTGGATCCAGGCACCAAGGGCGCGTTGACCATCAGCGCCAGCGACCCCAGCCTGAGCAGCCTCACCTTCGGCGCCGGTGTCACCGGCGGCATGACACAGCAGGTGGCCGCTGCCGATGCGCTGGTGCGCGTGGATGGCTTCGAGCGCACTTCCAGTTCCAACACGATCAGCGACATCGTGCCGGGCGTGGTGCTCAACCTGACCAAGGCCGCCGAAGGCACCAAGTTCAACCTGGGGATCGCCGCCGACACCAGCGGCCTGAAGGGCAATCTCACCGCCTTCGCCGCCGCCTATAACACCGCCAATACCTTGCTGGCCAAGAGCAGCGCGTACGACACGGTCACCAAGACCGCCTCGGCACTGACCGGCGATGCGCTGGTGCGTGGCCTGCAGCAGCAGTTGCGTGGCCAGGTCAGCGGCAACGTCAACGAGCTCAAGGCGCTGGGCCTGACCATCGACAAGGATGGCGTGATGAGCTTCGACGGCGCCAAGTTCGACACCGCCATCGCCTCCGACGGCGGCGCTGCCGCCGAGGTGCTCGGCAAGGACAGCAAGTTTGGCGCCGGCATGACCAAGCTGCTGGACAGCAACGTCAACGCCAACAACGGCACGTTGACCTTGCGCTCGGACAGCTTGAACAAGACCATCAAGGGCTACGAGTCGGACCTGGACGACCTCGATGCGCGCATGGAAAAACTCAGCGACCGCTACACCGCCCAGTTCAGCGCGATGGAAGCCATGATCAGCAAGCTGCAGGGCAGCACCAGCTCGCTTAGCAGCCTGCTCACAGGCTGATTTCCGTGATGCAGATCCTCAAGTCCTGCAAGGGTCTTGCCGATACAAGAAGGGCCTATCGTGATTTCGGCCTTGCCTTCCGGCAGGAGCGTCGTCGCAGGAGCACAGCGCTCCGGGACCCGCGAAGGTCAGCCCATTGAGGAGTCATCCATGTACGGTTCCAATCGTCAGTACGCCGAGCAATACCGCAAGGTCGGCGTGTCCACCAGCGTGACCGAAGCCGACCCGCACAAGCTGGTGTCGCTGCTGTTTGCCGGTGCCTGCCAGCGCATCCGTCTGGCCCAGGCCTGCCTGGCGCAGGGCGACCAGGCGCGCAAGGGCAAGGCCATTGGCGAGGCCTGCGCGATCGTCGGTCACTTGAACGGTTCGCTCGATCACGAAGCCGGCGGCGAGATCGCTGGTAACCTGTCGGCCCTGTACGACTACGTCATGCAACGTCTGACCGCAGCCAATCTGCACAACGACGACACCGCGTTGACCGAAGCGCTGGATCTGCTCAGCGAAATCGATTCGGCGTGGAACTCCATCCCCCTCGAACAACGCGGCCTCGCTGCGGTTTCCTGAGTTCAGCCATGCATAGCGCGCAAAGCCTTCAAGCCGAAATTGCCGACCTCCGCCTTGCCATGGCGCAAGAGGATTTCGAGGCGATGCCGTTCCTGCTCGACAACCACGACCTGCACCTGCGCGAGTATGCGCAGCACGTGGATCTGAGCCAGGACCGCGACGCGCTGCAGACCTTGCAGACGATGCAACAGGATTTGATGCGGATGATGCTCGATCGTCGCCGCAAGCTGCTGGATCTGATCCGCGCCCAGCGCACCTCGTCGTCGGCCAGCCTCGCCTACGCCCGGGTCGGACGGATCTGATGACCGCGTTCGGCACACTCGCGCCATCTGCCGATGCCGAGCTGTTTGCCGACACGCTCAGTTGCGAACTGCGCCTGCCTGCCGGGTTCCACGCCGGTGCCGATGCGGGCTCGCACAGCGCCGCGGAAACACTGCTGCGCAGCCTGGGACAGGTCGAAGACCTGCGTAGCGAAGAAACCAGCGAAGACCGCGGCGACCTGCCGCTGCTGGTGCAACGCATGGATGCCAAGCTCGATCTGATGCTGGCACTGATCGGCCGCCTGGTCCGCCAGGGCGACAGCGGCCTGATCCAGAACGTGGTGCATTGGTCGGTCCGCGGCATCCGCTTGAACTGCGCAACCAGCCACGCACCTGGCACCACCGGCAACGTTTGCCTGCAGCCGTCCGACTGGCTTCCTGAATTGGTACAGCTTCCCGCCGCGGTGCTGGCAAGTGCCAGCGACGGTCACGATCAGTGGCTATGGCTGCGGTTCGGGCCGCTGTCGCCAGGTTTGCAGGACGCCCTGGAACGTCATCTGTTTCG
Source organism: Xanthomonas vesicatoria ATCC 35937 (assembly GCF_001908725.1). Taxonomy (NCBI): domain Bacteria; kingdom Pseudomonadati; phylum Pseudomonadota; class Gammaproteobacteria; order Lysobacterales; family Lysobacteraceae; genus Xanthomonas; species Xanthomonas vesicatoria. The sequence continues at coordinate 306,972 of NZ_CP018725.1, read as the reverse complement.
TTTGCACCGCCGTCAGATCGCAGACGCCCGTCGCCAACGCTAATACCAATGGTTGGCGTCAGGCGCCGGGTCGGCTAAGGTGCCCTATACCGAAAAAGGTCTCTTCTGCGCCGTGCGAGTCATCATCGTCGACGATCACACCCTTGTCCGTGCAGGCCTGTCCAGGCTGCTGCAAACCTTCGCCGGCATCGATGTCGTCGGTGAGGCCAGCAACGCGCAACAAGCCCTGGACATGACATCCCTGCATCGACCGGATCTGGTGCTGATGGACTTGTCCCTGCCCGGCCGCAGCGGCCTAGATGCCATGACCGACGTGCTGCGCGCTGCGCCACGCACACATGTGGTGATGATGTCGATGCACGACGACCCGGTGCACGTGCGCGATGCGCTCGATCGTGGTGCAGTCGGTTTCGTGGTCAAGGACGCTGCGCCGCTGGAGCTGGAACTGGCGCTGCGCGCCGCCGCTGCTGGCCAGGTGTTCTTGAGCCCGCAGATTTCGTCCAAGATGATCGCGCCGATGCTGGGCCGCGAAAAACCCGTCGGCATCGCGGCCCTGTCCCCACGTCAGCGCGAAATCCTGCGCGAAATCGGCCGTGGACAGAGCAATAAGGAAATCGCTGCCGATCTGGGTATCAGTGTAAAGACGGTCGAAACCCATCGTGCGCGCATGATGGAGTCGCTGGGCTGCCGCCGCGCCAACGACTTGGTCTTGCTGGCCGCCAAGCATCACAACGAACTGGTCTGAGCGATTGCCGCTGCAATCGCCGTGATCGGTGATTCGAAACACAGGCGTGGCCCGCGCAGGGCCGCTGCAACGAAAACTGTGACGGAATTCCGGCTGGCACGCTTGAGCCCGCCTATGATGTCAGGAGCCTCCTGACAGGCTGTCAGGAAAATCATCAGTCACCTCACCTGACTCCCTGATTAGAAACCCGTCGCTTTGTCCTGCAAGATGCGTTCCATCGCTGCTGCACGCAGTGCCCTTCGGAAGCGCTTCCATGAAGACGACCATTTCCGCCCAGCTTGGCCAGCAACTGCACCTTACCCCGCAGCTGCTGCAGTCGATCCGTCTGTTGCAATTGGACGGCATGCAGTTGGAACTGGAAATCCGTCGCGCCCTGGAAACCAATCCGTTGCTGGAGTTGGAAGAGCTGGCCGATAACGGGGACGAGGCCACTACCAACGACGATGGCGCCAGCGATATCGCCGCGTTTGACGAGTTGCCGGAAAGCACGATGTGGGACGTGCAGAGCAGCAGCTGGAACGATGGCGACGACGATCGCATGCAGCGCGTGGCCGCCGGCGAGTCCACCGACCCGCATGTGCGCATCCTGCGCGAACTGGCGCTGGACCTGGACGAGGCCGCATTGGGGGCCGCCGCGTTCTGGTTGGAGCAGACCGACGATGCCGGGTATCTGACCGAGGCGCTGTCGACGCTGCAGCGGCTCGGCGCCACGCGCTTGGGTATGACCGTCGAGGCAGTGGAAGCGATCCGCCAACGCCTGCTGCACGGCGACCCGGCCGGCCTCGCCGCCTGCGACCTGCGCGAGTGCCTGCAAGCCCAGTTGAACGCCCTGCCCGGCCGCGTCCCGGCCCGCCATCTGGCCGCGCGCATCCTGGCCGGCGATCTGGATATGCTGGCCAGCCACGATTACGCGCTGCTGGCGCGTGCGCACGATGCCGAAGTGGACGATGCGCGGGAAGCGGTGCGACTGATCCTGTCGCTGCAGCCGCGCCCGGGCGACGACCTGCTGCAGGAAAGCAACGCCAGCGTGATTCCGGATGTGCTCGCCTGGCATGCCGACGGCAGCTGGCGCGTGGCGTTGAATCCGGCGACCACCCATCGCGTCAGCATCAACCCGGTGCACGAACGCGCACTGGCCGAGGCCGGCGACGCCGCCCAGCCGCTGCGTGACATGCTGCAGGAAGCGCGCTGGCTGACCCGCGGCCTGTCGATGCGCTACGAAACCTTGCTGCGCGCCACGCGTGCGATCGTCGAACGCCAGGCTGCTTTCCTGGCGCGCGGCGAAGAAGCGATGGCACCGCTGACGCTGAAGGAAATCGCCGACGAGATCGGCATGCACGAATCCACCATTTCGCGCATCACCACCGGCAAATACCTGCAAACCCCGCGCGGCACCTTCGAACTCAAACATTTCTTCGCCGTGCGGTTGGAAGGCGCCAGCGTCTCCGGCCAGGCCGTCAAGGCCATGGTGCGTCGTTTGATCGAGAGCGAGCCGGCGGGTCGCCCGCTGGCCGACGAAGCCATCGCCGGCCTGTTGTCGCGTCAGGGCGTTAATATTGCGCGCCGGACCGTGGCCAAGTACCGCGAACAACTGGACATCGCCCCGGCCCGCGAGCGCCGCCGCACTAACAAACCGCTGCTTGCGCGAGCGGGATAAGGACTACTATGAGCAAACTCACCGTGCTGCTGGTCGACGACCACGAGGGCTTCATCAACGCTGCGATGCGTCATTTTCGCAAAGTGGAGTGGCTCAACATCGTGGGCAGTGCCGCCAATGGGCTGGAAGCGATCGAGCGCTCTGAGTCGCTGCGCCCCAATGTCGTACTGATGGATCTGGCCATGCCCGAGATGGGCGGCCTGCAGGCCACGCGTCTGATCAAGACACAGGATGATCCGCCGTATATTGTCATCGCGAGCCACTTCGACGATGCCGAGCATCGTGAACACGCTCTTCGCGCGGGTGCTGACAATTTTGTCAGCAAGCTGTCCTATATCCAGGAAGTCATGCCAATCCTGGAGGGCCTGACGGAAGGAGCCAGGAATGAGTGAGTCCCGCATTCTGTTGATCGACAGTGACGCCGTGCGCGCCGAGCGCACCGTGTCGCTGCTCGAATTCATGGACTTCAATCCCCGCTGGGTCACCGACGGCGCCGACATCAATCCTGGCCGTCACCGCCACGATGAGTGGATGGCGGTGATGGTGGGCTCGGCGCAGGACGCCGCGCAGGCCGACAAATTCTTCGACTGGCTGGCCGATGCCAAGCTGCCGCCACCGGTGCTGTTGATGGAAGGCAGCCCGACCACGTTTGCGCAGACCCATGGCCTGCACGAGGCCAATGTCTGGGCGCTGGACACGCCGCTGCGTCACGCACAGCTGGAAGCGCTGCTGCGCCGCGCAAGCCTCAAGCGCCTGGATGCCGAGCATCAGGCTGGCGTGCAGCAGGACACCGGCCCGACCGGCAACAGCGAGGCGGTCACCCGCCTGCGCCGGCTGATCGACCAGGTAGCCGCGTTCGACACCACCGTGCTGGTGCTTGGCGAATCCGGCACTGGCAAGGAAGTGGTCGCCCGCGCCATCCATCAGCACTCGCCGCGCCGCGATGGGCCGTTCGTGGCCATCAATTGCGGCGCGATCCCGCCGGATCTGCTGGAAAGCGAACTCTTCGGGCACGAGAAGGGAGCCTTTACCGGCGCGCTGACCACCCGCAAGGGCCGTTTCGAGATGGCCGAAGGCGGCACGCTGCTGCTGGACGAAATCGGCGACATGAGCCTGCCGATGCAGGTGAAGCTGTTGCGCGTATTGCAGGAGCGCAGCTTCGAACGTGTTGGCGGTGGTCAGACCATCCGCTGCAACGTGCGCGTGATTGCCGCGACCCACCGCAACCTGGAAACCCGCATCAGCGACGGCCAGTTCCGCGAGGACCTGTTCTATCGCCTCAACGTGTTTCCGATCGAGATGCCGGCGCTGCGTGAGCGCGTGGACGATCTGGCCATGCTCGTGCAGACGATCGCCGGCCAGCTGGCACGTACCGGTCGCGGCGAAGTGCGCTTTGCCGACGAAGCCCTGCAGGCGCTGCGCAGCTACGACTGGCCCGGCAACGTACGCGAACTGACCAATCTGGTGGAGCGCCTGGCGGTGCTGCATCCCGGTGGGCTGGTGCGCGTGCAGGATCTGCCGGCGCGGTATCGCGGCGACTTTGCATCGTCCATTCCGGTCGAGCTGCCGCCGGAGCCGGCCTTGGTGGCGACGCCTGCCGACGTCAATGCATTGCCGAGCAATGTGGTGACGCTGCAGCCCAAGACCGCCGATGCCGAACCGGCCTCTGCTGCCAGCCTGCCCGACGATGGCATCGATTTGCGTGGCCACATGGCCAACATCGAGCTGGCACTGATCAACGAGGCGCTGGAACGCACTCAGGGCGTGGTCGCCCATGCGGCGCAACTACTAGGCCTGCGCCGCACCACCCTGGTGGAGAAGCTGCGCAAGTACGGCATCGACCGCGAGCAGACCGAGCTGGCGAACTGAGCCGGCCACGGCTCCGCCAGCGCCCGCTGGCATAGCGCTTGCTTCCTCCGGAGTAGACCGACCGCAGCCATCGGCTGCGGCGGAATCCCGACATTCACCCGTCCCAGCGAGGCATTGATGCCCATCCCCGTCACCAGTCCGCTGCTGCCGCCGCTGGAAGACTTTCTGCCGTATCTGGAACGGATCTGGACCAGTCGCATCGTCAGCAACGGGGGCGAGATGCACCGTGCGCTCGAGCAGGCGCTGTGCGACTACCTGGGCGTGCCGCACCTGGCCCTGCTGACCAATGGCACCACCGCGTTGATCACCGCCTTGCAGGCGCTGCGCATCACCGGCGAAGTGATCACCACGCCCTACTCGTTCGTGGCCACGGCGCATTCGCTGCTGTGGAAAAGCATCACCCCGGTGTTCGTGGATATCGACCCGGTGACCCTCAACATGGATCCGTCCAAGATCGAAGCGGCCATCACCCCGCAGACCACCGCGATCATGCCGGTGCACTGCTATGGCACCGCGTGCGATACCACTGCCATCACGCGCATCGCCGACATCTACAACCTCAAGGTGATCTACGACGCGGCGCATGCGTTTGGCGTACGCGATGACGGCGGCTCCATCCTGCGCCACGGCGACCTCAGCGTGTTGAGCTTTCATGCCACCAAGGTGTTCAACACCTTCGAGGGCGGCGCCATCGTGTGCCCGGACGAAAGGACCTATCAACGCATCGGGCATCTGAAGAATTTCGGCTTCGTCGACGAAACCACGGTGGTGGCGCCGGGCATCAACGGCAAGATGAACGAGATCAGCGCAGCGTTCGGCCTGTTGCAGCTCAAGCACATCGACGAGGCCATTGCGCAACGCAGCGCCATCGATGCGCAGTACCGGCAACGATTGAGCGAGGTGCGCGGCATCCGCTGCGTCGCAGCACCGCAGCATTCCAGCGCCAATCATGCGTATTTTCCGATCCTGGTGCAGGACGACTACCCGCTGGCGCGCGATGCGCTATACCAATTGATGCGCGAGCACGGCATTCTGGTACGACGTTATTTCTATCCATTGATCAGCGATTTCCCGATGTATCGCGCCCTGCCCTCGTCGGCGCCGGCATGGCTGCCGGTGGCGCGTTCGGTGGCGGCGCAGGTGTTGTGCCTACCGATCTTTCCCGGCTTGCACAGCGATCAGGTCGACAGCATCGCCGACCTGATCGCCGGCGCACAGGCAACATGATCGCAACACGCTGCATCTGCACTTCAGACTCCCATCTCTTCAACAGGCAACCAGGCGAGATCGTATGACCCAGGCAACATTTATCGAGAACTTCCTCTCCGCCACCGACTTCCAGGAACCGGTGGAGGTCACGTTGGACACCGTGCTGCTGGAATTGCCGGAGTGGGATTCGCTGGCCGCGCTGGGCGTGATCGTCATGTTCGACATGGAATACAGCAAGACCATCACCGGCGATGACTTGACCACTGCAATCACTGTGGGCGATCTCTATAAACTGACCGAGGCGTAACATGCCGACCTCCACGCTGCACAACGTCCGCTTTGCCGGCATGGCGACCTGCGTGCCGAAGCGGGTCGTGTCCAATCTCACCGATTGCCGGCCGCAGATCCGTTCCGAGCGCGAGCGCCTGGTGCGCAACATCGGCATCGAGACGCGGCGCATGGCCTCGGAGTGGCAGTGCTTCTCCGACATGGCCTTCGATGCGACGGAAGTGCTGCTGGAAAAGCTGCAGTGGAAGCGCGAAGAGATCGATGCACTGATCGTGGTGACGCAATCGCCGGACTATCCGATTCCAGCCACCGCCATCATCCTGCAGGACCGGCTCGGCCTGTCGCATGCCACGGTGGCGTTCGACGTCAACCTGGGCTGCTCGGCCTACCCGTTCGGCATCAACCTGCTCGGCTCGATGATCGCCGCCGGCGGCGTCAAGAAGGGCCTGCTGCTGGTGGGCGACCGCAGCGCAAACCTGGAAGACCCGATCTTCTCCGACTCCGGTACCGCTACCGCGCTGGAATTCAGTGCAGACGCACCGCCGATGCATTTCGACCTCAACAGCGATGGCAGCGGCTACAGGGCGATCATCCTGCCAGTGGGCGGGCATCGGGAGCCGGTCGGCATGCAGCACTTGGTGCCGTATCGCGATGAGCCAGACGGTGCGTGGAAGCGTGGTGTAGACCTGCAACTGGATGGCGTGGCAGTGCTGAGCTTTTCAACCCAACGCATTCCGCCTGCGGTACAGAAGCTACTCGACTACACCGGCATGTCCAAGGACGAGGTGGATTACTTCGTCTTCCACCAGGCCAATCGCATGATCAACGAGACCATCCGCAAGAAGCTTGGCCTGCCGTTGGAAAAGGTGCCCTCCACGTTGCGCGATTTCGGCAACACTAGTGGCGCATCGCTGCCGGTAACGATGACCGCACGCATCAACAAGGAACTGGAATCAGGACCCAAGCGCGTGCTGCTGTGTGGCTTCGGCATCGGGCTGTCGTGGGGTACCTGTCTGGTGGAGATCGATGGTGCAGTGTTTCCAGGTCTGATCGAGTCATGAGCATGGCTTCAATCGCAACAACCGATGCATTCGGGCTGATCGATAAAACAATCTTGGTCACGGGTGCGTCCTCGGGTATCGGCGCAGCAGTTGCTACGTTATGCGCCCGGTTAGGCGCCACTGTCGTGCTCAATGGCCGCGACATGCAACGTTTGGAAGATGTAGCTGCCGACTTGGCTGGGAGTGGTCACAGCGTCATCGCGGGCGACCTGACCGACGAGCAGACCCGGGTCCGCTTATTGGGGGCATCCGAGCGCTATCACGGCGTTGCCTCATGCGCAGGCGTCGCTGCACTTGTGCCATTCCGGATGGCGGCAGAAAAACATCTGCAGCACATGCTGTCGATCAATTATCTGGCACCGATCACCTTGACGCAGCAATTGCTTTTCAAACGGCGGCTGGCCGAAGGCGCATCGCTGGTCTACGTGTCTGCGCTCTCTGCACGCGCCGCACCACAGGCCGCTGCCGGCTACGCCGCATCCAAGGCCGCATTGGAGGCAGCTGTGCGCACGCTCGCGCTTGAGCAAGCCAAGCACGGCATCCGCGCAAACTGCATTGCGCCCGGCTATGTCGACACGCCGATGCTGAAAAAGTTGGGCGTCGCTGCGGACATGGACGACAAGATCGGACTGACACCACTTGGACGCATCGACCCAAACGACGTTGCAAACGGCGTGGCATATCTGTTGTCTGCCGCGAGCCGCTGGATCACACGAAGCACCTTGACCATCGACGGTGGCATTTCCTTGCCGATTCGCCTATGAGCAGCCAGACCACCATGCATTCCACGGACGCCACCTCAGTGCTGCTGCACACCTTGTTTGGGCTGGCCGGCAAGACAATTCTGGTTACCGGCGCGTCCAAAGGCATTGGCGAGGCCGTTGCACGGGCCTGTGCCGGTGCAGGTGCGCGAATGGTCGTTGCCGGACGTGACGAACAGCGCCTGCGCACCGTGCTGGCGTCGCTGCATGGCGAAGGCCATTGCCTGTTCGTTGGCGACTTGAGCGACGCAACCGTGTTGCAGCAGTTGGCCACTACCTGCGGGCAACTTGACGGCGTAGTTCATAGCGCCGGCATTCGTGGGCTTGCGCCCATGAAATTGGTCAGCGAAAAGTTTTTGCGCGAGGTCATGGACATCAATTATCTCGCACCAGTGATGTTGACCAGGCACTTATTGGCACGCCAGTCACTGCGGCTCGGCGCTTCGGTGATCTTTCTGTCGTCCATCGCCGCGCTCACGGGTACCGTCGGTGTCGGTCCGTATGCAGGATCAAAGGCCGCTCTGATCGGAACCTTGCGCCCGCTGGCGCTGGAATTGGCGCGCCGCAAGATTCGTGCAAATGCACTGTGCCCCGGTTTGGTCGAGACATCGCTGATCAACGAAGACAAGGCCTGGTTCGAAGAAAGCCGCAAGCGCTACCCGCTCGGCATCGGCCAGCCGGAGGACGTGGCGATGGCGTGCCTGTATTTTCTGTCCGATGCGAGCAGCAAGGTAACCGGACAGGCCTTCAGCATGGATGGAGGTGTGGAATTCGTATGACAGCCGATGCATCCACTCCGCCCTATCACCTGCTGATCGTTGGCGCGGGTGGCTTCGCACGAGACATCGCGTCGCTGGCGTATCACCAGGACCCGGCGCATGGTGTCGAATGGGATATCAAGGGTTTCCTGGATGATCGCACGCATTTGCAGGGCACATCGCGCTGGCCGATCGTCGGCGACCCTGCAACCTACCAACCGGTGGAAGGCGACATCTTCATCTGCGCAATCGGCAACCCCGCGGCGAGGCGGCACTATGCCCAGGCGCTTATCGAAAAGGGCGCCGACTTCATTGTGTTCCATCCTCCCCCCTCGCGCGAAGCAGCTGCCGGTTACATAGGCCGGGGCAGCGTGTTCGATTCGCGCGTCTCCATCGGCTCCGGCAGCCGGCTCGGCGAATTCGTCACCGTGCTCTCTACCTCGATCATCGCGCACGAGGTCAGCATCGGCGACTACGTGCAGATCGGCAGCTTCGTTTTCATCGGCGGCGGCGTGGTGATTGGCAATGAGGTAGCGATCCACCCCCACGCTACCATCCTGCCCGGCATCCACATCGGCGACGGCGCTGTGGTCGGCGCCGGTGCAGTCGTGGTCAAGGACGTGCCGGCCGGCGCCAGCGTGTTTGGCAACCCGGCCAGGGTCATTTACCACAAGGATTCTTGAGAAGCCGCGCCGATGCGATCGCGAATGCACCCCAGCTACTACCTGTCGACGGACATCTTCGCCCGCGAACAGCGCAAGATCTTCCGCAAGGCTTGGCTGTTTGCCGGCCTCAAGATGCTGGTGCCTGATAACAACTGCTTCATCACCCGCAGGCTCGCCGGCATTCCGGTGCTGATCCAGAATTTCCAGGGCCGGCTGCGCGCATTCGAGAACGTCTGCCTGCACCGCAGCGCACTGCTGCAGACCACCGCAGTGGGAAGGCGTCCGCTCGTCTGCCCCTACCATGCATGGAAGTACGATGCCGACGGCCGGGTAGAGAGTATCCCCGAATGCGATGCCTTTTATGGCTTCGGCGAGGACGAACGACGTAGTCTGAAATTGCGGGAGTTCGCCTTGCGTGAGATGGGAAATCTGCTGTTCGTCAACCTCGCCCCCAACCCGATGCCGATTGAGGAGCAGTTTTCGCCTGACTTCATCGCCTTGCTGGAAAGTAGTTCCAACGCCTACGACACTGAGGTCATGGTGACCACATGGCGTGGCCGGTACAACTGGAAACTCGCTTACGAAAATCTTCGGGATGCCAATCACCCGCGCTTCGTCCACCCCAAGACCCTGGCCAAGAGCGTCAGCTTCGTTCCGCAGGTGAACGAGGAACAAGCCAAGGAGTCCATGGAGGCCTTGCAGGGCACATCGCCCTCTGCCTTGAGGCGCGAGATGCGCCGCTTCAGTTTCGGTGGCGCGGAAGCACCTATACCTAACCTCAAGCACTTCCACTGGCACGATAAAGTGGAACGCTGGGGCAAGCAGGATGCCTACTTCAACTGGCTGGCCTTCCCAAACCTGCATATCGCCAGTGGCAACGGCGGTTATTCCTTCACCCTGGAGCACCATATCCCCGTTGGGCCGGACACAACCGACCTGGAAATCTATTGGTTTAGCGCACGCAAGAAACAGCCTTACGGTTCTTCCAGCCAAGTGCTACTGGCACAGATGCACGGCAGCAAGGTGGTGGTGGGCGAAGACGTGGACATCATGGAGCGGGTACAGGCGGCATTGCACACAGACGCGCCTCTGCCCATCCAGGGAGCCTATGAATCCATGAATCGCCTGGTCGAGCGCTGGTACACGACGCTGATGGAGACCGACCATGAAATCTAGGTGGATCATCGGCAGCAGCGACTACCTCGACCTGGCTTTTCATGGCTGGAAACAGGCGCGTCAGGATGAGGCGGTCATCAAGATCGATGTCCCGCAAGACGAGAAACACGAATTCGATTTCCGCATACTGGATGGACTGAATCCAAGTGACGGGGCCATGTTCGTGGCATTTGACGAACGCCTCGGCAACTTCAAGCGCACAGAACTGATGCAGGCAGCGCTGCAACGTGGCTTCAAGCTGGAGCCCTTCATCCATGCCAGCGCAGCCATCGGATCTGACACGGTCATCGGGCTTAACGCATTCGTGGGTGCCAATGCGGTCGTCGGGCACGGGTGCAGGATCGACTACAACACCGTCATCCATGCCGGCGCGCACCTCGGACCGGCATGCCGCGTCAAATCTTCATGCTGGATAGAGAATGGTGTGCAAATCGGCGCGGGCGTCGAGATCGGCGGCAACAGCATCCTGCGGACCGGCGCCATTGTGCGGGAGGGCGTCAAGGTGGGGCGAAGCTGCGAACTTGGCTGGCCGCGTGCCTACTGCGAGGACGTGCCTGCGAAGACCTATTTCAACGCCCGCTACGACAGCCCCATTCATACTTACGGGACATGACGTTCATGAACTCAAGAAACGAGCAGCTTCGCGAACAAATTCTGCGTATTGCGGAGCAAGAGCGCCCTGCGCTTGAGGATGTCATTGCGCGCCTACCCGCGATTGCCAACCGCCCGGTATTCCTCGTCGCTCCCGAGTCTTATATCGGTATGGTGCATGGTCCCAGGGTCGTTGCTGACCTGCGCCATGTTGTTGCCGCAATTGATGACCAAAACACCCACCTGGACCACATCCACGGCGCGCCGCGCTGGAGCAGTCAGGAGTTTCTTGCCAAGGCTGGGCAATATGCCGATGCGATCGCTATCGATTTCGCTTGCAGCCCGCGCGGACGGGCGTTTGCACACGACATCTGCACCAGCGCGGGCATTGAGCAACTGAGCGTGGCGCCTTCTTTGGAACCGCTGATCCCACATTTCGAGCAGCGCCCCCTTTTTTTGCTCCAACCGCGCTCGGGCCTTGGCAACATTTATGGCCCACAGATCGTCCAGCGCTCCAGCCATATCATTGCCGCCGTTGATGATCAGCCAAGCGACAGCGACACCGTTCATGGGGTTCCGCGTTGGAGTTCGCGCCAGTTCATCGAGCAAGCGGCCCAGCATTCCCAGGCGTTAGCCATCGATTTTTCTTACAGCCCGAAGGAATCGGGCTTGGCCCGCAAGCTCTGCGATCAAGCAGGCATTGAAAGGGTAGATGCCTGCATGGCGGTTGCTCACTGCGGACTGCTCGCCGTATACGAGCCTGCCCAGGTATACCGTCAGCGGACGCTTCTGCGCCTAGACGAATTTCTGCGGTTTGCAGATCGACTGGACGATGATTTAAGCGTCTTTACGCTCTACAGCAACCTGTTGTTCCGCGTGACCTACGATTCCAGCTTCCTGTTGGACTGCTGGGCTACGCCGATCAACGAGTACTTTTCAGAATATGCTGATAGCAGCACATTCCAGCTCGGCCAGAGTGAACATTTCTGCGATGGCGGTGCCTTCCAGGGCCCAGTCGTGCATAAATTTATCGACGCGTCCCGCTATCGCTACGAAAGCATCACCGCCTTTGAACCCGATAGCATCAACTTCCAGACATTGGAGGGCATCGCGAGTGCTCTCCCAATTCCCCCGCACAATTTCAAGGCCATCAAAAAAGCCATCTCTAACGAACATGCGACGCTGCGCTTTGAGGAGACGGGCACCGTTTCCAGCCATGTATCGCCGAACGGCGGCATCTCCGTGGCGACTACGCGCCTGGACGATGAACTGGAAAAGCTGACGCTACTGAAGTTGGACATCGAAGGGTTCGAAGCCAGGGCACTAGAGGGCGCATCTCACCTGATCCGGACCCAGCGCCCCCGTATGGCTATTTGTGTCTACCACTACGCCCAGGACTTACTGGATATCGTGGAACAACTGGACAGATTGGTGGAAGGCTATCACTTCCGCCTACGCCAGCACTCTCCTGGCCACTACTACGACCTCGTTTTGTATGCATCGCCCGTCGCCGGTGCCGCACCGCCGCCCTGGGCGATGTGAGCCTGAGAAACTTCATGAATTGGAAAGGGTGGAGCGATGACCGACGCCCGCAAAAAAATTTCAATTCGACCCTTCCCGAGTTCCCAGAAATATCAGAAATTTCTTAAAAGCATAGGGCCGTACTCTTCCACGAAACTATTCTTTATTTCAGACAGTCAGAATTCCTGTATTGGATACACATTAAGATGACCACCAACATCATTCTGGTTCCAGATTTACTGAGAGATACGCGAGTCTTTCCGGAAGCTTTTTTCGATCTGATCAGAGAACCCATTTTACAGGGCTCAGGAATCGAGATCGGCTTTGCACTCGATAGCGAATACTGCCACCACCATGGCTTTGATCTGGATTCTTTTCACAACCTCGCATTTGCGGATTCTGGCTCTTGGTCTAAGCACTACTACCAGCTGCCGCAAGCGGCTGCAGAATATTTGAGGCAGCACTTGCCGCCATGCGACCTATTAATTTCGCTTGAGATGCCGCCGTGGCTGATGGATTTCTGCGTTCAGGCGAACATCCCTTTTCTCGATATCCGTGTCTCGCCGCTTCGCTTCGCGCGTGATCTGTACGTGGCGCTGTATAGTTCGCAGCAGTTGGCGACCAAGCGTTTGACCATGCATGCCGTTAGCTCGGAGGAACTACGTCTCGAGGCCGCGACACTTGCAGCAAACGTGCGAATGCATCGACGTCGCCTGCACGACGAGCGCGCATATTCCTTTACACCACTTGACGGCGGCATCGTCTTCGTCGGTCAGGCGCCATACGATGCTTCATTGATCGCTCCAAGCGGGCATGTATTGCAATGCGCGGACTTTTCTGAGCAGTTGAGGACGCTATGCGAGGGCCGGCGCCTCATGTACAAAGCGCATCCCATGGCTGAAGGCGCCGCGAGCGCCGAAATGGCAACTCTACAGCGAATCACTGGCCAATCCCCAATCCGCTGCCTGCACAATGCTTACCAGATTCTCGGTACGCGTGAGGATGTAGAGCTGGTTGGCATTTCGTCAGGCCTTTTACAAGAAGCCGAATGGTTCGGAAAAACTGCACACACGCTTTTTAAACCATTCGTTCCGCTTAACCAGCAACGACATGACGATACACAGATCTACCAGCAGATTCATTTCCAGACATTGCTTTCGCCGGCCTTCTGGCACCAGTTATTATGCCCGGAGCGGGCAGCGCCACGCCTCCCCGCTTTGCCCGCGGTGGCACATCACCATGCCCGCGAAACATTCGATCATTAGTGGGACTATTCCAAAGTCATGCTCTGGGAACGCAGCTTTCCGGTTGAGGCATTCACCCGATCGGGGGGAGGACTGGTTAATCAACGTCTTGAACAGATCGAAAGCACGATTGAGAGCGGCAGCGTATCTACGAACGAAGGAATAAAGGGCGGAACTTCAAAAGACGCTGCGCTTCAAAAGGAACTTTCCATTTCGCTCTATACAAGGTTAGCAGCGACCTACACTTCGATCGGACACGCACTGAGCGAAAACAGCGCTCCTGCCGCATACGCAGACAAGGTATTGGATGCGGCGTACTACCAAAAATTGCATGAAAAAAACCCACTGTTTCAACGCAATAACTGGCTTATGCCATATACCAAATTTCTTGGCAAACGTCGGTTCACGAACGTGCGCGAGGTTGGCTGCGGAAATGGCGCCTTCGTCGCCGAAATAGCAAAGTCAGTACCTCGCGTTATTGGCTTGGATTGGGCAAGGTCGCCGGACTTTCCAGAAGGCGACAACATTGAATTCTCTCAACAGGATCTGACCAGTTCCACCTTGGAGCATGTTGACCTCAATTGTTCTGCCGATGTTCTCGAGCATATCCAGACCCATGAGCTAGCAGAGTTAACACGCTCCTTGCACCGGACAGCTCGATTCAATTTTCATGTCATCGCTTGCTACGACGACGGCCATAGCCATGTCTCAATCTTTCCGCCAGACGTTTGGCTGTATCTCTTCAGACAACAATCTCCTGACTATCGCATCTACGATATTTCGATCCGGCACGAGAACGTCACTCATGTCGTCTGTGCAGTGACCAACCTATGAACGAGCTCAAGCTACACGTCGGGTGTGCTTCTAGACGACTGGATGGCTACCTCAACATTGACTCAAGGCAGACTGAGGCTACCGACCACGTTTGTGATGCTGGTGCGATCACGATCTCGCCTGTCGGTAGCGTTGTAGAGATCTATTCCCGGCACATGTTGGAACATCTCGATCCAAACGATGCGCGTGCCACATTGAAGCACTGGCACGAGCTACTTGCACCTGCGGGCATGCTGCATGTGATTGTCCCCGACATCGCATTCCATGCGCGCCAACTCCTCGGCTTGGAGTGCAGCTCCCTTGAGGACCAGAACTTGCATGCATTTGCCGGGTTCTGGGGTTGGCGCGACGAGGCACGCGGAGGCAGTAGGGAAGATGCGCATCGGTGGGGTTATACCGAGGAATCTCTGATATCCCTCCTCACCGATATCGGCTTCACCGACGTGCAAAGACTGCTGGAAGGCCAGGACAGCGAGCCGTGGCACCTGAATTTGATTGCGCGGCGAGAGGCTGCCACCGATCTAAGGCAAATCGACGCTGCGGACGTCTGACTACAAGTTTGCCACGTCGACGCTAGCGAACCCCAGCACTTTGTTGCCCCTACAGTTTGACCGCCATAACCCTACTCGCCACTGCCTTCATCACGCCGATGCCTGACGCTCCCCTACCTTCGACTGCCCTCGTCAGCATTGTCATGCCGACCTTCAAGCCGCGCTATTTCGCGCAGGCGCTGGACAGTGTGCTGGCGCAGACCTACCCGGCGCTGGAGCTGGTGATCTGCGACGACAATGGCGATGGCGCGATCGAGTCCCTGCTGGCGCTGCGCTTGGCGTCTGCTCCCTTCCCGATCCGCTACTCCCGCAACGCGACGCGCCTCGGCGAACTCGGCAGCACCATCAAAGGCATTGGGCTGGCGCACGGCGAGTACATCAAGTTTCTGCACGACGACGATGTGCTGGAGCCCGATTGCATTGCGCAATTGGTGGAAGCGATCGAGCGCAACCCGGGCACGGCAATGGCGTCCTCGCGGCGGTTGCGCATCGACGACGATGGCGCGCCGTTGCCGGATATCCTGGCCACCAGCTTTCCTTTCAACGAAGACGTGCTGATCGACGGGCCTGAGCTGGTGTCGTTCCTGGCCGACCACGCCATCAACTTCATTGGCGAGCCCAGCTGCGTGCTGGCACGCCGCGCCGAGCTGCTGGCGCTGGGCAATGAGCTGATGATGTTGAACGGCAAACCGATCCACTGGGTCGGCGATCTGGCGATCTATGTGAAGCTGCTGCGCCACGGCAACCTGGCGTTTCTGGCCAGCCCGCTGACGCACTTCCGTGTGTCCAGCGCGCAGTTCAGCCAGGCCGGCCGCGATCAGGTCGGGGTCGGCGATCAGGGCCATGAGGACCTGCGCCAGGGCATCCGGCAGCTCGGCTGGCGGCGTGAGAGCGGCGACAATCGTCAGGTGCGGGTTGCGCCGCTCAGTCCGCACAAGGCGCGGGTGTTCAAGTCGGTGGATCTGGTCAATGCGCTGATGCGCAGCGCCGGCATGGCCGAGCAGGTCTCGCCGGCCACTTGGCTGGGCGTGCGCCACCCCAGCGATGTGCAGCGCGCGTTGATCGATGCGCGCCTGCAGGCACATGCCGGAGGGCCACGGATTGCGGTGATGCTGATCGACCGCGATGGGGACGCCGCCGCAGTCGCCGCAACACGGGCCAGCATCGATGCAGTGGCCTGCTATCGGAATCAGCAGACCTGGGTGGTCAGCAGCGCACCGCACCAGCTGGACGACCACGGCGAGCGTGGGCTACTGATTGGCGAGGCGGGCCTGGTGGCCGCGCTCAACCAGGCCATTGCAGGGCAACAGGATGTCGAGTGGGTGGTACTGGTGGAGGCCGGCAGCATCTTTACCGTCAGTGGCCTGACGATGCTGGCATTGGGCATGATCGGGCTGCCCGAGCAGTGCCAGGCCGTCTATGCGGACGAAGTGGTTGCGCTGGACACCGCGCAGCTTGGGCTGGCGCTGCGGCCGGCGCTGTATCTGGATGTACTGCTGAGCGCGCCGTCCACGCTGTCGCGGCACTGGCTGTTCCGCCGCAGCGGCCTGGTGGCCGACGGCGGTTTTCCGGCAGACCTTGGGCAGGCCTTCGAACTCGGCTATCAGCTTGGCCTAGTCGAGCGTTACGGCCTGGCCTGTGTGCAGCACATCGCCGAGCCATTGTTGGTGGCCGCAGCACAGACACGGCAAACCGATGCGGACGAGCAACGTGCCATCGCCCGCCACTTGGCCGCGCGCGGGTATGCGGATGCACGCGTGCACAGCGCCGGCCCCGGACGGCATGCAGTGGAGTACCAGCATGCCCAGCAGCCGCTGGTCAGCATCCTGGTGCTGGTCGATGGCCGTTTGCCGCAGGTGCAGCGCTGTCTGGAAAGCATCCTGGCCAACACCGCCTACCCGCATTACGAGGTACTGCTGCTGGACCGCGACAGCACCGCCCCGGACCTGCGCGCGTGGCTGGCCGGCATCGATGCGCTGGGCATGCAGCAGATCCGCGTGCTGCGCTTTGCCGCGGAGCCTGTACGCGAGGCGGTCTGCAACGCGGCCGCCGAGCATGCACGTGGGGACGTGCTGCTGTGGCTGTCGGCCGGCGCTGCGGTGATGAAGGCCGATTGGTTGGAGCAACTGCTCAACCACGCGCTCCGCCCGGAAGTGGGCGCGGTGGCCGGCAAGCTGTTACGCAGCGACGGCACCGTGCACCACGCCGGTCTGTTGCTGGGCCTGGGGGCACCGGTAGCGCGCGCGTTCGAAGGCAGTGCATTCGACGAATCCGGCTATCTGCAGCGCCTGCAGCTGGACCAGAACTACACCGCCTTGAGTGGCGAGTGTCTGATGCTGCCGCGTCAGCTATTTATCGACGCAGGCGGCTTTGCGCTGGAGCCGGCATTGGCGCAGTGGAGCGATGTCGACCTGTGCCTGCGCCTGCACCAGGCCGGGTACTTGAATGTGTTTGCCGCGCGCGCGCAGTTGTTGATCGACCCGCCCGATGCCACCACCGCCACGGCCCTCGACGAAGAGGCGATGTACGCGCGTTGGTTACCGGTGATGGCCAACGACCCGGCCTACAACCCGGGTTTCTCGCTGGACCCGGGCGCCGGCTTCACGCTGGCCGACCCGCGCGCCAGCTGGCGGCCGTTGCAGTCGTGGCGGCCACTGCCGAGCGTGATCGCACTGCCGGCCGATATCGAAGGCTGTGGCCACTACCGGGTGATCCAGCCGCTGCGCGCGCTGCGCGAGGCCGGGCTGGCCGAGGGTGTGCTGTTCAACGGCTATCTGGAGATCGCCGAACTGGCGCGCCAGGATCCCGACGTGGTGATCCTGCAACGGCAGGTCGGCGAGGCGCGGCTGGAGGCGATGCGGCGGATGAAGGCGTTGTCGCGCGCGTTCAAGGTCTACGAGCTGGACGATTACCTGCCTAATCTGCCACTGAAGAATGCCCATCGCGAACACATGCCCAAGGACATTCTCAAGACCGTGCGGCGCGGGCTGGGCATGGTGGACCGCTTCGTGGTCTCCACCCCTGCACTGGCCGAGGCGTTTGCCGGGCTGCATAGCGATATTCGGGTGGCCGAAAACCGCCTGCCGCCACATTGGTGGGAACATCTGCCTGCGCGAGCCGAACGCCAGGGTGGCAAGCCGCGGATCGGCTGGGCTGGGGGCGCCAGCCATACCGGCGACCTGGAATTGATTGCCGACGTAGTGAAAGAGCTCGCTGGCGAGGTGGAATGGGTGTTCATGGGGATGTACCCGTTCGCACTGCGCCAGCACATCCACCAGTTCCAGCCGGGCGTGCCGATCGACCAGTACCCCGCCGCGCTGGCGGCGCTGGACCTGGATCTGGCACTGGCGCCGGTAGAGCAGAACCTGTTTAACGAGTGCAAGAGCAATCTGCGCCTCCTGGAGTACGGTGCATGCGGCTATCCGGTGATCGCCAGCGACGTGCGCTGCTACCAGGGCACCCTGCCGGTGACACTGGTGAAGAACCGTTACCGCGACTGGATCGGCGCCATCCGCGAGCATTTGGCCGACCTGGACGCAGCACGCGCCAAGGGGGCGGCCTTGCGCGAGGTGGTGCGACGCGACTGGATGTTGAGCGGCAGCAATCTGGAGCGCTGGCGGGAGGCATGGCTGCCGGACTGATCACCCAGCCGCGCGATGTGCTCGAACACTGATGCGCACACCCGTATCACGCGTAGTCGGCCCGATTCAAATGGCTCACAGGTGTAGAGACATCGGTTCTTAGCGCGATCTATCTAGAGGGGGAAGCCGAGTTAGTTGAGAGTGTCAAAAGCCAACTCGGTCGAGGGCGCGCTGCCCTCGCCGCTCGCGGGACACGCCGTGAATCCGTCCCTGGGGGCTCGATGGCGGCATCCATGCCGCCAACGGTCCCGCGAGCGGTGAGGACATCGCACCAGGCCGTTGGCTGGTGTTTTCGCTAAGGACGAACCGCCGCGTCGCGCAGCTCCGGGGCTGCTGGTTGCGTTGCCCAAACCCTGGGCACCGATCAACGCGACCGGTCCTTGCCCGCTCTCCGTCGCGGGACCCTTGGCGGCATGGATGCCGCCACGGAGCTGACAGGGACCTACTAGCAGCGTGTCCCGTGAGGGATTGGGGGGCAAGGACCCTGCAGCCGGGCTGCAGATCCGTCGCTCTCCGCCAGACAGGCCCACGTCTTGCTACACAGACTGGTTGAGCAGAGCCGCGCCTGCCCACCGAATCGGTTCGCATAAAGCGCCAGCTTCGCCAACCACGCGGGGCTCGATTCTAGACTCCCGCCAAGAGATTGCGGCCGCGGACCAGCCCGCAACCCAGCGCCAGCCCCTCCCTGCCCCCGGTGCCGGAATCCCGGCGCGATTTCGGCACGCCGCTTGCATCGGTGTGAATGCCTCCCTGGCTGACCGCACCCATGAGCGACTCCGTTACCTCGATTCTTTCGCAGATCCGCAGCTACCAGACGCAGATGGGCCAAGGCCCCATGGGTGCGGTGGCCGATGCGGCGCGCGGTAATCAGATCCAGGGGCTGGCAGGCGCACAGGGAACGCCGGCCACCCAGGCGCCCAGCTTCAGCGAGACCTTGCGCGGCGCCATCGGCGGCGTCAACGAGGCCCAGCAGAAAGCCGGCGCACTATCCAAAGCATTCGAAATGGGCGACCCCAATGCCGATCTGGCCCGGGTCATGGTCGCCTCCCAGCAGTCCCAGGTGGCCTTCCGCGCCACCGTGGAAGTCCGCAACCGTCTCGTCCAGGCTTATCAGGACGTCATGAACATGCCGCTGTAAAGGTTGACGACACATGGCTCTCGCGATCACCAAAGAAAACATGAACCAGAACGCCGAAAAGGCGGGCCAGTGGTTCGACCGTGTCCGCAGCCTGCAGATCACCCGCAAGCTGACCATGATGGCGATGATCGCCCTGGCGGTGGGTGCCGGCCTGGCGGTGTTCTTCTGGTCGCAGAAGCCCGGCTACCAGTCGCTGTACACCGGCCTGGACGAGAAGGGAAACGCCGAGGCGGCCGACCTACTGCGCACCGCGCAGATCCCGTTCAAGATCGACCAGGGCACCGGCGCCATCTCGGTTCCGCAAGACCGCCTGTACGACGCCCGCCTGAAGCTGGCCGGCTCCGGCCTGACCGGCAAAGAGACCGGCGGCGGTTTTGAGCTGATGGAAAAGGACCCGGGCTTCGGCGTCAGCCAGTTCGTGGAAAACGCCCGCTACCAGCACGCGCTGGAAACCGAACTCTCGCGCACGATCGGCACCCTGCGCCCGGTGCGCGAGGCACGTGTGCATCTGGCCATTCCCAAACCCAGCGCGTTCACCCGCCAGCGCGATGTGGCCAGCGCCTCGGTGGTGCTGGAGCTGCGTGGCGGCCAGGGGCTAGAGCGCAATCAGGTCGATGCCATCGTCAACCTGGTGGCGTCCAGCATCCCCGACATGACCCCGGAGCGTGTGACCGTGGTCGACCAGAGCGGCCGCATGCTCTCCATCGCCGACCCCAACAGCGATGCCGCCCAGCACGCCGCGCAGTTCGAACAGGTGCGTCGCCAGGAAAGCTCCTACAACCAGCGCATCCGCGAGCTGCTGGAACCGATGACCGGCCCCGGCCGGGTCAACCCGGAAGTCAGCGTGGACATGGACTTCTCGGTGGTGGAAGAAGCCCGCGAACTCTATAACGGCGAGCCGGCCAAGCTGCGCAGCGAGCAGGTCAGCGACAGCAGCACCAGCGCCACCGGCCCGCAGGGTCCTCCGGGCGCCACCAGCAACAGCCCCGGGCAACCGCCCGCCCCGGCCGTCGCCGGTGCACCGGGCACTCCGGCCGCGGCTAACGGCCAGGCCGCTGCCCCGGCCGCGCCAACCGAAAGTTCCAAGAGCGCCACCCGCAATTACGAATTGGACCGAACCTTGCAACACACCCGTCAGCCGGCCGGCCGCATCAAGCGGGTGTCGGTGGCGGTGCTGCTGGACAACGTCCCGCGCCCCGGTGCCAAGGGCAAGATGGTCGAGCAGCCGCTCACCGCCGCCGAGCTTACCCGCATCGAGGGACTGGTCAAGCAGGCGGTGGGCTTCGACGCGGCACGTGGCGACACGGTGTCGGTGATGAATGCCCCGTTTGTGCGGGAAGCGGTGGCGGGCGAGGAAGGCCCGAAGTGGTGGGAAGACCCGCGCGTGCAGAACGGTCTGCGCCTGCTGGTCGGCGCGGTAGTGGTGCTGGCGCTGCTGTTCGGCGTAGTGCGCCCCACCTTGCGTCAACTCACCGGCGTGACCGCGGTCAAGGACAAAGAACGCGGGGCTGGCAACGATGGCACTCCGCAGAGCGCCGACGTGCGGATGGTCAACGAAGACAATGACCTGATGCCCGGCCTGGAAGACGACACCGCGCAGATCGGTCAGGAAAAGAAGACCCCGATCGCCCTGCCGGATGCCTACGAAGAGCGCATGCGCGTGGCTCGCGAGGCCGTCAAAGCCGATTCAAAACGTGTCGCACAAGTCGTGAAGGGATGGGTCGCCAGTGAAGCCTGATACACAACCGATGACCGGAGTGCAGCGCGCCGCCGTGCTGTTGCTGTCGCTGGGGGAAAGCGACGCGGCCGAAGTGCTCAAGCATATGGACCCCAAGGAGGTGCAGAAGATCGGCATCGCCATGGCCACCATGACCGCCATCTCGCGCGATCAGGTCGAGAAGGTCATGGACGACTTCAACGGCGAACTGGCGGGCAAGACCTCGCTGGGCGTGGGCGCCGACGACTACATCCGCAACGTGCTGATCCAGGCGCTGGGCGCCGACAAGGCCGGCGGATTGATCGACCGCATCCTGCTGGGCCGCAACACCACCGGCCTGGACACCCTCAAGTGGATGGACCCGCGCGCGGTCGCCGACCTGGTGCGTAACGAGCACCCGCAGATCATCGCCATCGTCATGGCGCATCTGGACAGCGACCAGGCCGCCGAAGCGCTGAAGAACCTGCCCGAGCGCACCCGTGCCGACGTGCTGCTGCGCATCGCCACCCTGGACGGCATTCCACCCAATGCGTTGAGCGAACTCAACGACATCATGGAGCGTCAATTTGCCGGCAACCAGAACCTGAAGTCGTCCAACGTGGGCGGCATCAAGGTGGCGGCCAACATCCTCAACTTCCTGGACACCGGCGCCGATCAAGGCGTGCTGGGCGAAATCAGCAAGATCGACGCCGACCTGGCCACCAAGATCCAGGACCTGATGTTCGTGTTCGACAACCTGGTGGACCTGGACGACCGCGGCCTGCAGACGCTGCTGCGCGAAGTCTCCGGCGAGCGCCTGGGCCTGGCCCTGCGCGGCGCCGACACCAAGGTGCGCGAGAAGATCACCCGCAACATGTCCCAGCGCGCGGCCGAAATCCTGATCGAGGACATGGAAGCGCGCGGCCCGGTGCGCCTGGCCGATGTGGAAGCGGCGCAGAAGGAAATCCTCACCATCGTCCGCCGCCTGGCTGACGAAGGCGCCATCAGCCTCGGCGGCGCCGGTGCGGAGGCCATGGTATGAACGACGTGGTCACCCGCTGGCTGGCCCCCGACCTGCACATGGCCCTGGCCGCGCCGGAGCCGGAGTTCGACGAACCGGCCGTGTACGAGCCGGTGCTGCGCCCGCCGACCCTGGAAGAGATCCAGGCCATCGAAGACGCCGCCCAGCAGGAAGGCTTTGCCCGCGGCCATGCCGAAGGCTTTGCCCAGGGCCAGTCCGAAGTGCGCCGCCTGACCGCGCAGATCGACGGCATCCTGGACAACTTCACCCGCCCGCTGGCGCGGCTGGAAAATGAAGTGGTCGGCGCGCTTGGCGATCTGGCCGTGCGCATCGCCGGCCAGCTGGTCGGGCGTGCCTACCAGGTGGAACCGCAACTGCTGGCCGACCTGGTCGGCGAGGCCGTGGATGCGGTCGGCGGTGCCGGCCGCGAGGTCGAAGTGCGCCTGCACCCGGACGACATCACCGCGCTGCTGCCGCACCTGGCACCGAGCAGCACCACCCGCGTGGCCCCGGACATGAGCCTGAGCCGCGGCGACCTGCGCGTGCATGCCGAGAGCGTGCGTGTGGACGGCACGCTGGAAGCGCGCCTGCGGGCCGCGCTGGAGACCGTCATGCGCAAATCCGGAGCTGGCCTATGAGCGCCCTGTTCGGCGCCACCCCGGCCGATTGGCTGGATGCACGTAATCTGCGCCTGGCCACCCGTCTGGGGACGCTTGGCCTGGAACCCACCGCCGGCCGCACCCTGATCCGCGAAGGGATCCTGCGCCGCGCCGTCGGCCTGACCCTGGAAGCCACCGGCTGCGAAGCGCCGATGGGCGCCACCTGCAAGGTCGAAGTCGATGGCGGCTGGGTGGATGCCGAAGTGGTCGGCTTTGCCGGCGAACGCACCTATCTGATGCCCAGCGCCGAACTGCACGGCCTGTTGCCGAATGCCCGCGTGGTGCCCTCGCGGCGCCGCGGTGGTGTGGAGGTGGGCGAAGGCCTTCTCGGCCGCGTCATCGACAGCGATGGCACCCCGCTGGACGGCAAAGGCCCGATTCGCGGCGAAGGCAGCGTCAGCATGGCCGGCATGTCGATCAATCCGCTGGCGCGCGAGCCCATCACTACCTCGCTGGATGTGGGCGTGCGTGCGATCAACGCGATGCTGCCGATCGGCCGCGGCCAGCGCGTGGGCCTGTTCGCCGGCTCCGGTGTCGGTAAGTCGACGCTGCTGGGCATGATGACCCGCTTCACTTCGGCCGACGTCATCGTGGTCGGGCTGATCGGCGAACGTGGCCGCGAAGTACGCGACTTTGTCGAAACCACCCTGGGCGAAGAAGGCCTGCGCCGCGCAGTCGTCGTGGCCGCCCCGGCCGACCGCCCGCCGCTGGCGCGTCTGCACGGTGCCTACCGCGCCACCGCCATTGCCGAATGGTTCCGCGACCAGGGCTTGAACGTGTTGTTGCTGATGGACTCGCTGACCCGCTTTGCGCAGGCGCAGCGCGAGATCGGCCTGTCGGTGGGCGAGCCGCCCACCACCCGCGGCTACCCGCCATCGGTGTTCGCCAAATTGCCGGCACTAGTGGAACGGGCCGGCAACGGCGCCAAGGGCCGCGGCTCGATCACCGCCTTCTACACCGTGCTGACCGAAGGCGACGACCCGCAGGACCCGATCGCCGATGCTGCCCGCGCCATCCTGGACGGCCACATCCTGTTGTCGCGTCGGGTTGCCGACAGCGGCCTGTACCCGGCGATCGACCTGGAATCGTCGGTCAGCCGCGTGGTGCAGGACATCGCCGACGAACCCTGGCGCCTGCGTATCCGCAAGCTCAAGCGGCTGCTCTCCGCCTACACCGCCAACCGCGACCTGATCGCCATCGGCGCCTACCAGCGCGGCAGCGACCCGGCCACCGACGAAGCATTGGCGCGTTGGCCGGAAATCGTCGAATTCCTTGGCCAGGACGTGCACAAGGCCTCGCTGCTGAGCGACAGCCTGTCCGCGCTGCAGCAACTGGTGGAACCCGAGAACTAATCCATGATGCAGTCCAAGCGAATCGATCCCCTGCTGCGGCGGGCGCAGGAACAGGAAGACAAGGTCGCCCGCGATCTGGCCGAGCGCCAGCGCGTGTTGGAGACCCACCAGTCGCGCCTGGAAGAACTGCGCCGCTACGCCGAGGAATACGCCAATAGTCATATGGCCGGCACCAGTGCGGTAGCGCTGAGCAACCGCCGCGCCTTCCTGGACCGGCTCGATAGCGCCGTGCTGCAGCAGGCCCAGACCGTGGAAAGCAACATCGCCAAGGTCGAATCCGAGCGCACCCGCCTGCTGCTGGCCAGCCGCGAGAAGCAGGTACTGGAGCAACTGGCCGCCAGCTACCGCGCCCAGGAAAACAAGGTGATCGAACGTCGCGACCAGCGCGAGATGGACGATCTGGGCGCACGCCGCTCGCGCCTGGCGCGGGCCGAAGACACTCACGGAGAATCCGCATGAACCCCCTGTCCGCGTTTGCCGCCGGCCTCGGCGCGCTTGCCAGCACCGGCAAGAAGTCCAGCTACAGCGACCCATCGACGGAGCAGGACCCGGCGCAGGACCAGTTCGCGCGCATGCTCAATCCGGCCAACACGCCCAACCACGCCCCGCCGCAGGCGCCCGAGCGCGTGCCGGCCAAGCCGCCCGCTGCGAAATCCAGCCAGCCCGACAAGAACCGCGCCGACGACGAACAGGGCGATGACGCGCCCGGTGATGCGACCAAGCGCCCGCGCGCCCAGGACGGCGATGCCAAGGCTGCACAGCCCGCCAAGGAGCCGGCGGCCAAGGACAGCAGTACCACCACCGCGACCGGAAAAGACGCAACTGCCAGCAAGGACAGCAAGGACGCGCCCGCCGATACCACCGTGACCACTGAAGCCGGCTGGCCGCCCGCGGGCCTGGGCGGTTTTGGCATGAGCCTGCTGGCCCAGGCAGTCCCGGGCGGCGATGCCCTGGCTGCGGCTGCCGCAGCGCTCGCCGCCAGTATGGCCAGTGCCGCCGGCGCCACGCCGACCGCGACCGCCGTGCCGACCGACGCCACCGCACCCGCCACCACTGCCGCCGCAACCGGCGTAACTGCCCTGCCCAGCCTGGGTGCGCTCGCGCCGGCTGCTGCAGTCGCCAAGCCCACCTCGACCACTGCAGTGAGCGGCGACGCGCAGGCCGCTGCGCTGATGAGCATGGCGGTCAAGGCTTTGGACCCGGCCGACGACGGCACCGCACCGGACGCCCCGGATGCACCGGCGTTCGTGCTGCCCACCGCCGCGCCCACGCTCACCCGCCTGCAGGACCCGGCGCCGATCTTCGCCGCCTCGCCTACCCCGACCCCGGAGATGGGCAGCGACACCTTCGACGATGCCATCGGCGCCCGTCTGAGCTGGCTTGCCGACCAGAAGATCGGCCACGCGCACATCAAGGTCACCCCGAACGAGATGGGTCCGGTGGAAGTGCGTTTGCACCTGGAAGGCGACAAGGTCAACGCCAGCTTTACCGCTGCCAACGCCGACACCCGTCAGGCCCTGGAACAGAGTCTGCCGCGGCTACGCGAAATGCTCGGCCAGAACGGCTTCCAGCTCGGCCAGGCCGATGTTGGTCAGCAACAGCAAGGCCAGACCGGCAACCGCAACGGCAGTGGGCGCGACGGCAACGGCCTCACTCTGGACGATAGCCCGCCCGTCGGAATTCCGTCGGTGGTGTTACGCCAGCGTGGATTGCTGGACGCCTACGCCTGAGCCGCCGCGCCGGGGCGGCCAGCCCCGCGTAAAAAACGCACGTCGCGCCGACGTTGCGATTACCCGCACCCCCGCGCAGCGCAAGGCTTGCGGGGGTTTTTGCATCAGCGCGCGCGTCGCGCCAGGAAACCGTCGCGGTTTTGGCATGCCGATTGCATCCATGGGATAAGCCTTCCCCTGGAGCAGAACGTGGCAGCGGCCAAGAAACCTGAAAAGACCGACGAGAAAGACGAAAAGAAGAAAGGCGGCAAAAAGCCTCTTCTGTTGATTGCCATTGGCGTGGTCGTGCTGGCCGCGGCCGGCGGCGGCGCGTGGTTCTTCCTCGGCCATAAGGGCGATGAAAAAGGCGGCAAGCACGACGCGCCCAAGGTGGCCGAAGTGCCCAAGCCCGCGCAGTACTTTCCGATGGACCCGGCGATCGTGGTCAACCTGGCCGACCCCGGCGACGGCCCGCAGTACCTGCAGGTCGAAGTGCAGCTGGTCACCCGCGACCCGGAAGAACTCAAGCTCATCACCGAAAACGCGCCGGCCATCCGCGCGCATCTGCTGATGCTGCTGTCGCAGACCAAGGCTGCCGACGTGGCCGATCTTGCCGGCAAGCAGAAGCTGCAGAAAGCCGCGCTGACCGAAGCGCAAAAGGTCATGACCAGCGAAACCGGCAAGAAATGCGTCGAAGAACTGCTGTTCACCAGTTTCGTTACCCAGTAAGGCCTGCCCATGAGCGTCAGTGATCTGCTTTCCCAGGACGAGATCGATGCCCTGTTGCATGGCGTGGATTCCGGTGCGGTCAATACCGAGCCGGAGCCGCTACCCGGCGAGGCGCGTCAATACGATCTGTCCAGCCAGGACCGCATCATCCGTGGGCGCATGCCGACCCTGGAGATGGTCAACGAGCGCTTTGCGCGGCTGTGGCGCATCGGCCTGTTCAACCTGATCCGGCGCTCGGCCGACCTGTCGGTGCGCGGCATCGACCTGGTCAAGTTCAACGAGTACATGCACTCGCTGTATGTGCCGACCAACCTCAACCTGATCCGCTTCAAACCGCTGCGTGGCACCGGCCTGATCGTGTTCGAACCCACGCTGGTGTTCACCGTGGTAGACAACTTCTTCGGTGGCGACGGCCGCTTCCACACCCGCATCGAAGGCCGCGAGTTCACCGCCACCGAAATGCGCGTGATCCAGCTGATGCTCAAGCAGACCTTTGCCGATCTGAAGGAAGCCTGGGCGCCGGTGATGGAGGTGGACTTCGAATACATCAACTCGGAGATCAACCCGCACTTCGCCAACATCGTCACCCCGCGCGAGTACGTGGTGGTGTGCCGGTTCCATGTAGAGCTGGAAGGCGGCGGCGGCGAGATCCACATCACCCTGCCGTATTCGATGCTGGAGCCGATCCGCGAACTGCTCGATGCCGGCATCCAGAGCGACCGCAACGACCGCGACGACTCCTGGAACGTGATGCTGCGCGAGCAGCTCAATACCGCCGAAGTGACGCTGTCGAGCGTGCTGGCCAGCAAACGCATGAGCCTGCGCCAGCTCACCGGCCTGAAGGTCGGCGACATCCTGCCGATCGATCTGCCCGCACAGGTACCGCTGTGCGTGGAAGAAATCCCGATGTTCACCGGCGAATTCGGCGTTTCCAACGGCAACAACGCCGTGAAGATCACCGCCGTCCGCCCGCCCGGCGTGCAAGCCCCGCGTGCCGTTCCCTCCCAGGACCCAAGCAAATGATGAACTCCGACATCCTCGACGCCGCGCCCGCCACCTTTGACAACCTGCAGGCCGAGCACGACCAGAATGCCGCCGACCTCAACCTGGACGTCATCCTGGACGTTCCGGTGACGCTGTCGCTGGAGGTGGGCCGCGCCCGCATTCCGATCCGCAACCTGCTGCAGCTCAACCAGGGCTCGGTGGTGGAGCTGGAGCGCGGCGCAGGCGAACCGCTGGACGTGTACGTCAACGGCACCCTGATCGCGCACGGCGAAGTCGTGGTGATCAACGACCGCTTCGGCATCCGCCTGACCGACGTGGTGAGCCCCAGCGAACGGATCCGGAGGCTGCGGTGATCGGCCTGCTGGCTGCCGCCGCGCCCGTCGCGGCCAAGGCCACCCAGGTCGGCGCGCAGGCGCCGTCTTCGCCCAGCCTGTTTGGCGCGGTCTTTGCATTGCTGTTGGTGCTCGCGCTGATCGTCGGCCTGGGCTGGTTGCTCAAGCGCATGCCCGGCAGTGGTTTTCGCAACAGCGAAGGCCTGCGCGTAGTGACCAGCCTGGCGGTGGGTGCCAAGGAACGTGTGGTGGTGGTGGAGGTGAATGGCCAGCAATTGCTGCTGGGCGTCACCGCCGGCGGCATCAGCACCTTGCACACCTTGCCCGAACCGCTGCCGCCCACGCCCGCACCCACCCTGCCCAATTTCAAGCAACTCCCCAATTTCGCCCAGCTGCTCGCTCAGAAGCTGCGCAAGGACCCGTGACATGTTTAGTTGTTGGAATCGCTGGGGGCGCAGCCTGCGCCTGATCTTGATCCTGCTGGTGATGAGCTGCCCGATGTTGGCCGCCGCCACGCCCGCCGCACTGCCGTCGATGGCCCAGGCCGCCGCGCCCGCCGCCACCCCTGCCGTGCCGCCCGGCTCCAATCAACTGCCAAACCTGCCGAACGTCAGCGTGGGCCGCATCGGCGACCAGCCGGTGAGCCTGCCGCTGCAGACCTTGCTGCTGATGACGGCGATTACCCTGCTGCCGTCGATGCTGCTGGTGCTGACCGCCTTTACCCGCATCACCATCGTACTGGGCCTGCTGCGCCAGGCGTTGGGCACTGGCCAGACCCCCTCCAATCAGGTGCTGCTGGGCCTGGCGATGTTCCTCACCGCACTGGTGATGATGCCGGTGTGGCAAAAGATGTGGGGCGCCGGCCTGCAGCCGTACCTCAACAACCAGATCGATTTCTCCACCGCCTGGACGCTGACCACGCAGCCGCTGCGCGCCTTCATGCTGGCGCAGATCCGCGAGACCGACCTGATGACCTTCGCAGGCATGGCCGGCGACGGGAAATACGCCGGCCCGGACGCGGTGCCGTTCCCGGTGCTGGTGGCGTCGTTTGTCACCAGCGAGCTGAAGACGGCATTCGAGATCGGGTTCTTGATCTTCATTCCGTTCGTGATCATCGATCTGGTGGTGGCGAGCGTGTTGATGTCGATGGGCATGATGATGCTGTCGCCGATGTTGATCTCCGCGCCGTTCAAGATCCTGTTGTTCATCCTGGTGGATGGGTGGGTGTTGGTGGTGGGGACGCTGGCCGCGAGCTTCAACGCGTCGTAGGTGTGGATGGCGTGCTGTGCGCGTGATCGATGTGGCTGGCACTGTCATTGGTATCCAGCTGAGCCACATTCCCATTTAAGTAGTATTTGCGGCTGGTTGAGTTCGGCAGATGGTGCTAATGGACGTCGGCTTTATGGCCCAGCCCCTCCTCGTATCCGCTCACCTCGCACCTCCGAAATCTTGGCTTTCGCTTCTCGGTTCTAGCTCCCGGATCTGCGCTTTTGCTGTTGCTTGCTCCTGTGCTTTCGCTCTGTGCCCTTTGCTCGTCCGGGGCCCCATACCGCAGCGGCAAGGCCGGCAGATACAACCCGTAGGGCGGCGCGCATGGATGCGCGACGTTTTTGTAAGGGACAGGGATGTCCCTTACAAAAATTTCCGCCGGACTTGCGCACCCGCAGCGCCGCAGGCGCGGAGGGCGCGAGGACGGGGTGTGCTTTCTTTTGGTTACTTTGGTCAGCCTGCGGCTGCCGTAGAGCGCTTCTTGCACAAGCAAAGAAAAGTGACTCGCGCCCGTAGGGCGTGAAAGCCGTTGATTTGTCTGATTCACACCAAGAAAATCAAGCTGCAAGCTGCAAGCTGCAAGCTGCAAGCCAAGCAAGTGCAGAGCTTTCGCTCCCCTTCGGGGAACGAGTCACTTTCTTTGCTTGTGCAAGAAGCGCTCTACGGCAGCCGCAGGCTGACCAAAGTAACCAAAGAAACACACCCCGTCCTCGCGCCTTCCGCGCTGCGCGCTCCAGGTCCGCAATCCGGGTAGAAATTTTTGTAAGGGACATCCATGTCCCTTACAAAAACGTCGCGCTTCCATGCGCGCCGCCCTGCGGGTTGTATCTACCCGAATTGCCGCTGCGGTATGGGGGCCCTTAAAGCCAACAGCAAAGCAAGAGCACAGCGACAGCGACAGCGACAGCGACAGCGACAGCGACAGCGACAGCGACAGCGACAGTGTTATGGCAATGCTCACCGCAGGGCGAAACAAAGGTCACCCTCTACAAAAAGCCGCCAGCCAAACAACGAATCCCAAATCCCGAATCCCCCCATCCCCGCCCCTTTGGCACCCGACTTGCATCACCACCGCCCATGAGCCCTGAAATCGCCCTGACTGAATTACGTGGTGGCCTGGTCACCGTCCTGTGGATTGCCGGACCGATGTTGCTGGCGGTGCTGATCGTCGGTGTCGTCATCGGTGTGGTGCAGGCCGCGACCCAATTGAACGAACCCACCATCGGCTTCGTGGCCAAGGCGGTCGCATTGACCGCGACGCTATTTGCCACCGGCAGCATGCTGCTGGGGCATCTGGTGGAGTTCACCATTGCGCTGTTCCAGCGCATTCCGCACCTGATCGGTTAGCGGACCAGACCGGATGGATTCCGCTACCCAGATGGTGATCGACGGCCAGCGCGCGTTTGCGATGGTCGGGGCGATCATGTGGACCATGCTGCGCACCGGTGCGCTGCTGACGGCGATGCCGTTGATCGGCACGCGTGCGGTGCCCGGGCGGGTGCGGGTGATGCTGGCCGGGACCTTGTCGATGGTGCTGGCGCCGATCCTGCCGCCGGTGCCCGAGTGGGATGGCTTCACCGCGCAGGCGGTACTGAGCATCGCACGCGAGCTGGCGGTGGGCGCCAGCATGGGCTTCATGCTGAAGTTGATCTTCGAGGCCGGCGCGCTGGCCGGTGAGTTGGTGTCCCAGTCCACCGGCCTGTCGTTTGCGCAGATGTCCGACCCGATGCGCGGGGTGACCTCCGGCGTGATCGCGCAGTGGTTCTACATCGGCTTCGGCTTGCTGTTCTTTGCCGCTAACGGTCACCTGGCAGTGATCTCGCTGCTGGTGGACAGCTACAAGGCGCTGCCGATCGGCACGGCCATTCCCGACGCCCGCGCGTTTGCGGAGGTGGCGCCTACCTTGTTCCTGCAGATCATGCGCGGCGGGCTGACCTTGGCCCTGCCGATGATGGTGGCGATGCTGGCGGTCAATCTGGCCTTTGGCGCGTTGGCCAAGGCGGCGCCGGCGTTGAATCCGATGCAACTTGGCTTGCCGCTGACGGTCCTGCTGGGGCTGTTCCTGCTGTCCAGCTTTGCAAGCGAGTTTGCGCCACCCGTGCAGCGCATGTTCGATACCGCCTTCGACTCCGCCAGAGAACTGACAGGCTAGGGTTGCGGCCGCTCAAGTTTTGCAGCCAGTCGCCGTC
Organism: Xanthomonas vesicatoria ATCC 35937; assembly: GCF_001908725.1. Taxonomy (NCBI): domain Bacteria; kingdom Pseudomonadati; phylum Pseudomonadota; class Gammaproteobacteria; order Lysobacterales; family Lysobacteraceae; genus Xanthomonas; species Xanthomonas vesicatoria. The sequence goes on along the minus strand of NZ_CP018725.1, from coordinate 275,302 downwards.
AACGCTGAGGACGATTGGTCCGTTCAATCGCACGCCACTCTTGCGGGAACCGATGTCGAACGTGTCTGCGCTGTTCTTTCTACCTGGCAAGCGCGGCACTGCGCTGCGCCGTCTGGCAGTGTTCTGTCTGCTCGGATGGCTGATCGCAGGCAATGGATGGGCACAAACCTATAGCTTTCGCGATTACGCGCAGGCCGACGGCCTGCAGGGAATGACCGTCAACAGCCTGCTCGAGGACCGCCAGGGCGTGGTCTGGGTCGGCACCGAACTGGCACTGCATCGCTTCGAACGCGAACAATTCATTCCGGTTGGCAGGGACAGCGGCCTGGACGCGCGCTACATCCGTGCGTTGACGCTGGACGCGCGCGGACGCTTATGGGTGGCCAGCGCCAACGGCGTATTCGTGCGCAATGGCACGACCTTCAGCGCGGTGTTGCAGGATGGCCTGCCGATCCGTGCCGACAGCGGCAATGTCATCGCCCCTTACGCAGGCGGCGTGGTGGTGGTCAGCGAAAACCAGTTGCTGCACCTGGTGCCTGGCAAGCAAACCGGATGGACCGTCCGTGCGCTGCCGTTGCGCCTGGATGACGGCACCACCCTTCCCGCAGGAAAAGCCTTGCTTGCCGATGGCACCGCGTTGTGGGCCAGTTGCGGAAAACGCGTTTGCCGCATCGATGCCAACGGCCGCATCACCCAGTTGGGCGATGCCGACGGTGTGCCGGAACGGCAATGGCGCGCGGTGTTCCGCGATCATCGCGGTGATCTGTGGTTGCGCGGTGGCGGCATGGTGATGTCGCGTGCGCAAGGCGAACGCGTCTTCCGTAACCATGCACCGCCGGCCGGCACCAGTTTTGACACGTTGTCCGGTGCAACCACCTTGTCGGAGGATGCGCAGGGCCGCCTGATTACGCGCTCGGACCGTGGAATGGTGCGCTGGGAAGGCGATCAGTGGCGCTACTTCGGGCATGACCAGAGGCTGTCAATCAGCCCGATGGTGGGCCCGTTGATGATGCAGAGTACCGGCCAGCTGTGGATCGGCACGCGCGGGCTGGGGGTGCAGCGCTGGTTGGGCTACGGCAACATCGAGCATTGGGACGAAAGCCAGGGCCTGGCCGAATCGCCCACCTGGGCCATCCAGCGACTGCCTAGCGGTGAGCTGCTGGTAGGCGGCGATGCCGGCTCCAATGTGCTGGATCCGCGCACCGGGCGCATGCAACCGTGGACACTGGCCAACGGCGAGCCGTTGCTGCAATCGGTCTCCATCGCGTTGTCGCCCAAGGATGGCGCGGCCTGGGTGGCGCGCTCCTCCGGCGCCCTCGCCCGACGCGACCCGCAAACGGGCAAGACCTTCGACGTCATGCAGCTCGACCTGCCAACTAACAAGCTGTTGTTCGGCCCGGACGGGGTGCTCTGGGTCACCACCCCGCGCGGCCTGTACTCCATCGCACCGGAGGCACCGCTGCAGGCCAGGCGCGAAGAGGCAGTGCCGGCGGCGTTCGTCGGCGATGTCGATCTGGACCGTCAGGGCCGGCTATGGGCCAGTACCCGCGAAGGACTGTATCGCCAGGAAAAAGATGGTCGCTGGCGGCAGGTCCAGGTGCACGGCAACCTGCCCAGCCACGATTACTTTCTGATGGATTTTTCCGACGACGGCCAGCTGTGGCTTTCGCTGCGCGATACCGGGCTTTGGCACGGCAACGTGCAAGACGATGCAGTCGTCACGCTGACTGCAGTCAACGACACGCTGGTCTCGCGCGTGATGCCTTTCATCCTCCGTCACGACAGCAAGGGACGTTTGTGGCTGGGCAGCAGCCAGGGCCTGGACCTGCTGGATCATGGCCACTGGTCGCGCGCCACGCGCAGCGAGGGCCTGTTGTGGGACGACGTGTCTGCCAATGCGTTGTTTGAAGACATCGATGGCAGCGTCTGGCTCGGCAGCAGCCGCGGACTGACCCATCTGATCGCTCCATCACGCGTGTTCGCATCGCCACCGTTACGGGTGGATGTGCTGCGCGTGCGGCGCGGCGAACAAACCCTTGCACCCGGTGCACAGGTCCCCTGGTCGCAGGTTCCGCTTGACGTGGATCTGAGCACGCCCGGCGCCGAAGGCGGCCAGGACCGCATCAGCTTCCGCTACCGCGTGGAAGGCCACCAGGCCAGCTGGACCAGCACCTCGCTCAGCCATATCACCTATCCGCTGCTGCCGCCTGGCCGCTATGCGCTGGAGGTGCAGGCAGTGGACGCGGGCCAGCGTAGTACCAGTCCGATCACCCGGTTCGCCTTCGTGCTGCGTCCACCGTGGTGGCGCGGCATTCCTGCCTTGATCGCGTATGTGCTGCTGGCGATCGCAGCGGTGATTGCACTGCTGCGCTGGCGCACGGCCAAACTGCTGCGGCGCAAGCGCGAGCTGGAGCAACTGGTTGCCGAGCGCACAGCCGAGCTGGAACAGGACAAGCGGGATCTGGAATCGGCGCGTTCCGAACTTGCACTGAAGGCCACCCACGACGAACTCACCGGCCTGCTCAACCGCGCCGGCATCCTTGCCGCGTTGCGCGACATGTTGCGCAACGCCGACGCCACAGCGCGGCCGCTGGCGGTGGTCTTGATCGATCTGGATCACTTCAAGCTGGTCAACGATCAGCACGGGCATCTGGCCGGCGATGCTGTACTGGCCGGGGTCGGTCGCCGCTTGGATACGCTGGTACGTGGCGACGACCGTATCGGCCGCTATGGCGGCGAAGAATTGCTGGCGCTGCTGCCGGGGCTGACGCACGAAGCCACCCACCGGCTGGACGCACTGCATCGCGGCATCTGCGGCGATTACCCGATCGATGGCGGCTGGTTGCACGTCACCTGCTCGATCGGGGTGGCCTGGTTTGCGCCTGGAGAAACCCTCGAGCAACTGTTGGCGCGCGCCGATACCGCTCTGTACAGCGCCAAGCGCAGCGGCCGCAATCGCATCTACTACGATGCCAGCGACCTGGCCATGCCTGCGGGACCCGAGAACTGCGCCGACTGAGCGCGGCGATCAGCAGGACGCCCTGATCGCGCGCCATCGCCGACAGATGCATCGGAGTGTACGGCAGAGCTGCCAGCATCCATTCCGCCACCGCGTCGCAAAAACCTGCAATGGCGAACGTAATGGCGGCCGCAGCCAGCATTTCATCGGAGCGATCAGACACGTTGACCGCGATCTCGGTCGATCTGGCGCCGGCATGCGCAGCCGTCGTGTTCGCTGGGTGCGATCGCCGCGTCATGCATGGCGGCAGATACGCTCGCGCGATCATCAACCCGTTCATGGCGTTCCACTACCGTGGACGCATCCCGCACAGTGGCAGCGCGTAGCGGTCGCGCCTGTCTGACAGTGACCCGCTGATAAGAGTGTTGTCCTAAAGTAAAACGCGTGAGCAGCCGCTAGTCGATATATCGCGGCCTGCTATGGGGGGCTGCCAATGGCAAGCGTGCGTCACCCGCGCGAGGGCGCGGACCGCACGCACCGATGCGTGGGAGATTGCAACGCCCGTGGGGTTTTTGCACCGCCAATGGAGGTCGTCAGGCCGAGGCGCATCGTTTACTGCGATGTTGCTGCTGGCGTTGCTGTCGTTTGCCAATCTGGCCAGCGCACAGAGCGCCAGCATCCGCCGCTATGCCCACGATCAGGGCCTGCTCGGGCTTGCCGGCACCTGCCTGTTGCAGACCCCTACCACCTTGATGTGGGTGTGTACCGAGAGCGGCCTGTATCGCTACAACGGCCGCATTTTCCAGCAAGTGATGCTGGACGGACTGCGCAACGAGCCGATTACCGCAATCAGCCAAGCGCCCGATGGGCGTGTGTGGGTTGCCGGCTTCCAGGCGCTGTTCATCGGCGACGAGCATGGCTTTCGCAAACTCGCGCGCGATGAAGCCGAACACCTGCAGGAGGGTGTGCGGCTTGCCAGCCTTTCATGGGGCACGGTGATTGCCAACGGCGGCGATCTGGAACTGCTGCACGCACGCGGCAATGGCCGCTGGCATAGCCAATATCTGCTGGACACCGCCACGCGGGTGCGGGTGCCCGAGCTTTCCAAAGTCCTCAGTTTATCGGTGGACGGCGACACGCTCTGGGTCGGCTGCGCGCACAAGCTGTGCGCCATCGATGCGCGGCACCAGGTGACGGTGTACGGCCCCGACGAGGGCGTACCGGTCGATCGCTGGTACAGCGTGTTGCGCGACCATGACGGCGGTCTGTGGGTGCGCGGTGCCGGCACCCTGCTCTACCGCGCGCCGGGCGCGAGCCATTTCAGTGTGCGGCCGTTGCCGCTGCTCGACAGCAGCACGATCGGGCAGCAGGCGCCCTTGGTGATGGACCGCGAAGGGCGCGTACTAGTGCGTCGCAACGACGGCCTGGCGCGCTGGGAAAACGGCGCCTGGCGCAGCTTCGGCACGGAGAACGGACTGCCGCCGGGCAGCAGCGATGCCATCGTGGTGGACCGCGATGGCGACGTCTGGATGACCGTGGACGGCGAAGGCCTGGTGCGCTGGGCCGGCTACGAATGGATCGAAAACTGGGACGCCTCGCAAGGCATGCCGGCCGCACCCACCTGGTCCATCGCACGCGATGGACAAAATGCGCTGCTGGTCGGCAACGAGCACGGCGTGGGACGTCAGGCCCGGCCGGACGAGCGGTTTGTCCCGGCGCTGGCGCAATCGGGCATCCAGATCGTGGGCTTGGCGCGTAGCGCCGACAACAGCGTGTGGACACTGAATTCTGCTGGCTTCGTGCGCCGCAACTGGCCCGATGGCCGCAGCGCCGAGATCGGCAAACTTCCGCGTACCGGCCGGCGCCTGCATCTCGATCGCCAGGGTCGCCTGTGGATTCTCACGCTCGGTGGCCTGTTCGTGATCGAGCGTCCGTTGGACGGCGGCACCTTGCAGCCTGTCGCCGGCATGCCAACGATCGCCTACACCGATATCCAGCAGACCGCCGACGGCACGCTGTGGGTGTCCAGCGCCAATGGGCTATTCCGGTTGCAGGGCGAGCGCTGGTCCAAGGTGAAGGTGAAGGTCAACGGCGGCGACGCCGACCCATGGATCAGCAAGTTCCACATCAGCGACAGCGGCGAAGTGTTGCTGGCGTTCTATCGCCCCGGCCTGTGGCACGGCATGTTGCTCGCCGATGGCCTGGACCTGCAGGCGATCAGCGACGAAGCGCTGCGCGACGTGGGCGTGTACCTGATGCATAGCGACAGCCTGGGCCGGGTCTGGGTGGGCCACGCGCGCGGCGTGGATGTCTATAACGGTGAGCGCTGGGCGCATCTGTCGCAGTCGCAAGGCCTGCTCTGGGACGATGTCTCCGAAGCCGCGTTCTACGAAGATCCGGACGGCTCGGTGTGGATCGGCACCTCGCGCGGCGTCAGCCATCTGCAAGACCCGGCGCGCCTGTTCGACGAGCGCCAGCCCAGCGTGCGCATCGACAGCCTCAGCCGCGGCGGCGTACCGATCCGCGCCGGGCAACTGCTGGGCTGGAGCGACACACCGCTGCATATCGAGCTGTCGACGATGGAGGTCTACGACGACCCCAGCCGGTTGACCGTGCGTTATCGCGTGCTCGGCCTGCACAACGAATGGATCGAAAGCGACGATCTGTCGATCGATCAACCGCCGCTGCCGTCCGGGCATTTCCGCCTGCAGGTGCAACTGCTGGACCGCTATCGGCGCACCGCTTCGCCGGTGGTGGATCTGCCGTTCGCAGTGGCGCCGCTGTGGTGGCGCAGTCCGCCGGCGATTGCGTTGTATGTCTTGATCGGCGGCGGCCTGCTGATCGGGCTGTGGAGCTGGCGACACCGTCATCTGGTGGCGCGCGAACGCATGCTGGCCGAGCTGGTGGCCGAACGCACCTATCAGCTGGAACACGAAAAACGCGATCTGGAAAGCGCCCGCGCAGCATTGGCCTTGAAGGCCAGCCATGACGCGCTCACTGGCCTTCTCAACCGCTCCGGCATTCTCGATGCCATGACCGAAGAGCTGCAGCACTGCGCGCACGCCGAGCACCCGTTGGCGGTGGTGCTGATCGACCTGGACCACTTCAAACAGGTCAACGACGAACATGGCCATCTGGTCGGCGACGCGGTGCTGGCCAAGGTCGGCGCACGGCTCACCGCCTGCCTGCGCGATTCGGACAAGGTAGGCCGCTACGGTGGCGAAGAACTGCTGTTGCTGCTGCCAGGCATGACACGACAGAGCCAGCACCGGCTGCGCGCCATCCACGAAGCGATCAGTCTGCCACCCTACGACGTGGGTGCCGTGCGACCGCTGCAGGTGACCTGCTCGGTCGGCGTGGCATGGTTTCGCATCGGCGACACCGCCGCCACCTTGCTGGCGCGTGCAGACGAGGCCTTGTATCGGGCCAAGGGCCACGGCCGCAACCGCATCGAGCCGGAGGAAGTCGAGATTTCGGCGGCTTGATCACCGCGTTACGTGCGCGCAGCACGCGCGCACCGGGTCGCTGGGTCCTTGAGCAAACGCGTCTCGACGCGCCACGCGGTGTTCGTGGTTTGGTTCACACGATCCCGGCCATATGCCCCCCCCGGCCGCATGACGGCAGAGGTACCACGGCCGCTTGCCGAGCAGTCGCTGATCGTCAGATATCGGCGACCGACGCGCCCTATCGCCCCCTATCCCTCCCTGCCCCACATCGCCCCCCGCCCAGCCACCCGCTGTTGCGATTCCCCAATCCCGATTCCCCATTCCCGTTTAAGGAACACAACTTGCATCAGACCGGGCTAATCCCCCACCGGCACCTCCATGTCCGAGTCCGACGACGGCGGCGAGCGTACAGAGCTTCCCACCGAAAAACGCCTGCGCGAGGCCCGCGAGCAGGGCAACTTCCCGCAATCGCGTGAGCTGTCCACCGCCGCGGTGTTTGGCGCCGGCGTGTTCGGATTGATGGCGCTGGCCGGCGGCATCGGCGATGGCGCGGCGGTCTGGATGAAGACCGCACTCAGCCCCGACCCCAGGATGCGCGAACACCCGATGGCCCTGTTCGGCCATTTCGGCGACCTGCTGCTGCAGTTGCTGTGGGTGATGCTGCCGCTGATCGGCGTGTGCCTGCTGGCCGGGCTGGCCGGGCCGCTGATGATGAGCGGCCTGCATTTCTCCAGCAAGGCGATCATGCCCGACCTCACCAAGCTCAACCCGATGAACGGGATCAAGCGCATGTGGGGCAGCAACAGCCTGGCCGAGCTGGTCAAGTCGGTGCTGCGCCTGCTGTTCGTCGGCCTGGCCGCCTGGCTGTGCATCTCCAAGAGCCTGCCCGGCCTGCGCGCGCTGGTGAACCAGCCGCTGGAACAGGCGGTGGGCAACGGCCTGGACTTCACCAAGAGCCTGCTGTTCTACACCGCAGGCGCCTTGGTGCTGCTGGCGGCCATCGACGCGCCGTACCAGAAGTGGAACTGGCTGCGGAAGCTGAAGATGACGCGCGAGGAGATCAAGCGCGAGATGAAGGAAAGCGAGGGCAGCCCGGAGGTGAAGGGCCGCATCCGCCAGATGCAGATGCAGATGTCGCAGCGGCAGATGATGGAAGCGGTGCCCAAGGCCGACGTGGTGCTGATGAACCCGACCCACTACGCGGTGGCGCTCAAGTACGAAGGCGGCAAGATGCGCGCCCCGATCGTGGTGGCCAAGGGCGTGGACGAAATGGCCTTCCGCATCCGCGAAACCTGCGAACAGCACCGGGTGGCGATCGTCACCGCCCCACCTTTGGCACGCGCCTTGTATAGGGAAGCCCAAATCGGCAAGGAAATTCCCGTGAGACTCTATTCGGTCGTGGCCCAGGTCCTGTCCTACGTCTACCAGTTGCGCGGGTGGAACGGCGGCCCGATGCCGGAACTGCCCTCGCTCGAGGTGGATGAGTTCGGCAAGGGGGCCAGCGCATGAGCGCCCAACCTGCCCCGATGAACGCCCGCCGCGTCATGGAGTTGCTGCGCAACGGCCTGGGCGCCCCGCTGGCCCTGATGGCCATGCTGGCCATGCTGATGGTGCCGCTGGCCGCGCCGGTGCTGGACGCGCTGTTCACCTTCAACATCGCCATCTCGCTGATGGTGCTGCTGGCGGTGGTGTATGTGCAGCGCCCGCTGGAATTCACCATTTTCCCCATCGTGCTGTTGATGACCACGATGCTGCGGCTGGCGCTGAACGTCGCCTCCAGCCGCGTGATTCTGATCAACGGCCAGGACGGCCACGCCGCGGCCGGCAAGGTCATCGAGGCGTTCGGCCAGTTCGTGATCGGCGGCAACTACGCCGTGGGTATCGTGGTGTTCGCGATCCTGACCATCATCAACTTCGTGGTCATCACCAAGGGTGCCGGGCGCGTGTCGGAAGTGACCGCGCGCTTCATCCTGGACGCCATGCCCGGCAAGCAGATGGCCATCGACGCCGACCTCAACGCCGGTTTGCTGACGCGCGAGGAAGCCAAGGCCCGCCGCGAGGAAGTCCGCGAGGAAGCCGACTTCTACGGTGCGATGGACGGTGCCAACAAGTTCATCCGCGGCGACGCCATCGCCGCCATCCTGATCCTGTTCATCAACCTGGTCGGCGGCATGGCCGTCGGCATGTTCCAGCACGGCATGAGCTTCGTGGATGCCGCCTCCACCTACACCCTGCTGTCGATCGGCGACGGCCTGGTGGCGCAGCTGCCGGCCTTGCTGGTGTCGTCCTCGGTGGCCTTGCTGGTGACCCGCGCCTCGCGGGCGCAGGACATGCGCGGGGCGATGATCAGCCAGGTGTTCGGCCAGCACCGCGCACTGGCGGTGGCAGCGGCCATCCTGGGCCTGGTCGGCCTGGTGCCGGGCATGCCGAACGTCGCGTTTTTGACGCTGGGCCTGATCCTGGGCGTGATCGCCTGGAAAATGTACAAGCGCAGCCTGGTGGTCGCCCCGACCGGCGACCCCGCCAGCGACCCCAAGGCGGCCGCTGCGGCCACCGCCGCGCAGGCCAGCGCCGAACTGAGCTGGGACGAGCTGCGCCCGATCGATCCGCTGGGCCTGGAGGTGGGCTACCGGCTGATTCCGCTGGTGGACAAGCACCAGGGCGGCGAATTGATGGCGCGCATCAAGGGAGTGCGCCGCAAGCTCACCCAGGACATCGGTTTCCTGGTGCCGCCGGTGCATATCCGCGACAACCTGGAGCTGTCGGCCAACGCCTACCGCCTGCTGGTGCACGGCGTACCGGTGGCCACCGCCGAGATCTACCCCGACCGCGAGCTGGCGCTGGACCCGGGCGGTGCGCTCGGCCAACTGGACGGCATTCCCGGCAAGGACCCGGCGTTCGGCCTGGATGCCACCTGGATCCAGCCGCACCAGCGCTCCTATGCCGAATCGATGGGCTACACCGTGGTCGACCCGGCCACCGTGGTGGCCACGCATCTGTCGCACCTGATCCGCGAGCACGCCCCGGAGCTGCTCGGCCACGAAGAAGTACAGCAGTTGCTGGCCACCCTGGCCAAGACCGCGCCCAAGATGGTGGAAGACCTCACCCCGAAGGCGCTGCCGCTGTCGGTGGTGGTGCGCGTGCTGCAGAACCTGCTGATCGAGCGCATCCCGGTGCGCCAGCTGCGCAAGATCGTCGAAGCGCTGGTCGAACACGCCCCGCACAGCCAGGACCCGGCCACCCTCACCGCCGCGGTGCGTACCTCGCTGGGCCGCTTCATCGTGCAGGAGATCGCCGGCATGTCCGCCGAACTGCCGGTGTTCACCCTGGCCCCGCAGCTGGAGCGCGTGTTGCAGGAATCCACCCACGGCAACGGCGTGGCACTGGAGCCCGGCCTGGCCGAGCGCCTGCACCAGAGCCTGGCCGATTGCGTCGGCAAGCAGGAAGCCCGCAACGAACCGGCCGTGGTTCTGGTGCCCGGTCAGGTCCGCGCCGCGCTGGCCCGCCTGGTCCGCCACAGCGTCCCCAGCCTGTCGGTCCTGGCGTACAGCGAAGTGCCGGAAGACAAGCGCCTCAAGCTCGTCGGCACGATCAGCTGAGCCAAACGCAGCACCGTCATCGACACCCCTTCCGTAGGAGCGCACCCGGGCGCGACAGTTTTACCGGGATAGCCCCATCGCGCCCAGCTGCGCTCCTACGACGTACCGGGTGATTCGACAACGCGCGGGAGCTTGGATCCAGAAGAGTCAACCACAGGGATGCGAGAGACCAGCAAGACAGCACACATCGGACTGGACAACGTCACCAGCACCGTTGGTGGAGGAGCGCACCCGGGCGCGAGGGTTTCACCCATACAGCCCATTGCGCCCAGGTGCGCCCCTACGACTGCACCAGCCCTGTGGTAAAGCCGGACAGCCTCCATTGCGTCCTCCAGCAATCGCCGCCGGCCGGCCGCCAACCCTCAACTGCAGGCGTCGGAAATCCGCCACTCGGCCACCCCCAATCGATTGCATGTCACCGACCCAGGGACGCGTGACGAAATCCACGTTCGCGCGGTTCGCGCGGGCGTCCAACGCGCTCCAAGACACGCAATCTGCCCTGCCGTCCAGCACAGATACGACCTCGAATCGGCACCCAACGCCGTCGAAAACTCGAATCAGAACATCGACTTGGCGCAGCAATCCCGGCTTCGCATCAGTCCCCGGCCTCCTCCGCACACACACCGCACCCACTCGCCAAAAACCCAGCACCGCTGTTTTGGCACACCGCATGCATTAGCTCTGGCGAGACCGCAGACAGCACCACCGCTGCGGGGCGGATGGCAGGACTTGGAACTACGAACGGGACAGGCAACTCATGACGCTGGCAACACACCCACATTCATCGCGCACCCGTCCGGCGTCCGGCGGGTCCCGTTCCTGGAGGCACGTGGCATGAAGATCAAACGCTTTGTTGCCCCGGACATGCGCACCGCATTCCGCATGGTGCGCGAGGAACACGGCCCGGATGCCGTGATCCTGTCCAACCGTCGTACCGCCGAAGGCATCGAGATCGTCGCCGCCAGCAACTACGACGAAGAACTCGTGCAGCGTGCACTGGAAACCGCACGCTCCGATGCGCCGGTCACCCACACCGCTCCGCAGCAGGCACCCGTGCAGCAGGCTCCGGCACAGCCGGCGCAGGCCGCTGCCCGCCCTGCCGCACCGGTACACGCCCCGCTCAAGCCGGCCGCCGATGCGGGCATGAGCCACCGTCAGCGCGTTGCCAGCGCCGCCGAAGAAATGATCGCCGCCATGGCCCTGCGTCAGCCGGCCAGCGTGCCGCGCCAGGCCCCGGTCGCCACCCCGATCCGCAGCGCGGCGCCGATGCCGGCCGTGCAGGATCTGGCTGCGCCGGTCGTACAGCGCCAGGAACACGCGCTGTCGGCGGTCCCGGAACAGCTGTTCGCCGACTTTTTGACCACCGCTCCGGCGCAGCGCCCGGCCGTGCAGGCCGCGCCGGCCCAGGCGCCGACCCCGGTCGTGGCCGCAGCGGTGGGCGCGCCCGCCTACGCCGCCCAGGACCAGGACGACGACGCCTTCGCCGACGAGGCCGACTTCGACCTGGACGACGCGCTGCCGCAGATCCTGCCGCCGGCCGCGCTGCCGCCGATCGTGGTCGCCCCGCCGGCCCCCGCCGCGCTGGCCGCAGTGCCGGTGGCCGCCGCGCCGATCCCGCAGAACGACGAAGAACTCAAGCAGCTGCGCGGCGAGCTGGCGCTGATGCGCCAGATGATCGAGCGCGAAATGAACCGCCTCACCGACGAGCGCCTGCGTGGCTCTCCGGTGCGTGCACAGGCCCTGGAACTGATGGACGACTACGGCTTCGACGCCGGCCTGACCCGCGATGTCGCCATGCAGATCCCGGCCGATACCGAATTGCACCGTGGCCGCGGGCTGATGCTGGGCCTGCTGTCCAAGCGCCTGCCGGTCGCCCCGGTCGACCCGCTGGAACGCGGCGGCGTGATCGCCCTGGTCGGCCCGACCGGTGCCGGCAAGACCACCACCATCGCCAAGCTGGCGCAGCGCTTCGCCGCCCAGCACGCCCCGCGCGACGTGGCGCTGGTCACCACCGACACCCTGCGCGTCGGCGGCCGCGAGCAGCTGCACAGCTATGGCCGCCAGCTCGGTATCGCCGTGCACGAGGCCGACAGTGCCGAAAGCCTGCTCGAACTGCTGGACCGCCTGCGCGACTACAAGCTGGTGCTGATCGACACCGCCGGCATGGGCCAGCGCGATCGCGCCCTGGCTGCCCAGCTGAACTGGCTGCGCGCCGCCCAGCAGGTCACCTCGCTGCTGGTGCTGCCCGCCAACTCCCATTTCGCCGATCTCGACGAGGTCGTGCGCCGCTTCGCCCACGCCAAACCCCAAGGCGTGGTGCTGACCAAACTCGACGAGACCGGCCGCTTCGGCAGCGCCTTGTCGGTGGTGGTCGACCACCAACTGCCCATCACCTGGGTGACTGACGGACAGCGGGTCCCCGACGACCTGCACCGCGCCAATGCCGCCAGTCTCGTTCTTCGTCTTGAAGATTTACGGCGCGCTGCCGATAAGCCCTGTACTCCGGAGCACAACCATGCAGTCGCGTGAATACGCAAAGCTGACCAACGCCTTCCCCCTGTCGGCGACCCGTCCCGAGCCTTTGGGCCCGGTGCGCACCATTGCCGTGACCGGTGGCAAGGGCGGCGTGGGCAAGACCAACATCTCCGCCAACCTGGCCGTGGCGCTTGCCGACATGGGCAAACGCACGCTGCTGCTGGACGCCGACCTTGGTCTGGCCAACCTGGATGTGGTCCTGGGCCTGTCGCCCAAGTACACCCTGGCCGACCTGATCGCCGGCCGCTGCACGCTCGATGAAGTCATCATCGAAGGTCCCGGCGGCGTGCTGGTAGTGCCGGCCGCGTCCGGTCGCCGTCACATGGCCGAATTGGCCCCAGCCCAGCACATCGGCCTGGTCAATGTGTTCTCCGAACTGGAACGCGACCTGGACGTGATGGTCATCGACACCGCCGCCGGCATCACCGACAGCGTGCTGACCTTCTGCCAGGCCGCGCAGGACACGGTGGTGGTGGTCTGCGACGAGCCGGCCTCGATCACCGACGCCTACGCGCTGATCAAGGTGCTCTCCCGCGAACGCGGCGTGGACCGCCTGCAGATCATCGCCAACATGGTGCGCGACCCCAACGAAGGCCGCCTGCTGTACGACAAGCTCTCGCGCGTCTGCGAAAAGTTCCTCGGCGATGTGTCGCTGAACTACCTCGGCCACGTGCCGCAGGACGACTGGTTGCGCCTGTCGGTGCAGCGTCAGCAACCCGTCATCAAGGCCTACCCGTCAAGCCCATCGGCGCAGGCCATTGCAGAAATCGCACGCCGTACCTCGCGCTGGCAGGCCCCCACCGTGCCGCGCGGCAACGTCGAGTTCTTTGTCGAACGCATCATTCAACGGGGAGTGGCCGCATGAGCACTGCTACCGCAACCACGGCCAGCGCGCAGTACCGCGCCGTGCAGCGCAACAACGCCAACGACGTGGTGACCCAGCACGCCGACCTGGTCCGCCGCATCGCCCACCATCTGGCGGCGCGTCTGCCGGCCAGCGTGGAAGTGGACGACCTGATCCAGGCCGGCATGATCGGCCTGATCGAAGCCTCGCGCAGTTACGACTCCGACCAGGGCGCCTCGTTCGAAACCTATGCCTCGATCCGTATCCGCGGCTCGATGATCGACGAGATCCGCCGTGGCGACTGGGTACCGCGCTCGGTGCACCGCCGTGCCCGCGACGCTGCCGCCGCAGTACGCAAGATCGAGCAGAACACCGGCCGCGCCGCCGCCGCCACCGAAGTGGCCGCAGCCATGGAAATGCCGCTGCCCGATTACCTGCGGCTGATGGAAGACGCCGCACGCGGCCAGGTGCTGAGCCTGGAATCGCGCATCGAAGATCACGGCGAGCTGGATACCACCGCCAAAGGTGGCCCCAACCCGCAGCAGATGATGGAGCGTGGCGAATTCGGCCGCGAGCTGGGCAAGGCCATCGGCCAGCTGCCCGAGCGCGAGCAGCTGGTGCTGTCGCTGTACTACGAACAGGAATTGAACCTGAAGGAAATCGGCGCCGTGCTGGGTGTCAGCGAGTCGCGCGTCTGCCAGATCCATGGCCAGGCCGTGGTGCGTTTGCGCGGCCGCCTCAAAGTCTTCGAACTGGCTGATGCCGGTGTCGAAATCGACGACTAATTTTTTCGCGTAATTTTTAGCGTTAGGAGCTTGATGTGAATAAGAACATGCGGATCCTGATCGTGGACGACTTCTCGACGATGCGACGTATCGTCAAGAATCTGTTGGCGGATCTCGGCTTCACCAATACCGCAGAGGCCGAAGACGGCAACAGCGCGCTGGCCGCGTTGCGTGCGGGCCCGTTCGATTTCGTGGTGACGGACTGGAACATGCCCGGCATGACCGGCATCGACCTGCTGCGCAACATCCGCGCCGACGCCAAGCTCAAGCACCTGCCGGTGATGATGGTGACCGCCGAAGCCAAGCGCGAGCAGATCATCGAAGCGGCGCAGTGTGGCGTGAACGGCTACATCATCAAGCCGTTCACCGCGCAGACGCTGGAAGAAAAGCTGGGCAAGGTGTTCGAACGTCTGGCGGCGACCGCCTGATGGACGCCACCATCGATACCAATGCAGAACGCGCCGCGCTGATCGACCGCCTGCAGGGCGCGCTCGATGCGTTGGAAAGCGGCGACGAAATTGCCTGGCGCCGTGAGGTGGATCATCTCGCCGCCTTGCGCACCCGTCCGATGATGCAGGGCCTGAGCCGGCTCGCGCGCGAACTGGGCCAGGCGCTGGGCGAGTTGCCCACCGTGCCTGAGGAAGCCGGCGAACTGGACGATGCCTGCTCGCGCCTGGATCACGTGGTGGAAATGACCGAAAAGGCCAGCCATCGCACGCTGGATCTGGTCGAAGAGTGCCGCGTGCTGGCCAACCAGCTGCGCGAAGGCGGCCTCAATCAGGACCAGGGCGCGCTGATGGACAAGATGCGCCACAACCTGACCGAGCTGTCGCTGGCGCAGAGCTACCAGGATCTCAGCGGGCAGATCATCCGGCGTGTGGCCGGGATCGTGCGCCGCGTGCATGAAGGCTTCGGTGCGCTGGGCCTGCCGCCCAAGAGCAGCGAGCCGAAGAAAGACGACGGCGGTCTTGCCGGTCCTGCAGTCAAGGGCCTGGACCGTCATGCGGTGTCGCAGGACGACGCCGACGATTTGCTGTCCGGATTGGGGTTGTAACCATGAGTGCTGTTCCAGACGATATTGCTGCCGATTTCATCGTCGAGGCCCAGGAAATCCTGGATCGCCTCGGCGAACAGCTGGTGTCGCTGGAACAGGCGCCAGACGAAGCCGACCAGCTCAACGCGGTGTTCCGCGGCTTCCACACGCTCAAGGGCGGCGCCGGCTTTCTGGCGATCAAACCCATGGTGGAACTGTGCCACGCCGCTGAAGAAACCCTCGGCATGGCACGCTCGGGCCAGGCGGTGCTGCAGGCGCATCATTTCGATGCCGCGCAGCAATCGCTGGACTATCTGCAGGCCATGCTGGATGCGATGGGTTCGGGCGAACCCGTGCCGCATGCACCGGCGTCGCTGATCGCGCAGTTCGACGCCAAGAGCGGCCCGCCAGCGGTCAAGGCCGCGCCCAAGGCAGCCGCTGCTGCGCCAGTGCACGACGACGGCCATGCTGCGCCGGCACCGGGCGCCAAGGCCGCACCGAAAGGTGCCGCCAAAGGCGGTGCCGAAGCCGAGCAGACCGTGCGCGTGGACACCAAGCGCCTGGACGCCATCGTCAACCTGATCGGCGAACTGGTGCTCTCGCGCAATCGTCTGAAGACCTTGCGTACCCGTCTGCGCGATGAAGAACTCGACCGCGCGGTCAGCACGCTGGACATCGCCACCGCCCGCCTGCAGACCGCAGTCATGCGCACCCGCATGCAGCCGGTGAGCAAGGTGTTCGCGCGCTTCCCCAAGGTGGCCCGCGACGTTGCGCGCACGCTGTCCAAGGAAGTGGAGCTGGAACTGATCGGTGCCGAAACCGAGCTCGATCGTAATCTGGTCGAAGCCCTGGCCGACCCGCTGGTGCACCTGGTGCGCAACGCCATCGACCATGGCATCGAATCGCCGGCCCTGCGCGAAGCCACCGGCAAACCGCGTAGTGGCCACGTGCGCCTGTCCGCGCAGCAGGAAGGCGACTACGTCAGCATCGAAATCCAGGACGATGGCGCCGGCATCGACCCGGAGCGGCTGCGCGAAATCGCGCGCGGCAAGGGCCTGATCGACGCCGAAGCGGCGGCACGTCTGAGCACCGACGAATGTCTGCATCTGATCTTCATGCCGGGCTTCTCGACCAAGGCCGAGGTCACCGATATCTCTGGCCGCGGCGTTGGCATGGACGTGGTGCAGTCACGCATCCGCGAGTTGAGCGGGCAGATCCAGATCCAGTCCGAACTGGGCCGTGGCAGCCGCTTCATGATCCGCGTGCCGCTGACCCTGGCGATCCTGCCTACGCTATTGGTGCAGGCCGGCGAAGCGGTCTACGCCTTGCCGCTGGCCCGCGTGGTGGAAGTGCTGCACGCCCCGCAGACCTCGCTGGGCTGGTTCGACGGCCGCGCCGTACTGGACCGCCGCTCGCACACCCTGCCCCTGATCGACCTGCGCCGCTGGCTGGGCGTACCCGCCGAACAACCGCCGCTACTGACCGTGGTGCTGCTGCAGGCCGGCGAAACCCGCTTCGGCCTGGTGGTGGACCAGGTCCGCGGCCGCGAGGAAGTGGTGATCAAGCCCCTGCCCCGCGCATTACGCGGCCTGCCCGGCTACGCCGGCGCCACCCTGATCGGCGATGGCCGCATGGCACTGATCCTGGATGTGGATGGATTGCGCTCCAGCGATCATTGATTCTCGGGAATCGGGAATCGGGAATCGGGAATCGGGAATCGTCAAGACGATCCTGGTTGCCTGATCTAACGACAACGGCCGCGTACTGCGGCCGTTGTCGTTTCACTACCAACATCGCTGCCGATCTATGTCGCTACGCGCGCAGGCATGGGCGCGATGGCTTGGCGAAGGTCAGGCTGCCGTGGAAGTGAACCTGGAACCGTTATTTCACTAGCCCTCACACCATCCGGTGTTGAGGCGCAATCGACTGCTCTCGCTGTTGATCCTGCTGCTGGGATTGCTGTTGGCGCTGAGTTTCGCCCAAGGCCTGTAATTGCGCAAAGGATTGCTCGACGGGCTGCGCAATCGCATCACTCGTCTTCATATGCGCCATCTTGTGGGCGGGGTCGTTCAACGCGCCTTCCACAACGAAAACGTTCTCACCCTGTCGCACGGACTTGGTGTTCTCGCTCAGCACAACATGATCGATTCGCGACAGCCCGTTCTCTTTGGCTAAATACGCGCTGCTTGCTGCCAGCCGTGCGCTGTTGTCGTCGTACTCGCGGCCGAGACCTTGCTCAAGGCGGCGAACGGCTTCTTCTGCTTGATGATGCAGCGGATCTGTTGGCAGCACTCTCGCGAGCTGTGTTACTTCCTGTAATGGAGATACCTGCTCACCGGGCGGCTGCGCCTCACCAATCACCTTTTGCCAAAGTTCCTGTTTGGGCTTCGGATTGTTGTGCTCCTTATTCAACTCACTTTTAGGCACAGGAGCAGGAATGCTCTTGATATCATCTACGTTTTCTACGGGTCTGATATCCCCCTCAAAGCCTTTATCAACTCCATCTTTTGTCTTCCGGTGCAGTCCGGCGTGATTGAGCGCATCCCATGTGAAGTCGATACAACTGTTTTTAGCACCGTGATATTCCATATTGAACCCGTGCTTAGCAGGGGCCGCGCCGAAGGCCTCCAGCTTTTCATACTGCGCCTTATCGATCTCCATCGTGCGTGAGTAATATGGTTTTTGGTAGGTATCGACGTCATTGAACGAAACTTTTCCTGGCCCGCTAGCCTCGCCATGCTTGATGGGCGAGAACCCATAACTTTTGACAGTCGTTCAGTCGTCAATCGAGTAGTACATATGGCCACCGAAGGATGTGCCTCCGGCCATCAACGGCGTACCTGCGGCAGCGACGTAGACAGTGACTGCATAGCGCTTTTCATGATCATCCATGCTCATTCCCCTCACTTTCCCTTGTAGGTGTAAGCGACAAGAAGTTGAGCATTAGCCGCAACCAGCGCCTCGGCGTTCTGATCAAAGCGCAGTTTGAGCCGATAACGGCCTGGCTGGACAGCATTGCTATAGCCGAACGCCAACTCCCTGGACGCGGTCTGTTCAGTAGACAAACCGGCGTCTTGCAGCGTCGTACCGTCAGCATCAAAAGCGAACAGACCAGGAGCCATACCATCAGCTGACAAGGGAATGGACGCCTGCTGACCTACTCCCACACGCTGACTACGCTGCAATTCCACGGAGACCGGACCGAATGGTTCAATACGCTCCAAGTGGAGCTCGGCCGAAACACCAGCGCTAATCAGCCTGTCAGCACTTTGGGAGACGGCAGTTGGATCGACACCGGTGATCCGCACACCGATGAAAACGGGAGGAGTCGCGTCGTCGGGCAGTGCGGGCACATCGAATTCCAGCTCTGTAGGCCCACGATCATGTGGGGTCAAACTCCGTACCAACGGGACGACCGTTCTCATCTCTATCTGCTCCTTTGCGATAGGCACGTTTGCAGGCGGCGGTTGCAGGCTGCAGCCAGCGATCAGGCAGGTAATCAATGCCGTGAGTGCAAAGCGCATTGGATCGTTTGCAAGGCGCACGGCCTTTCTCCAATAAGTGTTGGTGCTACAGGGGGAATTTTGACAGTTTTTCAATGTCATCGTGTCATGCACGCCTCTCAAGTACCCCCAATGCCCTATGCACGCATTGCTTTATGAGGCCTGACAACTGACCCACCCCCGATAGCAGGGCCATCAGTCGATAGAGATTTCGACCTCTTTCGGCGCCAGGGAATTCGCTTGGGACCCGTGTTCTCGGGCGAATTCCGCAGGGGTTTTCTATGCCAGTGCACTGTGGGGGCGCTCCTCGTTATAGAAGCGCCGCCACGCTTCGATTTTGCTCCGTGCATCGGCTAGGGACAAGAACCAATGCTCGTTCAGACACTCCTGTCGCAGCCGGCCGTTGAAGCTTTCCACCATCGCGTTGTCCGTCGGCGTGCCACGTCGGGAAAAGTCCAGCTCTACGCCGTTCTCATAGGCCCAGCGGTCCATCACCTTGCCGGCAAACTCACTGCCGTTATCCACTTTGATCGCTTCCGGCTTGCCTCGTTGAGCGACCAGCCGCGCCACTGCGTCGGCGACATCGTCAGCGCCCAAGGACTGATTTACGACGATATCCAGGCACTCATGCGTGAAGTGGTCCAGCACCGGCAGCAGCCGGAAGCGACGTCCATCGAACAGCGTGTCACTGACGAAGTCCATGCCCCACAGCGTGTTCGGCGCCGCGGCCACCTTGATCGGTTGCCGGCGACGACTACTGCGACTACGTCGCGGGCGACAATGCCGCAACGACAGGCCTTCTTCCTTGTAGATGCGATGCACCCGCTTGTGGTTGTCCCGCCAGCCTTCGCGCCGCAGCATCACCAACACCCGTTCGCAGCCATAGTGGATGCGCGTCTGCGTGATCTGGCGCATCCGCAAGCGGATGGCGCTGCAGTCGCGCGCCTTGGCCTTGTACGAAAACGCCGAGCGCGACATCGCCACGATCCGCAATGCGCGTCGTTCGCTCACGCCGAAGCGCTCTCTCAAGCGGGCAACCCAGCTGCGCTTCTGTGGCGCCCTTAGAGTTTTTTTGTGACCACCTCCTGGAGCATCGCCATGTCCAGGCTCAGGTCGGCAACCAGCTGCTTGAGCTTGCGGTTTTCCTCTTCCAGCACGCGCAGGCGCTTCAGTTCGGAGGGGCCAAGCCCACCGTATTTCTTGCGCCACACATAGAACGTCGCCTCGGCGATGCCCATCTTGCGGCACACCTCGCCAACCGCCATCCCCAGCTCGACCTGCTTGAGCGCGTACGCGATCTGCTCTTCGGTAAAACGCGACTTCTTCATCGCCTGATTCCTCGTGATCCACGGGGCCCATGCGGGGCGAAGTCTCTACTTTACGTTGGCACGGTTTTTCGGGGGTGGGTCACAACTCCAGGGCTGAGTGACATGTCCGCTACCTCAGCTTATCGGATGTAGACCCATTCGACGCATTTGTGCGCCACCAACTCTTGCGGGTGCGCGGCCTCGCCTCGTGGGAAGACCTCTACACGCATGCCTGGGCGCCTGAAGAAGTCACTCATCCAGCGGCCGTCCTCGACGATGTTGCGCTCGCGCGTGAATCCAATTTGTTCCAGGTGCTGGGTGAAGCGGTCGAAGTCCAGGCCGCAGATCTCGGTCATCGGGGGCGATGCGCCAGCCACATTGCGATCAAAACGAAATTCGAACCAGCGTCCATCGAGCTTGGTTTCATCGACACCAAAGCCGTAACTCCACTCTTTGGTGAGCGGGCCAAAAGCGCGGTATCGGCGTTCATCGTCTTCCACGAACTGAACCGCCTGCCCCATCGCCGAATTCAGACGCTCGGGAGTGAAGTCGTAGATGGTCTGGCTGCCCTCGATCAAGGCAAGCAGCTGTCCAAGCAAATTCTCCGCAGTGGGCTTACCAGGCGGCACAGCGTCAGGGTTGTATGAACGCGTGGCAGATGTCTCCGTGAAGGTTGCCGGGGCTGGGGTGGCCGCCGTGTGGGCGCACGCGCCCAGAGCGAGGGTGGCGAGCAAGGCGTAGAGAGGGCGCGCGATCATGAAGCGTCCGTTGTGCGCTGGTGTGGCTGGGACGCTAGTGGCATCCGGCACCGAGGTCAATCGCAAGGGGTCTGGCAGCCGCCGCATCATCGCCGCACGCTGCGCGGCTTGACCGGCACCTCTACCGGCGGCAACACCTCCATCAGCAGCTGCCCTTCGCTGGCGGTGATGCGCAGCTTGGTGCCGATGGCAAAGCCCAGTTGTTCCAGCCATAGGCCGCTGAGGCGGACGTGGGGCACGTGCTGGTCGCCGCCGTGGTCGTGGGCGCCGGGGTAATGGGTGTAGCTGACGGTGCATTGGCGCGGGCGGCGGGCGCGGCGGGGTGCGCGTAGCGTGCCGGGGCCTTGCGGCGAGGCGTCCGGGTCGGGCGGCAGCATCGGTGGCAGCTTGGTGCGGTCGGGTTCCACCACGACCCACTGCACCCGCTTGGGTGGCGCGGGGCGTGTACGCGCGCGGGTGGGCCGTGCGCTGGTAGATGCCTTGGGTGGGCGGCGGCGTGTCATGGCGCCTCCGGGTGATAGCGGGTGATGGTTGCAGCGACGTACTGCTGCAATGGCACAGCCCTGCGTGCCGACAGGCGGCGCGAGGTGTGCGGCAATACACCGGGCTGGCGACTCAGCGGATGCGCGGTATGGTCTCTCGCCTCCTCAAAAGCTGTGCTTGCGTCGAGCCTGCGCAGCACATCGCCCATATCCCACCGCAGGCGGTGAGCAGAGGCTGGCAACAGATCAACCGGCATAGATGCCGGTATGGATAGTGCGGTAGACATGGCAACGCCCTCCTGGAACAACCCAAGAACCGCCGCCAACGGCGACGGGATGTCGGGAGGTTCGAAACCGCACGTAGCCGGCGGGCATATTCCCCTTGCGGGTGTTGTATTAGCCGCCCTCCCGACGCAGGCATTGCATCGGCTTGTACCTGCAGGATGCAGGCACAAAAAACCCACCGGTTTGACGGAGGTGGGTACCGCTACGTGAGGAGTTTCGACGCTCCTTGGGCCTAGATTGCAAGTACGCGGTCTGGCGTGTCAATACACGCTGGCGCGCCTCGCGCGGATGTGCGCGCCGCTAGCGCAGTTCCATACGGACACGCAAGCCGAGCGCCGTCGCCTGATAAGTGCACCTGACCCAATCACGGTCGCGTCGGCACGCGCACCAAGTGCAGGAGTTGCAGGTCGCCCTGCGGCAGGCCAACGAGGCGCTGACCGCCAAGAACCACGACCTGATGCAGCTCAACCGGGAGAACGGCCAGTGGCTGGAACGCCAGACCCGCCTGGAGCGTGAACTGGCGCAGGCACGCCAGCGGGCGGATGCCCAGCAACACGAGCACGACGCGCTGCGCCTGACGGCCGCCAAGCACCAAGCCCTGCAGGCGCGCTGGACCCAAGATGTCCACTCGCTGGAAGGCGTGCGCGCCGAACTGGCTGTGGCGCGGACCGAGTTGGTCGAAGAGCGTCAGCGCCGGAAACGCGCCGAGGCGGACACCTTGCGGGCCAAGGTGCGCCTGAGCACGCTGGAACAACTTCTGGCGCAGCAGCTGCCACCGCGCCCCGTTGGAGAACCCGAAAGCGCCATCGCAGCCGGTGCAATGCCGGCAGGCGGGTGATCAGCCAGCGATTCACGCCAGACCGCGACACGGGAAGATCGCTGCCGAGAAAAACTATTCGCTTTTAGCGATTTAATTACATCGGGAATGTTCAATAGTATCAATCCCCACCGGACTTTTCACTTTAAATAATGGACGCACTATTTAATTTTGACTATAAAAAATATCGCGAAATGACGGAAGCGGCGGATGATCACCGCAATTCTCCGCCCCCTGAAGAACACAGCGAAAACCACGGCGCGGGTTATAACATGCATCCGCTGCTTGAATCCCTCCCGCGAAGAAATTCCACGCAAGTGCATGCCGATGCCTCAGTCCATCGGATGCGGGCAGCCGCGTCGACCTCCGAAACCCATACGGATTACTCAGAAATATTAGAACTAATCGGCGCCTATGGCGATAACAAAGACATGCGCGCGCTACAAAGAAGATTTACAGGTTTTTCTCGCTTTTTGGCAGACAGTGGCCTGTCACATGTAAGTGGCAGGCAGATGCTTCAGGAATTGAATGAAGGTCAACGCGACCAAGTCATACATCAAATAATAAGACGAATTGAGCATTCTGCGGATGCTGAATATCGAGAAATTGCGCTGAGCCGACTGGAGACGCAGTGCAGTCGAAACATTGTGCTGAGCCAATGGGCCTTGGATCGCATTGCCCAAGCCAAAGACAAAGCCAAAGCCGAAACCAAGGCCAAAGCCAAAACCACGGCCAAAGCCAAAACCACGGCCAAAACCACGGCCAAAGCCAAAGCCGAAGCCGAAACCACGGCCAAAGCCAAAGCTGAAGCCACAGACGTGGCCCAACGCAAGATCAACGAAATTATAGAATATCTACCAATATATGAAGCATTAGGGAAAGTGCCACCGGCTGTGGCATTCTCTAATTACTTGCATGGTGATGGCTCATTTGGCAAGACGCTACGTAACATCCTTCCATACATCACCCCAGATCAGAAGAAAAGATTTGTTCTAGCAAGCGAGAGGCGCAAACTGACCTTGGCCGCTCAAAGCAAGCCTCTAAAAGGCGTATTCCGGACCCTCCATCAAGACCCAGATTTGCTCCTTGAAATTTCAAGAAAATTCAGCAATAGAGCGTACAGTATCGAAGACGCAAGAAGCGGATATTTATCACAAGCAAGGCTGGAAGAAATGGTCGACCAGGAAACCGGCGAACTGACTCCTCTGGGTGAAGCCGTGATTTCAGGAGCATCCGAAGGCATCCAGGCGGCAATTCGCGCCAATTTCAGACTTCGTTATCAACAACCGGACCTGCCTCCATACAGTCCCACTCAGGCCTTCCATCGGCCAGAAGAAACGTGGCATCCCGATGCTCCGGCTGATTCTTCCTATTCGTCCCTATTGCCGCCCACCCCCTCTGGTGGTTGGCAGTTGCCGCCCACCCCCTATGGCGGTTGGCCGCAGAACGCATCAGGTGAGTGGCATCCCGATACTCCGGCGGATTCTTCCTATTCGTCCCTATTGCCGCCCACCCCCTCTGGTGGTTGGCAGTTGCCACCCACCCCCCATGGCGGTTGGCCGCAGAACGCATCAGGTGAGTGGCATCCCGATACTCCGGCGGATTCTTCCTATTCGCCCCTATTGCCGCCCACCCCCTCTGGTGGTTGGCAGTTGCCGCCCACCCCCTATGGCGGTTGGCCGCAGAACGCATCAGGTGAATGGCATCCCGATACTTCGGCGGGTTCTTCCTATCCTGCATGGCCAGCCCAGCCCGAAGCATCGAGTTCCACCTTCGATGATCTCGAGTCCTTGGACTATAGGCAGAACTATGGTTATCGCGAATTCGACCTCAACACCCCCCAGGAAGAAGAGGAGCTTTGGGACTACAGCACGCAGACTCCCGTGGGGCACTCGGCCATGAGTCCCGAGAGGATCGATGTGGACAATCTGCCGTCGCCCCAGGACGTCCCAGACCCCGAGCTTCCTCCAGTGACGGCCACTTCGTGGCTGCAAGATGGACATCTGCGCGCCTACACCGACGACCTCGCTCGTCGATTGAGAGGACAGCCCAATGCCCATTTACTCCACTTTGCCGACTCACAGGTAGTGGCCATGCTGAGTTCCACAGATCCAGACCAGCAGTCCCGCGCACGGCGCCTTCTTGTCGGAGACGAAGCCCCACCTATCGTGTTCCTGCCGATCAATCAGCCCAACGCGCACTGGTCATTGCTCGTCGTCGACCGTCGTAACGAGGACGCCGTTGCAGCCTACTACTACGATTCCATGGCACAGACGCAGCCCCAGCAACGCTACCTTGCCGACATGGCGGCCTACCACCTTGGCCTTGATCATGAGCAAACTCAGGAAATGCCCACCGCGATACAGCCGGACGGTTATTCCTGCGGCGATCATGTGCTGACCGGAATAGAGACGCTGGCTCACAGGGTGATCGACGGCACCTTCGACTACGCGGGCGGCAGAGACCTGCGTGATATCGAACCAGACCGCGGCCTCATCAGGGATCGTCTTGCCCAAGCGGAGCAAGCTCCAGCAGAAAGCAGCGTCAGGCAAGCTCCCGAACGGCCCATCGAACAGAAGAAAAAGAAAAGCAAGTGGTGGAAAAAGTTCTAGCAATTTGACCATCGGCGATAGAGGGTCGGCAAGAATCTGTGAAAAAGTTCTTGTCTGACAGCAAGTTAGCTCACTTTGGGGTAGCTTTTTACATGAATCCTGCCGACCCTCAGGTAGTGGAGCCGGTGGAAGCCTTTTATCTGGCAACGTCATGTTTTTACGAGAAAAATTGGATTTTGCAAGTCATTTTTACACGGATGTCGGCTGGACCCCAAGCTCTACTCAACACTGCGCGTCGGCCGCGAGGCGTTGGTCAGACGCTGGCCGATGGAACCGGTCTCACGCAAGCTGGAACGCTTGCAAATAACGGTTCCAGGTTCACTTCTTTACTGTCGCGCCCATACCGCCACGCGGCAGGCATGGGCGCTAAACGTTGGCGCCTAGAACTTGTAGGTCAGCCCCAGGTACGCCAGCCGGCCCGTGTAGCCGCCGGTATAGAAGCGGGCGCGGGTGTCCTCGCCCAGGTGCGAGCGGGACTCCTGCTTGGTCAGGTTCAGCACCGAGGCGGTGAGGCTGAGCGCCGGGGTGATGTTGTAGGCCGCATTGACATCGATCTGGTAGTACGGCTCCTCAAAGACGTTCAGCCCGTTGACCAGGCCTTGCACCAGCTCACCGCGGCGGTTGTACGAGGCGCGCAGCAGCAGGCTGTCGGCTTCGTAGAAGACGGTGAGGTTGGTCTGGTTTTTGGCGCTGCCCGGCATGGAGGTCTTGCCGGCCTCGGTACCGTCTTCCAGCCGCACCGCCGCCTTGCTGGCGTCGTTGTAGGTGTAGTTGAACTGCACACCAAGTCCGAACGGCAGCGTGTGCTGCGCGTACAGCTCCACACCCTGCGAGACCGCGTCCTGGCCGCCGGCCTGGGTGCTGTAGTTCTGCACGGTGACCGGTTGCCCGTCGACCATCATGTTGACGTCGCTGATCACGTCGACCGCGAAGTTCTCCACGTTCTTGCGGAACAGCCCCACACCCGCCACCGAACCCGGCAGGAAATACCATTCCAGCCCCAGGTCGAACTGGTTGGCCTTGTACGGCTCCAGGTTCTTGTTGCTGCCGGAGCCGTACCAGCCCTGCTCGCTGGCACCGCCGGTCAGGCGCCGGTCGGCCACGTACTCGGGGCTGTAAAACTCCAGGCTGCCAGGCGCGGCGATGTCGTTGTAGCTGGGACGTGCGATTACTTTCGACGCTGCCGCGCGCAGCAACAGGTTTTCGGTCAGGTCGTAGGCCAGGTTGAAACTCGGCAGCACGTCGGTGTAGTTGCGGTCCAGCCCGCTCACCACGAACGACTCGGTGCGTTGCACGCTGTCGGCCAAACGCCAGTAGCCTTCTGTGCCGCAATAGGTATCGGCCGGCGCGCCGCCGGGCGTGGCGGCGCCCTGCTGGCAGGCCAGCGGATTGCCGTCGGCGCCGTCGAAGAAGTAGTCGTTGTAGGCGGTCACCTTGTCGGTGGACTCGGCACGCTGGCCGGTGCGCGCCACCCGCACGCCGACGTTGCCGCGCAACCGCTCGGTGTGGAAGTTGAGCTGCAGGTAGCTGGAATAGATCTCTTCGTCGACGTTGTAGACGAAGTTGTCTTCGCTGCGGGTCTGCATCGCGCCGTAGGTTTGGTTCAAGTAGCCGATGTAGCCCGGGAAGTTGATCGCCGGGAACGCGCTGGCGTTGACGCCACCGGCCAGGTTGTCCTGCGCGAACAGCAGGCCCGGCGAGAACTGCGTGGCAATGGCATTGCAGCGCCCGTTCCAGTAACGGTTGTCGTAGTCGCTTGGATCGGTGCCCGGGCACACCCAGTAGTTGTTGCCGGTACTGCGGTGGATGCCGCCGTCGCGCCGTTTGATGCCGAACTGCAGCGAGTCGAAGACCTCGCCGTCGAAATGCCAGGTGGTATCGATCTGTGCGTACTGCTGCTGATTGGTGTTGCGGGTCCACGACGAGCCGGTCGAGCCGAGGTCGACCTGCAGGATGCCGTCGCGCAGGTTTTGCATCAGCTCCGGCGAGAACGTCATGGACGGCGTGCCGGTCAGGTCCCAGGCGCTGGCGAAGTTGCCGTTGGTCCAGCTGCCGTCGGCGTTCTGCAGGCGCGGCTTGATCGGCAGGGAAAACTGCAGCTCCGGCCCGCCCTTGGCCCAGGTGCGGCCGGCCTTGAACGCCACGTCCACCTGATCGCCACGCCATTCGCCGCCCAGGTCCACCGTCTGCGACTGCGATTTTTCGATGTTGTAGCTGCCGGTGATCTGCGGCGTGGGCACCGTGCAGTCGTCCGAGCCCCAGCCGCCCGGCGGCAGGCCGGCCGCGGCGGCCTCCGCCTCGCTGCAGTAGTAGGTCTTGCCCGGACGCAGGCTGTAGGCGGCGCCGGTGACAATCGTGCCACTGGGATCGAACTGCAGCCGGTCGAGCAGACGGCCGCCGCGCCAGTTGCCGTCGCCGTTGTAACGGGCGATGTTCCATTCGGGAATCTTGATGGTATTGGTCTGCGAGTTCTGCGACAGGTCGAAGCGGAAGTAGTTCGCGGTCAGCGTCAGGTCGTCGGTCGGCTTGAACTGCAAGGTCAGCTGCCCACCCTTGCGCTCGCGCTCCTCGCGTTTGGCGCCCAGGCTCACTGCCGTCGGCATCATGAAACCGGTGGCGTAGTCGCCGTCCTGGTTCCAGAAACCGGTCCCGCCCCACCAGTTGGCATTGAAGTCCGACGGATTTCCGTTCACGTCCACCGCCGCGCCGACTTCGTCGAGGCCGTACCATTGCCAGCTCTCGGTACTGGCATTGAGCGTGCGCGCGGTGCGCTTCTGCTGCGTGTAGCCAACGAAGACACCGAAGCGGTTGTCCTTGTCGTGCCAGGAGTACGAACCGGAGAACTGGCCGTCGGTCTTCTTGCTGGTATCGGACCAGGTGCCCTCGGCGGAGACGAAGCCGGAGTTTGGCTCCAGTTCCAGCGGGCGCCGCGTCTGCAGGATCACCGTGCCGCCGATGCCGCCTTCGTCGATGCGCGCTTCCGGTGTCTTGTACAACTCCGCGCTGCCCAGCAGGTTCGACGGCAGCAGCGTGTAGTTGAACGAGCGCGTCGGGTCGCCGTTGGACTCGGCGGTGGCGATGTAGTTGCCGTTCAATTCGGTCAGCACCAGCTCCGAGGACAGACCGCGCACGCTGACGTTCTTGCCTTCGCCGCCGTCGCGGCTGATGACCACGCCGGGCACGCGCTGCAGCGCATCGGCCACGTTCTTGTCGGGGAACTTGCCCACGTCCTCGGCCGTGATCACATCGACCACGGCGTTGGCGTTGCGCTTCTGCTCCAGGCTTTTTTCGATCGCGTAGCGGTAGC
Source organism: Xanthomonas vesicatoria ATCC 35937 (assembly GCF_001908725.1). Taxonomy (NCBI): domain Bacteria; kingdom Pseudomonadati; phylum Pseudomonadota; class Gammaproteobacteria; order Lysobacterales; family Lysobacteraceae; genus Xanthomonas; species Xanthomonas vesicatoria. The sequence goes on along the minus strand of NZ_CP018725.1, from coordinate 247,030 downwards.
CGGTCACCGTCACCGCGTCCAGGTCCGTGGCCTGCAACGCGGCCTGGCCCGTGGGCGCCGGCGTGCCGTCGGCCTGCTGGGCGGCGGCGGTGGTGGTGGCGGCGCTAGCGAACAAGGCGATGGCGATACCGGCGAACAGCGTGCTGCGGTTGCGTGCGAATGGCATGCAGTTCATTTCGATCATGCTCTCCCAATAGTGATCGGCTTCGGCGGCTTTGTATCGATCCAACGATCGGACAAGAACACCGCGCGCGTGATGCAAAAATATCCGGCGCCGTTGCGGCGACCCGGTTTCCCTCCTCTTCTCTCCCCTGCTGCGCAGCTGCGATTAGATCGTTCTAATGCGATTGAAAAACTAAGTATCACAGCCCATCCGTCAGTGCATTCTGCCGCGCAGCAGGCTGCAGCCTTGCAAGCGCAACGATGGGCGGTCGGGCTCGCCACGCTTGCATGCGGCACAGCCTGCTTGTCGCAGCAACGGCTTCATCGCGGCCCTCAACACGCCTCGCCTAAAACCAGGCGCAAGCGGTTCACCGAAGCGCCTGCACTCTCCCCATCATTTGCAACCGAGCTCAGCGACAAGCAGGTTCGCCATGCGTTTTGGCCTATTCCAGGACATGGACACCATTCGCCGCGTGGCTGCCGTCGCCATCGCAAGGATGTGCCGCGACGGCGACTCACACAGGACGTCTGTGGAGTTGGAAGAGACGATTCCCGGCCTCGCTGGCGCCCTCACCGAAGCCGGCGGCCGAAAGCCGCCCCTGGAGGTACCCTCGCCCGAACCCTCTTCCAAGGGGAGAGGGGCTTAAAACCGCGCAGGCGTGTGTTCTCTCAGCCACCGTAAAAGCGGGTCCAACGCTAGGTGTCACCGAGTTCAGCGCGACCCTTTACGACCAAGCAACCGGCCCCGCACCGTGCTATCGCCCGCAGCCAAGTTGGCAGTTCGAAGACCCATCCCCCAGAACGACAACTTTCTGGCGCGCCAACCAGGCGCATCTATCAAGTCCGCCGCGCCTGGGCCGATACCGCATGCATGGACAGATTGAGCATTATCGGACTGGTGCTGGCGATCGTTGCGATCGTGGGCGGCAGCGTGTTGAAGGGCGCCGGCATCTCGTCGCTGTGGTCGCCGGCTGCCTTCGTCATCGTGATCGTCGGAACAGTGGCGGCGATCCTGCTGCATACCTCGCCGGCGGTTTTCCGGCGCGCCTTCAAAATCTTGCGCTGGGTGATCCAGCCGCCGGCCAGCGATCGCCCGCAGCTGGTGGCGCGGATCGTGGAATGGAGCAACATCGCGCGCCGTCAGGGCCTGCTGGGCCTGGAAGACCAATTGCCGCGCCAGAGCGATGCCTTCCTGCGCAAGGGCCTGCAGATGTTGGTTGACGGCGTGGAGCCCGAATCCATGCGGCATATGCTGGAAATCGAAGTCGATAACCAGGAGCGTCAGGATCTTGCCGCCGCCAAGGTGTTCGAAGGCATGGGCATCTATGCGCCCACGCTGGGCATCATCGGCGCGGTACTCGGCCTGATGGCGGTGATGAAGAATCTGGCCGACCCGGCCATGCTCGGCCATGGCATCGCGGCGGCCTTCACCGCCACCATTTACGGCATTGCCTCGGCCAATCTGCTGTTTCTGCCGGTGGCAGCCAAGCTCAAGAGCGTGATCCATTGCAGCACCAACGAGCGCGAAATGGCCATCGAAGGACTGATTGCAATCGCCCAAGGCGAGAACCCGCGCAACATCGAGTCGAAATTGGCAGGCTACTTGCATTAGTCCCGTCATGGCCCGTCGTCGCAAACACCACGAAGAACATGGCAACCACGAAGCGTGGGCGATTCCGTACGCCGACCTGATGACCTTGCTGCTGGCGTTTTTTGTGGTGATGTACGCCATCTCCTCGCTCAACGAGGGCAAATACAAGGTCATGGCGCAGGCACTGACCAGTGCGTTCGGTGGCTCCTCCACCAACGCCAGCCCGGTGCAACTGGGCAAGACCCAGAGCCTGGGCGCCGACTACGACCGTCCGTCGGTGATCAAGGCCGGCGCACCGATGGCTGCGTCCAACGGCCCCACCGACCCTACCCTGCTGCCGTCGATGGCCGCACAGATGCGCATGCCGGTGTCGCTGCGCAATCAGACCCAGCTGGCACGCGCGCAGCGTCAGATGGATGCGGTGGAGCAGCAGTTGAGCAAGACGCTGTCGCCGCTGATCGACAAGAAACTCATCACCATCCGCCGCAACGATCTGTGGATCGAGGTGGAGATCAACAGCGACATCCTGTTCGGCACCGGCTCGGCCACCCTGGCCGGCGGCGCCCGCGGAACGCTGTCGACATTGGCGTCGGTGTTGCGCGATGCGCCCAACGGCGTGCGTGTGGAGGGCTATACCGACAACCAGCCCATCGCTACCGTGCAGTTTCCTTCCAATTGGGAGCTGTCGGCGGCGCGTGCGGCCAGCGTAGTGCACCTGTTTGCCGACGATGGCATCGCCCCGCAACGATTGGCGATGGTCGGCTATGGAGAATTCCGCGCACGTGCCGATAACACAACCGAGGCGGGACGGAATGCGAACCGGCGTGTGGTGTTGATCATACTCGCTGACTCAGCTGGCTCACTCGCACCCGATCCGCCATCGCAGTTGCATGCGACCGCCGCCGGGGCGCCAAAGCTTCCCAAGTCAGACGGCGGCCAAACGGCCGTCACCACCGAAAGCGGCACAAGTTCCGTCCCCGCCGTAATTGAAGGAGTGCAGTGAGATGCGTATCTGGGCAATCGCCAACCAAAAGGGCGGCGTAGGCAAGACCACCACGACGCTGGCGTTGGGTCGCGGATTGGCCGCGCTCGGGCATCGGGTGTTGTTGATCGACCTCGACCCGCACTCCTCGCTCACCCGCGCGTTCGGCGTGGCGGTCGACCCGCCGCCGCGCGGGGTATTGGACCTGTTTGGCACCCCGCCGAGCGACCTGGCCAGCCTGGCGCACGAAAGTGCCATCCCCGGCCTGTCGTATGTGTGCGCCCAAGCCGCACTGGCCACGCTGGAACGCCGTAGCGCCAATCAGCCCGGCTTGGGCCTGGCATTGCAAAACGCGATGACTCGCCACGCCGGCCAACACGATTACATCCTGCTCGACTGCCCGCCCACGCTCGGCCTGTTGATGATCAACGCACTGGCCGCCTGCGATCGCGTGGTGGTGCCGACCCAGGCCGAGCCGCTCGCATTGCATGGCCTTGCCAGCATGGTGCGCACCGCCGACATGGTGCAGCGCTCGCGTCGTCGCGAGCTGCCGGTGTCGATCCTGCCGACCCTGTTCGACCGTCGCACACGCGCCGGCAACGAAACGCTCAAGGAAATGCAGACCACCTACGGCCCGGTGGTGTGGGAAGACGCCGTTCCGATGGACACCCGAATTTGCAATGCCGCCGCACTGACCGTCCCCGCCACCGGCGCCGATTATCAGGGCCGCGGCCTGTCCGCCTATCGCCGCGCGCTGGAATGGGTGCTGGCCGATGACGCGATGCGTATGGAGCAAGCCGCATGAGCAACCACACCGCCAACGGTGAGCTGGACGATTACCTGGAAGGGCTGTTGCACGATGCCGGCGTGGAGATGCCCGACGCCGTCACGAGCACGCCTGTCGCTGCAACCCCGGCCGCCGAACCCGCCGCCGCGCTTGCCATGAGCGAAGATTCGGACGTCGCTGTCGCCGAAGCGCCAGCTCCCGTCGCTGCAACGCCGGAAGTCATCGCCGCCGATCTGCTGGCCGACATGCGTTCGGACCCGGCACTTGGTGCGCCCGTGATTGCCACGCCGAGTGCCGCCGACATTGCCGCCGATTTCCTCGCCGAAATGGACGCCGACCCGGCGTTCGGGCCGCCAGTGGTTGCAGCACCGAGCGCCGCCGACATTGCCGCAGATTTTCTGGCCGAAATGGACGCCGACCCGGCATTCGGGCCGCCGGTGGTTGCTGCACCGAGCGCGGCCGACATCGCCGCCGATTTCCTCGCCGAAATGGACGCCGACCCGGCATTCGGGCCGCCGGTGGTTGCTGCACCGAGCGCGGCCGACATCGCCGCCGATTTCCTGGCCGAAATGGATGCCGACCCGGCGTTCGCCCCGGCCGCGCCCAGTGCCTTCATGAGCACGGCCGATCTGATGGCCGAGATGGACGCCGATCCCGCCTTCGGAACCGCGTCGTCTTCGGTTGACCTGCTGACTGCCGATCTGCTGGCAGAAATGGATGCCGATCCGGCTTTCGGGCTAGAGGCGGCGCCGGTCGCAGTGCCTGCACCGGCACCGCGTGCAGCGCCCACGCCGGCACCGGCACCGGCACCGCCACGCACCGCGCCTGCCCCGGTCTATCCGCAAGGCCTGCAGGCATTGCTTGCGCCCGGCCAGGCCGACAAGATCCATGCCGAGCGTCGCGCCAGCGAACGCAGCACCCGCTGGCTGCGTCTGCGCTGCGGCGAACAGACCTACGCGCTGGAATTGCTCAAGGTGCAGGAAGTGGTCTTGCCGGTGCCGCTGTTGCCACTGCGCGGCACTGCCAGCGCGATGCTCGGCATCATGAACCTGCGTGGCCAGGTGGTCCCAGTGATCGATCTGGGCGTGCATCTGGGCTCGTCGCCGGTGGACATGGACTTGCACACCCGCGTAGTGGTGCTGGAAGAAAACGGCGAAACCATGGGCCTGCGCGTGTCGGCCGTGGAAGACGTCACCAGCCTCACCGATCACCAGATCGAGCCGCCGGACAATGCGCGCCTGTGCCGCATTTCCAACAACCTGTTCCGCGGCGTGGCACGTCTGGGCCACCAACCGATGATCCTGCTCGATGCCTCGCACCTGCTGCATTAACGCAGGGCTTGCGCAATCTGCGTGTCGCCGATTCACCGTTAAAGCTTTTCCACCTTCCGCCGTTAGTACGCATAGAACCATCCGTTCGGAGCAACAATGAGCACAGTGACATTGGGTGAGGATCTCGGCATCGAGACCAGCGCCGACCTCAAGCAGAAGCTTGCCGGATTCCTCACCAAGGACGGCGACCTGGTGCTTGACGCAGGTGAAGTCCGGCGTATCCACACCGCCAGCGTGCAGTTGCTCTGTGCCTTTGTGCAGAGCCGTCGCCAGGCCGGTTTGCACACCGAATTCGATGGCTGCAACGACACTTTTAGAGATGCGGCACGTCTGCTCGGCGTCACCGACGCGCTCGGGCTTTCCGCATCCAATGACAACCTGAAATCTGTGGAGAACGCCGCATGAGCGCACGTATCTTGGTGGTGGACGATTCGGCGTCGATGCGCCAGATGGTCTCTTTCGCCCTCACCTCTGCCGGCTTTGCCGTCGAAGAAGCCGAAGACGGCGCCGTTGCGCTGGGCCGCGCGAAGGGCCAGCGCTTCAACGCGGTAGTCACCGACGTGAACATGCCCAACATGGACGGCATCTCGCTGATTCGCGAGCTGCGCCAGCTGCCGGACTACAAGTTCACCCCGATGCTGATGCTCACCACCGAATCGGCGGCCGACAAGAAGTCCGAAGGCAAGGCCGCCGGTGCCACCGGTTGGCTGGTCAAGCCGTTCAATCCAGAACAGCTGATCGCCACCGTGCAGAAAGTTCTCGGTTAATCCTTACTCGCTTCACCATCGGATCTCACGCCCATGAGCATGGACCTGCAACGTTTCCACGCCACCTTTTTCGAGGAAAGCCGCGAAGGGCTCGACGCGATGGAGGCCGGGTTGCTGTCCCTTGAAGAGGGCAACCGCGACCCGGAAATCATCAACTCGGTGTTCCGCGCCGCACACTCCATCAAGGGTGGCGCAGCCACTTTCGGGTTCGAGGCCGTCGCCGGCCTGACCCACGTGCTGGAGACGCTGCTGGACGAGTTGCGCTCCAACAAGCGTCAGCTCGAACCCAATGCCGTCGACGCCATGCTTGGCTCGGTCGACGTGCTGCGCGCCCTGCTGCGCGAAGCCGAACATGGCACTCCGGCCGACCCGGCTGCGGTCAAGGCCGTGCATACCCGCCTGAACGCGGTGCTCGCCGGCGAAGCCCCCGCCGCTGTGGTGGTGGCCAAGCCCAAGGAAGAAGAGCCCGAAGCGTGGCACATCGGTTTCACCCCGGCGCCGTCGCTGTTCATGAGCGGCAACGACCCGCTGCGCATCATCCGCGAGCTGGAGCATCTGGGCCCGCTGCAGATTGCCGCGCGTCTGGAGCGCATGCCGGGCTTTGAAAACATCGACCCGCTGGAAGCCTATCTGGCGTGGGATCTGGGCCTGATCGGCAAGATTCCGCGCAGCAAGATCGAAGACACCTTCGCCTGGGTGGTGGACGATTGCGAGCTGGACATCCGCCCGATGGCGGTGCCCGGCCCGCCGCCGAGCCTGGCGGTGGATGCCGCCGCTCCGGTGGCCGCCGTTGCACCAGCCGTTGCCGCTGCCGAACCAGCTGCCGCTGCTGCTGCGACACCGGCCAAGGCTGCCGCTGCAGAAGCCGAAAGCTCCATCCGCGTCAGCGTCGACAAGGTCGATGCACTGATCAACCTGGTCGGCGAGTTGGTGATTACGCAAGCTATGCTCAAGCAGGTCTCCACCGGCCTGGACCCGGCACATGCCGAACAGCTGTTCGCCGGCCTGGACCTGCTCGAGCGCAACACCCGCGATCTGCAGGAAGCGGTCATCGGCGTGCGCATGCTGCCGGTGGATGCGGTGTTCCGTCGCTTCCCGCGCCTGGTGCGCGACCTCTCCAGCCGACTCGGCAAGCAGGTGCGTCTGCGTACGATTGGCGAAAGCACGGAGCTGGACAAGGGGCTGATCGAAAAGATCGCCGACCCGCTCGTCCATCTGGTGCGCAACTCCATCGACCACGGTCTGGAGCTGCCCGATGCGCGCCGCGCCGCGGGCAAGGAAGAAACCGGCACGATTACCCTGGCGGCTTCGCATCAGGGCGGCCACATCGTGATCGAAGTCAGCGACGACGGCCGTGGCCTCAATCGCGCCAAGATCCTGGAAAAGGCGGCCGAACGCGGCATCGCCGTGCCGGACAACCCGACCGACTCGCAGGTCTGGGACCTGATCTTCGCGCCTGGCTTCTCCACCGCCGATGCCGTCACCGACCTGTCCGGTCGTGGCGTAGGCATGGACGTGGTCCGCCGCAACATTCAGGGCCTCGGCGGCGAAGTACAGCTGGAAAGCAACGCCGGCAGCGGTACCCGCGTGTTGATCCGTCTGCCGCTGACCCTGGCCATCCTGGACGGCATGACCGTCTCGGTCGCCGGCGAAACCCTGATCCTGCCGCTGTCCTACGTGCTCGAAGCGCTGCAGCCGGCACCGGAAGATGTCCGCTCGATGGCGGGCGACGGCCGGGTGCTGCGGGTACGTGGCGAATATCTGCCGATCCTGTCGCTCACCAATTACTACGGCTTCGGCGGGCAGCAGTCCTCCACGGAATCGCTGGTGGTGGTGGTCGAAGGCGACGGCCAGAAGATCGCGCTGGAAGTGGACGAACTGCTCGGCCAGCAACAGGTCGTGGTCAAGAACATCGAAAACAACTATCGGCGTATCCCGGGCGTCTCCGGCGCCACCATCCTGGGCGATGGGCGGGTCTCGCTGATCGTGGATATCGGTGGGCTGGTGCGCTCGTTGAAGGTGCCGCAGGCAGCCTGATGGCACCGACGTCGCTGCGGCAAGGATGCCGCGGTGGTAACACCTAAGGACACGCGATATCCGCCGGCGGTCTAGGGCCCGCCGGCATGCGCTGCCGCCCCGCTCCGTGCGCGCGGCAGGCGCGGGGCCTCACCGCCCCATTGCTTGATCCCAGCGACCGTTCTCAGCGTAGCGATGGTGCCGACGCCGACGGTTTCCATTGGTTTCTGTCAAAAGTCGACTCCCATGAACTGGTTCCGTCATCTCGCCGTTGCGCGCAAGCTCGCTGTTGCCTTTTTTTTCACCACCTTGATCACTCTGTGCCTGGGCGTGTTTGCCATGGTGCGCATGCAGTCCAGTGCCCATCTGTTGCGTGAGATCGGCCATACCTGGGCGCCGGCCGTGCAGCAGCTGAGCGAGATGCGCGCCCTGCTGGGCGAATTTCGCACCTACGAGCTGGCGCAGCTGGCACGCGCCAACGATCCGGATGCGGTGAAAAATTACTTCGAGCGCATGGCAAAGACCCGCACCGAAGTAGACGCGGCGCAGGCAGCGTATTCCAAGACCACCACGGCCGGCAAAGAAACCGAGCTGTACGACGCGGTCAAACAAAAACTGGCCGGCTACTACAAGGCCAACGTGGCGATGGGCGATGCCATCCGCGCCAATGATTTCGCAACCGCCAGCAAGATCTCCGACGAACAATCGCGCCCGCTGCGTCGTGACCTGTTCGCCAAGCTGGTGGAGCTGACCAAGTTCAACGTGGCGCACATGGATGCAGAAATCGCCAGCGCCGAAGCCGCCTATCAGCGCTCGGTCAAGATCATGCTGGCGGCAATGGCCATCGCAGTGCTGCTGGCGGCGTTTGCCGGCTGGTTCATTGCGCGCAGCATTGCCGAGCCGCTGGGTCGCGCCACACGTGTGGCCGGCGCGATCGCCAAGGGCAAGCTGGACAACCCGATCAACGTGGACAGCCGCGACGAAACCGGCCAGCTGCTGCACAGCATGCAGGGCATGCAACAGCAGCTGCAGGCAGTGCTGGCTGCGCAAAGCGAGATGGCGCACCGCCACGATGCCGGCCAGATCAGCTACCGCATGGACGCAGACGCCTTTCCTGGCGACTACGGCACCATGGTGCGCGACACCAACGCCCTGGTTGGCTCGCATATCGCGGTGAAGATGCAACTGGCGCACATCATGTCGCGCTACGCCATTGGCGATCTGACCCAGGACATGGAACGCCTTCCCGGCGAAAAGGCCCTGCTCACCGACACCATGGACACCGTCAAGGCCAACCTGTCGGCGATGAACAGCGAGATCAAGCTACTCGCGCAGGCCGCAGCCAACGGCGACTTCAGCGTGCGCGGCGACGCGCACCGCTTCCAATACGATTTCCGTGCGATGGTGGAGAGCCTCAATACCTTGATGGCCACCGCCGATACCAACCTGCGCGCGTTGTCGGGAATTTTGCAGGCGATTGCAGCAGGCGATCTGACGGCGCAGATGCATGGCGAATTCAACGGCGTGTTTGCGCAGATGCGCGATGATGCCAATGCCACCACCGAGCAGTTGTCGGGCATCGTCGGACGGATTCAGCACGCCACCGTGTCGATCAATGCCGCAGCCAGCGAAATCGCCGCCGGCAATAACGACCTTTCGCAGCGTACCGAACAACAGGCGGCCAACCTGGAAGAGACCGCCGCCTCGATGGAGGAGCTCACCTCCACGGTCAAGCAGAATGCCGAGCATGCGCGCCAGGCCAATCAGCTGGCGATCGGTGCCGCCTCGGTTGCCTCGCAAGGCGGCGATGTAGTGGCACAGGTGGTCACCACCATGTCCGGCATCGAAGTGTCGTCGAAGAAGATCGCGGAGATCATTTCGGTCATCGACGGCATCGCGTTCCAGACCAATATCCTGGCGTTGAATGCCGCAGTGGAAGCGGCGCGTGCCGGCGAGCAGGGCCGCGGTTTTGCGGTGGTCGCCTCCGAGGTGCGCACGCTGGCACAGCGCTCTGCCGGCGCCGCGAAAGAGATCAAGCACCTGATCGACGACTCGGTCGGCAAGGTGGCCGAAGGCTCGGTACTGGTGGACCAGGCCGGCAAGACCATGGCCGACATCGTGGCCAGCGTGCAGCGTGTCACCGACATCATGGGCGAGATCTCTGCAGCGTCGCAGGAACAATCGTCCGGCATCGAGCAAGTCAACCTCACCGTCACCCAGATGGACGAAGCCACCCAACAAAACGCTGCCCTGGTGGAGGAAGCCACCGCTGCCGCCCGTGCAATGGAAGAACAGGCCGGGCAGTTGTCCGATGCGGTGGCGATCTTCAAACTGCAACCCACAGCCGCAATGACCACGGCCGCGGCGCGCCCTGCTCCGACAGTGCTCAAGCCGCTCAAGACGCCTGTGGCCAAGCGCGCTGCCGCCACCGTCGTGGCAGCCAGCAAGCCGAAAGCCGCGTCACGTCCCGCGCTGGCGGCGGCCTCCGCCTCGGGTGGGGACACCAGCTGGCACGAGTTCTGAGGCCTATCGCGGTATCGGCTGCGGTTGTGCAGCCTTCGTCACCAAGCCCTGGCAGCGATGCCAGGGCTTGTGTGTTTTATGCAGGCACGGATGCGCCCGGCGATGCGCAACGCGCCGGATCGCCCCTCGTGCCCCCCGTGATGCCGCGGCTTGCGCCCACGATGCGCAGGCCTTCGCACTGCCAGCGTAGCCAAGCAGAGCAGATACCCGACAGACGACCATCTTAGCCAAACCATCGCCAACGCCGCGGCCCAACCTGCAGGCGTGCCGCCATCCAGGCATCACCGCGGCGCACTCTTGAGCACTTCACGAAACCAACGGTTCACCAAGGCGGGCTCCCGTTGGTCGAAAGGTGATCAAGCACACGCCTTTGCGGCCGATACACAGAGCAATGAGGGCGCGAGCGCCCGCGCCCTGTCGAAGGAAGTCCGCATGTACACCGCCAACTCCATCCGTTCTGCTCGCAATACGCTGGCCGCCGTGTTTGCTGTCGTCGTGCTGGCTGCGGGCGTGTCCTTGCCGCCCTCGTACGCCGCGCCGGCGGCACCGGTCTCGGTGCTGCTGGACAACGTGCCGGTGAGCGCATTGCAGTCGCTTGCGATCGATCTGGTGCAATTGCGCGAGGACCAGCGTGCACAACTCGCCGCCGCACACGATGCGGCCCGCGTGCAGGCCTACGACGAACGTCTGGGCAACCTGCGTCAACGCATCGCCCGACATGCCGGGTATTTCCAGGCGACCGCGCCACAGGGCGAACAGGCTCGCCAGTTTGCAGTGGTGCAGCAGCAGCTGGGGCAGTATCTGGAGCAACAGCGTCTGGCCAATCGCGCCTTGCATGCCGGCGATCTGCACCAGGCACAAGCCCTGTCGCTCGGCCAGCCCGGCAATACCCACCAGGTGCTCTGGAGCGAGCTGCAGAACCTGCAGGCATCGGTGGCCAAGGTCGGCACGCCACAGCGTCGCTAAGCGCCTCCGGCGGGTGTCGGTTGCTCGCGTTGCGGCCCGCGCCCACCAACCACACAACGCCGTACCGCGTCACGTGATCTGCGCTGCTGCGGGTGGCGGGTGGCGGGCCGTGCGCGGGTGCTTCTGCGTATGGCGTCAGCGCCCCTTTTTGTCATGACGCACGCGATACCGCCTCGATCGGCTCGCCGCAGCGGCGCATGCAGGAGCAGCGCCACCGGCGCCACGCGATGCTCAACCTTTCGATTCCCGGGTCGCTATTCGATTTATCCCGTTCACAATCCTCTCGCTGGATACCTGTCATGACGTTCAAGAGCTCGCTCGCAAAGACGTTGGCCAATGTGCCGCTCAAGCGCAAATTTCTCGCCCAGACGGCGCTGGTGGCGTTGGGCATCATCCTCCTGGCCATCGTCGCGGCACGCATGCAGTACGTCGATCTCACGGACACACGTCGCGACGGACTGAAGAGCCAGATCGAAATGGCCATTGCAGTGGTCAACGGCTACGCCGAACGCGCCGACAAGGGCGAGATCGACGTGGAGGCCGCCAAGAAGGCCGCGCTCAATACCTTGTCCACGATGCGCGCACGCGGTGGCGTGGACTACATCTACGTCACCGACCAGGCGCCGGTGATGCTGATGCACCCCACCCGCCCGGACCTCAATGGCAAGCCGTTGACCGACGTGCTCAGCCCGGATGGCAAGCGCATTTTCCCGGCATTCGTCACCGCGGCGCAGGCCGGTGGCGGTTATGTCGATTACACCTGGGCCAAGCCCGGACAGAAAGACCCGGTGCAGAAAACCTCTTATGCCGCGCTCTACAAGCCGTGGGGCTGGGTGATCGGTACCGGCGTGTATCTGGACGACACCCAGTCGCAGGCACTGGCCTTCACCGGCGTGATGACCCTGGCCGGCGGAGCGCTGGTACTGCTCAACCTGCTGGTCGGCTGGATGATCGGCAACTCGATCCTGGAACCGGTGGGGCGCGCATTGGCGGCGATCAAGGGTGTGGCACGCGGCGATTTGAGCGTGCGCACTGCCGAGCATGGCAACGACGAAATCGGCCAGATGCTCAAGGCCACCGACGACATGGTGCACACCCTGGAGCGCTTCTCCGCGCAAACCAAGGTGATGATGCACATGCATGCCGGCGACGACGTCACCCACCGCATGCCGAGCGATTTCCCCGGTGTCTATGGCGAATTGGCCACCGGCATCAACACCATGATCTTCGAACACCTGGACGCGATCGTCGACGCCATCGGCATCCTCAACGAATACGCACAGGGCGACCTGTCGCGCGATGCGGTGCGCCTGCCCGGTACGCGTGCGGTGCTGCACGAAGCCATGGACGCGGCCAAGGCCAGCCTGCTGGCCATCAACACCGAGATCAAGCGCCTGGCGCAGGCGGCGGCCAATGGCGACTTCAGCCAGCGAGGCGATGCAACCCGCTTCAAGCACGATTCGGCGCGCATGATCAACGACCTCAACGCAATGATGGATGTCAGCGACCGCAATCTGGGCAAGCTGTCCGAGCTGCTGGCCGCACTGGCGGAGGGTGACCTCACTGCGCGCATGGACGGCGAGTTCCACGGCGTGTTCGCGCGGATGCGTGACGACGCCAACACCACCGCCACGCAGCTGGCCGGCATCGTCGGACGCATCCAGCAGGCGGCCGGCTCGATCACCGGCTCGGCCAGCGAAATCGCCGCGGGCAACAACGATCTATCGCAGCGCACCGAACAGCAGGCGGCCAGTCTGGAAGAAACCGCCGCGTCAATGGAAGAGCTCACCTCCACCGTCAAACAGAACGCAGAAAGTGCGCGTCAGGCCAATCAGTTGGCGATCGGCGCGGCCAGCGTCGCCTCGCAGGGCGGCCAGGTGGTGAGCCAGGTGGTGGACACCATGTCCGGCATCCAGACCTCGTCAAAGAAGATCGCCGAGATCATCTCCGTCATCGACGGCATCGCGTTCCAGACCAACATTTTGGCGTTGAACGCGGCGGTGGAAGCGGCGCGCGCCGGTGAGCAGGGCCGTGGTTTTGCGGTGGTGGCCTCTGAAGTGCGCACGCTGGCGCAACGCTCGGCCGGTGCGGCGAAAGAGATCAAGCATCTGATCGACGACTCGGTCGGCAAGGTGGCGCAGGGGTCGGCATTGGTGGATCAGGCCGGCAAGACCATGGCCGACATCGTGTCCTCGGTGCAGCGTGTGACCGACATCATGAGCGAGATTTCCGCTGCCTCGCAGGAGCAATCGGCCGGCATCGAGCAGGTCAATCTCACCGTCACCCAGATGGACGAGAGCACCCAACAGAACGCTGCGCTGGTGGAAGAAGCCACTGCTGCCGCCAACGCGATGCAACAACAGGCACAACAGCTGGACGATGCGGTGTCGATGTTCCGGGTGGCCGCCACCTCGGCCAATCACGGTCGTGCAGGCGCGCGCGCGCCCAAGCGTGTTGCCCTCGCCGCTTACTGAGGGCAACCACCAACGCGCGGGCGGTCGTCAGGCCGGCGCGATGTGCAGCAAATGCAGCGTCCGGCTGGGACTTGTTGGCTCTGAGAAAAGTCCGCGGTCCGGGCCGCCATCCGGTGCGTGTGCGATGCGCTCCATCTGTTCCACCCCGCCTCGGCGGGATCCTCTCCCCTTCTTTGCAGCCACGCCATGACCTCGCTCCCCTCGCACTCACGTTTCGGCGGCCGCCTCGCGTACCGCCTGATGCTCGGCACCGCGGTCATCGCCTCGCTGTGCTTCGGATTGACCGCAGCGATCAGCTACTGGCAGAGCAGCCGTGCCCTGATCGCCTCGGCGCAGACCACCATGCAGAGTGTGGCGCGCTTTCAGGCCGAACAGGTCAGTAACGAGTTGGGGCAGGCGTTTGTCGCCGGGCAGTCGGTGGCCAACGCGCTGCTGGCCCAACGCGCCCATGGTGGAATCAGCCGCGACGCGGCCGCGGCCATCGTGCACCATCAACTGCAGAACCATCCGGAATGGGTGGGCATGGGCACGCTGTGGGAGCCGCAAGCCTTCGATGGCAAGGACAGTGCTTATGTCGGCGCCGAGGGCCACGACAGCACCGGACGCTTCATGACCTACTGGGCCTATAACGGACAGAGCCTGATTCGCGAACCATTGGTTGGCTACGAAAAACCCGGCGACGGCGATTGGAACCTGAAGCCGCGCGCATTGGGCCGCCAGATCGTGGCCGGACCCTACGATTACGTCATTGGCGGCAAGCCAGTCCTGATGACCACCTTGTCCACTCCGGTTATAGAACATGGCAAGTATCTCGGCGTGGTGTCAGTCGATTTTGCCCTGGCCGCACTGCAGAAACGCTTGAGCGCGTTACGCCCCATGGATGGCGGCTATGTGGAGTTGATCTCGCCCGCAGGGGTGATCCTGGCCTCGCGTGATGCCGCAAGAATCGGCAAGCCGGCCAGCGGCGATGGCTATCGCGCGTTGCTGCAGGCAACCGGCGCCGGCAAGGATTACATCGACTTTGCCCCGGACGCGGCCGGCAACGTCAGCGCCTATGTGCCCTTGCAGATCGGCAAGGCGCAGGAGCGTTTTGCGCTGGGCGTGGTGGTGCCCTATGCAGCCATCATGCAGCATGCGCATCGCCTGCTGTGGACCATTCTCTTGGTCGGCCTGGGCTCGGCAGTGGTGCTCAGCGGTGCGTTGTTCCTGCTGCTGCGTCGCCAGGTGGTACGCCCGCTGGAGTCGGCGGTCGGCGTGGCCGATGCGATCGCCTCGGGCAAGCTCGACAACCACATCACCGTGCAGCGTCGGGACGAGGTGGGCCGGCTGATGGGCGCAATGCAGCGCATGCAGGACGACCTGCGTGCGCGCATCGAACGCGATACCGCCATCGCCAACGAAAACCTGCGGATCCGCACCGCGCTGGAACACTCCGAGATGGAAGTGTTGCTGGCCGACGAACAACACCACGCGGTCTTCATTACCGAGGCGCTGCATGCCTCGTTCAAACATGCCGAGCCGGCCTTCCATGCCAAGGGCCAGGCCGGCTTCAGCGCCGACGCGGTAGTCGGCAAGCCGCTGGATTACGTGTTCGGTACCGACAGCGATGGCACGTCGCGTTTGCAGCGGCTGCAGCAGTTGCAGTCCACCACGCTGGAGCGCTACAGCTTCGGCCCGGTGACGCTGGATCTGACCATGACCCCGCTGTATGCGGCGGACGGTCGCCGTAGCGGCAGCATGCTGCTATGGCGCAATGTCACTGCCGAAGTCAGCACGCAACAGGAAGTGGCAGCCCTGGTGCAATCGGCATTGATGGGCGATTTCGGTCAGCGTCTGGCATTGGAGGACAAGCACGGGTTCTATCTGGAATTCGGCCGTCAGCTCAATGGCTTGCTGGAAACCACGTCGCAGGGCCTGGGGCGTATTTCCAGCCTGCTCAGTGCGCTGGCCGAAGGCGACCTCACCGTGCGCATGGATGGACAGTTCGCCGGCGTCTTCGCACGCATGCGGGACGATGCCAATGCCACCGTGGCGCAGCTTACCGGCATCGTCTCCGGGATCCAGACCTCGGCCACGCAGATCAATGCGGCCGCCAGCGAAATCGCAGCCGGCAATAACGATCTGTCGCAACGCACCGAACAACAGGCCGCCAATCTGGAAGAAACCGCCGCGTCGATGGAAGAGCTCACCTCCACCGTCAAGCAGAATGCCGAACACGCGCGCCAGGCCAACCAGCTGGCAATCGGCGCCGCCGATGTCGCCGCGCATGGCGGCGCAGTGGTGGCACAGGTGGTGACCACCATGTCCGGTATCGAAACCTCGTCCAAGAAGATCGCCGAGATCATCAGCGTGATCGACGGCATCGCGTTCCAGACCAATATCCTCGCCTTGAACGCGGCAGTGGAAGCGGCGCGTGCTGGCGAACAGGGCCGTGGCTTTGCGGTGGTGGCATCGGAAGTGCGTACGTTGGCACAGCGCTCTGCCGGTGCTGCAAAAGAGATCAAGCACCTGATCGACGACTCGGTGAACAAGGTCGCGCAAGGCTCGTCGCTGGTGCACCAGGCCGGTACCACCATGAGCGAGATCGTGGCCAGCGTGCAGCGCGTCACCGACATCATGGGCGAGATCTCCGCCGCCTCGCAGGAGCAATCCAGCGGCATCGAGCAGGTCAATCTCACCGTGACCCAGATGGACGAGGCCACCCAGCAGAACGCCGCATTGGTGGAAGAAGCCACCGCCGCCGCACGCGCGATGGAAGAACAGGCCGGCCAGCTCACCGAGGCGGTGGCCGTGTTCAAACTCAGCCATGGCGCGGCACCGGCAAGCGCTGCCTTCACCGCCAGGCCGGTTGCCCGTGCCCTACCCACGCGCACGCCCAGCGGCAGCCCGCGCGTTGCCGCACCTGTGCGCCATCCAGGCAAGCCATCGGCCAACACGGCCGGCAACGATAGCCAGTGGCAAGATTTTTAAGCCGTGCGTAATGCGTGACGGCCCCTATGCAGGGCGCCGTCACTGCAATTGATCCAGTACGTTGCACGCGCATGCCCAGTGCCGGCAGGCACTCGACGCCTCACACCTGGCACTGGTTTGGCGACGCTCTGCTCCGTCACGCCGATTGGCCGCAGCGCCCGCACGTCCGCGCGCGCAGAACACATCTGCCCCAAGCAGACGCAAGCGCTGCTATCGGCCTGCCTTGCACACCCGCCTTGCCCTGCCTGCTCCACCCATCGGCAATCCTTAAAGATTTATCTGGCGTTGCCGTTAGCCTGGGTGACAACGGCTGTCTGTGCCCCCCCCCCCCCCCGCAACAGCCACTCACACACCGCATGCGGACGGTCGTCGACGACACCCGTCATTGCATGCGCCCGAGGTTCGATCGTTGCAGGGGTTGCCATGAAGTCATCTGTTCTCGCCAGCTGTCTTGTGCTGTTGTGCGTCGCCGGCCGTGCCCACGCTGAAGACCCCATTGCCACCGACCGACCCGATTTCGTCGAGTCCAGCCTGACCGTCGGCAACCATCGCCTGCAGGTGGAAACCAGTGCCGCGTGGGAACGCGATGCGTCTGTCGATGCATATTCCACCCCGACGCTGTTCCGCTACGGGCTCGGTCAGACCTGGGAACTGCGACTGGAAACCGATGGCTGGCAACACATCGACCTGCCCGGCCAGTCCAATATCAACGGCATGTCTGACGTGTCGCTTGGCGTCAAACATCAGCTGGCCAGCTCCGACGATGGCAAGACCTCGCTGGCCTGGCTGCTGCACGTGGATCTGCCCAGCGGCGCGCAGGCCCTGCGCGGCCACGGGGCACGCCCCTCGTTCCGGCTGGTGGCCGAATGGGAACTCAGCGACAGCATCTCTGCCGGCGTGATGCCCGGCGTGATCTGGGACGACGATGGCGACGGCCATCGCTACACCGCAGGCATCCTGGGTGCGGTACTCGGCAAAGCCTGGAACGACCGCGTGCGCTCGTTCGTCGAAGTGGCATTGCCGCAAATCGCCAAGAGCGACGATGGCGGCAGCGTGGCCTTGCTCGACGTCGGCTCCGCATGGCTGCTGAGCAACGATGTGCAGCTGGATGCGGTGTACAGCCGTGGCCTCAATGACCGTTCGCCCGACCACGCGCTCGGCGTCGGTTTGTCCTTCCGCTTCTGACACGGACCCGGCAATGAAAATCATGCATATGTTGGGCGTCCTGGTGCTGGTGGCCGCACTGGCACTGCTCGCCCTGGGCGGTGTCGGCTACAACGGTCAGCGCGGGCTGCTGGAGGCGATCGCCGCGCAGGTCACCTCCTCCGATGCGCTGCGCAACCATATGCAGGCGGACATGATGCACGACGCCTTGCGCGGCGACGTCACCGCTGGGCTGCTCGCCGCGGCGCGGCAGGACGATGCGGGCATCACCGAGGCGCATACCTCGCTAGGCGAGCACGCCACCGAATTCCGTCAGGCGGTGGAGGCCAATCGCAAGCTGCCGCTTGAGCCGGCCCTGCGCA
Source organism: Xanthomonas vesicatoria ATCC 35937 (assembly GCF_001908725.1). NCBI lineage: Bacteria > Pseudomonadati > Pseudomonadota > Gammaproteobacteria > Lysobacterales > Lysobacteraceae > Xanthomonas > Xanthomonas vesicatoria. The sequence continues at coordinate 228,935 of NZ_CP018725.1, read as the reverse complement.
ACGATCTGGAAGCGGTGACGCCTGCGCTGCAGGCCTACATCGCATCGGCCGAGCAGGTCATGTCGCTGGCCCAACACCATGCCGACAGCAACGTCGCCTATGCCGATTTCACCGACAAGTTCGGCCAGCTCGAAACCCGCATGGGCGCCATCAGCGAGCGCATCCTGGCCTTGAATGAAGCCAACCGCAGCCAGGCCGAGCAATACAGCCACCGCGTGATGTGGCAGCAAGGCAGCGCCATGGTGCTGGCATTCGTGTGCCTGGCTCTGGCCGCCGGCTGGATCCTGCGGTCGATGTTCGGCCTGCTTGGCGGCGAACCGCAGCTGGCCATGGCTGCCGCGCAACATATTGCCGAAGGTCGCCTGGACCAGCCGATTCCGGTGGCCGCACAACACGCGCACAGCCTGATGGCCGCACTGTCGCGCATGCAGCGCGACCTGCGCGAACGCCTGGAGCACGAGCGCCGCATTGCTGCGGAAAATCTGCGCATCCGCACCGCTCTCGATAATGCGTCCACCGGCATGTACATCGCCGACCCGGATCTGACCATCATCTACACCAATGCCGCCTTGCAATCCTTGGTGCACACCTACGCAGACGATATCCAGGCCTGCGCACCCGCGTTCAATCGCACTGCCAACCTCATTGGGCAACCGTTCTCGCTGCTGGAAGTGGGCAACGCGCAGGACGCGGAAATCTACCAGCGTCTCGACCGCCAAGGTGCCGCGCAACGCGAGGTGCAGTACCGCGCAACCAGCATCACGCAAAACGTCTCGGCAATCCGCGACGAACGCGGTGCGCACCTGGGCTTTGTCTGCGAGTGGCGCGATCGCACCGCCGAAGCGCGGGTGGAAGTGGACGTGGCCGATGTGGTGCGCAGCGCAGCCGCGGGCGATCTGTCCAGGCGCATCGACAGTAGCGGAAAACAGGGCTTTTTCCTGCAACTGGCGCAACAACTCAATGCGCTGCTCGACGCCAACGCAGTGAGCATCAGCGAAGTGTCGCGGCTGCTGGGCGCACTGGCGGAGGGCGACCTGAGTGCACGCATGCAAGGCGACTTCCATGGTGTGTTCGCCACCATGCGCGACGATGCCAACTCCACTGCCGACTCGTTGGCGCAGGTGATCGGACGCATCCAGCAGGCGGCCGGCAGCATCCATACCGCTTCCAGCGAGATTGCCGCCGGCAATAGCGACCTCTCGCAGCGCACCGAACAACAAGCGGCCAACTTGGAGGAGACCGCCGCCTCGATGGAAGAACTCACCTCCACCGTCAAGCAGAACGCCGAGAATGCGCGCCAGGCCAATCAGCTTGCCATCGGTGCGGCCGGGGTCGCCTCGCACGGTGGCGCGGTAGTGGCCCAAGTGGTCACCACCATGTCGGGCATCCAGGTCTCTTCGAAGAAGATTGCCGAAATCATCTCGGTCATCGATGGCATTGCCTTCCAGACCAATATCCTGGCGTTGAATGCTGCGGTGGAAGCGGCGCGTGCCGGCGAACAAGGCCGCGGTTTTGCCGTGGTGGCCTCGGAAGTGCGTACCCTGGCGCAGCGTTCAGCCGGTGCGGCCAAAGAGATCAAGCATCTCATCGACGATTCGGTCACCAAGGTGGCCGAAGGTTCGCAGTTGGTCCACCAGGCCGGCACCACGATGGCCGACATCGTCGCCAGCGTGCAGCGCGTCACCGACATCATGGGTGAGATTGCGGCGGCCTCGCAGGAACAATCGTCCGGCATCGAGCAGGTCAATCGCACCATCACGCAGATGGATGAGGCCACCCAGCAAAACGCCGCCCTGGTGGAAGAAGCCACTGCGGCCGCACGCACAATGGAAGATCAGGCAGGCCAGCTGGCGCAGGCGGTCTCGCGCTTCACGCTTGCCGCTGCGCCGTACGTCACAGCACCGGCAAGCCATGCCAAGCCAACTCCCGGCGCGGCCGGGCCGGCAACGCCCGCGCGGCGTGCAGCGCTCAGCGCGCCTGCGGTCGCGCTCGGTAACGACGCGCAGTGGCAGGAATTCTAGGCCCGGTCTGCGCCATCGCGTTCCGCTACAGGTACCGGGGGTGCGCGTCTTGGATTGGATCTCCGCAGATCGTGTTTTCCCCTGCGAATCGGCGCATTGAAACTTGACATAGGACGCTTCAGTTCATTCTTGCAATATAAAGAATCATCGTTTCGGGCCGTTAGCGTGCAGGACAACATCGCGACGCTATGCCCCGGAGTTACATGATGAACAAGTTCAATGATTGGCCCATCCGCCGCAAACTGATGTTTGCGTTCTGCCTCAGTGCCGTGCTCACTGCCTTGCTTGGCGGGTTGGGTTTCTCGCGCATGAAGCAAATGCAGCAGCAGGCGGTGCTGATCAACGAAGATGTCGTGCCGGTGTTGAGCAGGCTGTCTGAACTGCGTGCCTTTGGCGGCGAATTCCGCATCTACGAATCCGGCCAGTTCGTCAATCTGGAAGACCCGGAGCGTTACGCCTACTTCCTGACCCGCATGGACGAGATCCAGGGCAAGTACGCGCAAACGCAGAAGGCGCTGGACGCCAAGATCGGACCCGCCTCGCCACTGAAGGCTGCCTACACCAAGCTCGCCGAGCAGAGCACCAGCTACTTTCAGGCCAACCAGACCCTGCGCACGCTCTACATGCAGCCCGATCATGCGACCGCAGTGCTCGCAAACAAGCAATCCGGCGATATCCGCAAGGAGCTGTTTGCGACCATCGACAAGATGTACGCCGAGCAATCCACCGCGTTGGCCAACATGGTCGCTGCCAGCAGCGCCTCCTTCAAGGTCACCAGTGCGGTGCTGTTGATCGGCACGCTGTTGATGGCTGCGCTGTCGGTCACCTTCGGCTGGCTGATTGCACGCAGTATCACCAACCCGCTGTCCAAGGCGTTGGGCGCCATCCAGGCGGTCTCGCGCGGCGATCTGAGTGTGCAGGTCAGCAAGACCAGCAACGACGAAATCGGCCAGATGCTGGAGGCCACCGGTCGCATGACCCAGATGCTGCGCCGCTTCTCCGATGAGACTGCGCGGATGTCGCACCTGCATGCGGCCGAAGACATCACTCATCGCATGCCGGAGGATTTCCCCGGCGTGTACGGCACCCTGGCCGGCGGCATCAATACGATGATCTTCGAGCACCTGGATGCCATTACCGACTCGGTGCGCATCCTCAACCAGTACGCCCAGGGCGACCTGACCCAGGACGCACGCCGCCTGCCCGCCAGCCGCGCAATCCTGCACGAAGCGATGGACGCGGCCAAGGCCAGCCTGTTGTCGATCAACACCGAGATCAAGCAGTTGGCGCAGGCGGCAGCCGCGGGCGACTTCAGCGCACGCGGCGATGCGGCGCGCTTCAAGTACGACTTTGCGGTGATGGTGGCGGATCTGAACTCGATGATGGAAGTCAGCGATCGCAACCTGGGCAAGCTGTCGCAACTGCTTGGCGCAGTGGCCGATGGCGACCTCACCGCACGCATGGACGGCGAATTCCACGGTGTGTTCGCGCGCCTGCGTGACGATGCCAATGCCACGACTCATCGCCTGACCGACATCGTCAGCCGCATCAAGCATTCCACCCTGACCATCAATACCGCGGCCAGCGAGATTGCCGCAGGCAACCAGGACCTGTCGCAGCGCACCGAGCAACAGGCGGCCAACCTGGAAGAAACCGCTGCCTCGATGGAAGAGCTCACCTCCACCGTGAAGCAGAATGCCGAACACGCGCGCCAGGCCAACCAGCTGGCGATCGGTGCGGCTGGCGTGGCCTCGCACGGTGGCAGCGTGGTCGGCCAGGTGGTCACCACCATGTCCGGCATCGAAACCTCGTCCAAGAAGATCGCCGAGATCATCAGCGTGATCGACGGCATCGCCTTCCAGACCAATATCCTGGCGTTGAACGCGGCGGTGGAAGCGGCGCGTGCTGGTGAACAGGGCCGTGGGTTTGCGGTGGTCGCCTCGGAAGTGCGGACGCTGGCGCAGCGTTCGGCCGGCGCCGCCAAGGAGATCAAAGGCCTGATCGACGACTCGGTCAGCAAGGTGGCCGAAGGCTCGGCACTGGTGCACCAGGCCGGCACCACCATGAGCGAGATCGTCTCCTCGGTGCAGCGCGTCACCGACATCATGAGCGAAATCTCTGCCGCCTCGCAGGAACAGTCGGCCGGCATCGAGCAGGTCAACCAGACAGTCACCCACATGGATGAAGCCACTCAGCAGAACGCTGCGCTGGTGGAAGAAGCCACTGCGGCTGCACGCTCGATGGAAGACCAGGCGCAGCAACTCACCGAAGCGGTGGCGCTGTTCCGCCTGTCGGCTGAGCTGGAAGCGGTCACCCGCACCGCACCGGTGGTGCGTCAGATCACGGCCAGCAAGCCTGTTACCGCCAGCAAAACGACCAAGCCGCGCATCCGGCCTGCGCCACGTGCGGCCGTGGCTGTAGCCGTATCCAACGAATCGGACTGGGCAGAGTTCTAAGCGCTCGCTGCAAACCGATCACTGGCTGACGACGAAGCCGCGCGATGCACCTCGCGCGGCTTCGTCGTTACTGAAGCTGGCGTACGCCGCCGCAGCTTGGCGGGATTGCGTGAAAGCGAACACGAAAATTTTCCAAATTGTGTCACGCTATGCAATTTTTTCGACAAGGTATTCAAGAAGGCATATCAGGGGCCGCTAACTAAGACAGTCGCATGGATCATGTCAAGTGCCGCGCGACACATCCGAAGTCCCCTATCTGACCCTGAGCGAAGGCCTGTCATGAATGCTCTACTCCAACGCTATAACGTCGGCCCGCGGCTTGCCGCTGCGTTCGCGGTACTGATCGTCCTGTCCGCCGCAATCGCCTTCATCGGGTACCGCGGCCTGTCTTCGGCGCGCGCCCTGGTAGACGATATCGTGCACCAGAACATGGTGAAGATCCGTCTGTCCAACGACATGGTCAATGCCAACTACAACATTGCCGTGCTGATTCGCAACATCGTGCTGCCCACCACCAACGAGGAGAACCAGCAGTTCGTGGCAGCGTTCAAGCAGGCACGTGCCGACTACACCAAAGCGCGCGATGCGTTGTATGCGATGCCCACCAACCCACAGGGGCAAGCCATCCGCGACCAAATTGACAGCCTTCGCACCGAAGTCAAGGGGCTCAACGACAAAGTGGTCGAGCTCGGAATGGCCCACAAGGAGGACGAAGCCCTCGCTGTATTACAGACCCAGGCGGCACCTGCATTGCAGCGCTGGCAGGACAAGATCAACGAGAATATCGTCTTGCAGGACAAAGCGGCCGCCGATGCCTCGGCGGTTGCGTTGGAGTCGATGGACGATTCGCGCAAGCTGCTGATCGCGGGCACCGTGCTGGTGGTGCTGCTCAGTGGCGCGCTGGGCGTATTGATCACCCGTAGCCTGACCCAGCCGCTGGGCCGCGCCACCCGCACTGCCGAAGCGATCGCCGGCGGCAAGCTGGACAACGACGTGGAAACCAGCGCCACCGACGAAACCGGTCGCCTGCTCACTGCAATGCGCAAGATGCAGGACCAGCTGCGCAACCTGATCGCCGCGCAAACCGACATGGCGCGTCGCCATGACGATGGCCAGATCAGCTTCCGTATCGATGCCTCCGCGTTCCCGGGCGACTATGGCCGCATGGCCAACGACACCAACCTGCTGGTGGCCTCGCATGTCGCCGTGCAGACTGATCTGGCACGCATCATGGGGCGCTACGCCATTGGCGACCTCAGCGACGACATGAGCAAGCTGCCAGGCGAAAAAGCCGTGTTCACCGACACCATGGCACAGGTGAAAACCAACCTTGGCGCGATGAACACGGAGATCAAACATCTGGCGCAGGCCGCCGCCAACGGCGACTTCAGTGCACGCGGCGATGCCGAGCGTTTCCAGCACGACTTTCGCGTGATGGTGGACAGCCTCAACAATCTGATGTCCACCGCCGATGGCAACCTGCAGTCGCTGTCGGGCCTGTTGCAGTCGATCGCCGCTGGCGACCTCACCGCGCGCATGAGCGGCGAGTTCCGCGGCGTGTTCGCGCAGATGCGCGACGATGCCAATGCCACCGCCACGCAGTTGGCCGACATCGTTACCGGCATCAAGCAGTCGGCCGTGTCGATCAAGGGGGCCGCCAGCGAAATCGCCGCCGGCAACCAGGACCTGTCGCAGCGCACCGAACAGCAGGCCGCCAATCTCGAAGAAACTGCTGCCTCGATGGAGGAGCTCACTTCCACCGTCAAGCAGAACGCCGAGGGTGCGCGTCAGGCCAACCAGCTCGCCATCGGCGCCGCCAGTGTGGCGGTACAAGGCGGCGAAGTAGTGGGCAAGGTGGTCGAAACCATGTCCGGCATCGAAGCCTCGTCCAAGAAGATTGCCGACATCATCTCGGTCATCGACGGCATCGCCTTCCAGACCAACATCCTGGCCTTGAATGCGGCGGTGGAAGCGGCGCGTGCCGGTGAGCAGGGCCGCGGCTTTGCCGTGGTGGCCTCGGAAGTTCGCACTCTCGCCCAGCGTTCTTCGGGCGCGGCCAAGGAGATCAAGGACCTTATCGACGACTCCGTGCGGCGCGTCGCCGAAGGATCCGCGCTAGTGCACACCGCCGGCAAGACCATGGGCGAAGTGGTTGCCAGCGTGCAGCGCGTCACCGACATCATGGGCGAGATCTCCGCTGCCTCGCAGGAACAATCGGCCGGCATCGAACAGGTCAACCAGACCATCACCCAGATGGACGAGACCACACAGCAGAACGCCGCGTTGGTGGAAGAAGCCACCGCCGCCGCACGTGCGCTGGAAGACCAGGCCGTTGGCCTGACCGAAGCAGTCGCGGTGTTCAAGACCGACGTGACCCACGCGGCCCCGGCCGCGCGCGCCATGCCGCCGCGCCCGGTGGTGAGTTCGGCGCTGAAGGCGCAGGTGGCTGCGGCCGGGCGCACTCCCGCGTCCAAGCCGCGGGCGGTGGTCACCGCCTCCAGTAACGACACCAGCTGGCAGGAGTTCTAAGCAAGCGGACTGAACTACCTGAATGGTTCCGGTCGGCAGCGATGCCGGCCGGCTCAAGGCATCGCAGTTATCGGCCGATAGCCTGCGTACGCTCATGAGACGCACCGATGACCATTGTTCCCGCGCTGCCGCAGCACACCGCTTCGTCCCCACCACGCCGCTGGACCAGCCGCTGGGACGATTTGGCCATTGTCAGAAAACTCGGTGCGATCGGTGTGCTGGCGCTAGTCGGCCTGGTGATTCCGGTCCTGCTCTATAGCGGCAAACTCAACGAAAGCGTCACCATCAGCAATAACGAATTGCGCAGCTACGCCCCGCTGGGGCAGATGCTGGGCCTGATCACCGACCTGCATGCGGCCCATGTCGACAGCGGCAACGCTGCCGACGCCGCGGCACAACGCGCCGAACGGGATCTGCAACACCTGCTCGCCACCACGGCCGCCATGCCCGGCTTCGAACGTAGCCACACGCAATTGCTGGCCCTGCAGCAGCGCCACGTGTCTGGCAATGGTTCCAACGGCTATGCCGGACTGAGCGAACAAGCCTTCGCTGCGCTGGACGCACTGCGCGACGACAGTCAGCTGGTCTATACCCCGTACATCGAAAGCTACCACTTGGTGGTGGCGACCTTGATCTACAGCCCCGACGCTACCGAATCACTGACTCGCCTGGATGCGGCCAACGATCCGTCCCAGGCCGGCGGCGACCGCGCAATGCTGCGCGAACAGCTCAACCAGTTGCAGCGCAATCACCTGCGCTTCCGGCATGAGCTGGACAAGGCAATGGGCCTGCTGGAACAGCCCGACCCTGCCCTGGCCGATGCCGCCAACGCCGAAGCCACACGGGCCACCGATGCACTGAAATCGCTTGGGACGGCGATGGAAGACAGCGATGCCCAGGCCGACACCCAATGGAATGCAGCGCTCGATGCACTTGGCCAGGCCATGCAGGATCTGAGCAGCATCTCGCTGCAGGCCCTGCAGCGGCAATCCGAGCGTCACCTGGTGGAGGCGCGCAAGGCGATGTATCAGGCCGTGGCCGGCCTGTCGGTGCTCGCGCTGCTGATCGCCGCGCTGTGCTGGTACACCTTGTCCAACCTCACCCGCAACGTACGCCGCGCCGCTGCGGTGGCCGCCAATATTGCGCAGGGCGAGCTGGACGAATACATCGTGGCGCCCAGCCGCGACGAAACCGGCCAGTTGCTCGACAACATGCGCCAAATGCAGGAACAGCTGCAGCATGTGCTGGCTGCACAAAGCGAAATGGCGCAGCGCCACGACGCCGGCCAGATCAGCTACCGCATGCAGGCCGACAGCTTCCCCGGCGCCTACGCCACCATGGTGCGCGATACCAACGCACTGGTCGGCTCGCATATAGCGGTCAAGATGCAGTTGGCACAGATCATGTCGCGCTATGCCATCGGCGATCTGACCCAGGACATGCAGCGCCTACCTGGCGAAAAAGCCGTGCTCACCGACACCATGGACACCGTCAAGGCCAACCTGTCGGCGATGAACAGCGAGATCAAACTGCTGGCGCAGGCGGCCGCCAACGGCGATTTCAGCGTACGGGGCGATGCACAGCGCTTCCAATACGACTTCCGCGCGATGGTGGACAGCCTCAATCAGCTGATGTCCACCGCCGACGCCAACCTGCAGTCGCTGTCCACGGTGCTGCAGGCGATCGCCGCCGGCGACCTCACCACCCGTATGCAGGGCGATTTCCACGGTGTCTTCGCACGCATGCGCGACGATGCCAATGCCACGGTGGCGCAACTTACCGATATCGTCGGGCGCATCCAGCGCTCCACCGATGCCATCAACGATGCGGCCAGCGAGATTGCCTCCGGCAACCAGGACCTGTCGCAGCGCACCGAGCAACAAGCGGCGAATCTCGAAGAAACCGCCGCCTCGATGGAAGAACTCACCTCCACCGTGCGTAACAACGCCGAGCACGCAAAGCGCGCTAATCAGCTGGTGGTCGGCGCCGCCGCCGTTGCCTCGCAAGGTGGCGAGGTGGTTGGCCAGGTGGTCGGCACCATGGCCGGCATCCAGGCTGCTTCCAGAAAGATCGCCGACATCATCGGCGTGATCGACGGCATTGCCTTCCAGACCAATATCCTCGCGTTGAACGCGGCAGTGGAAGCGGCGCGGGCCGGCGAACAGGGTCGGGGGTTTGCCGTGGTCGCTTCGGAAGTGCGCACCCTCGCCCAACGCTCTGCCGCTGCGGCTAAAGAGATCAAGCACTTGATCGACGACTCGGTCACCCGGGTCGAACACGGTAACCAGCTGGTTGGCCAGGCCGGGCGCACCATGCAGGACATCGTCGATTCGGTGCGCAACGTCACCACGATCATGCACGAGATCAGCGAGGCTTCGCTGCAGCAGTCGCAAGGCATCGAACAGGTCGGCCAGACCGTCGTGCAAATGGATCAGGCGACCCAGCAGAACGCCGCGCTGGTGGAAGAAGCCACGGCCGCCGCGCGCGCGATGGAAGAACAAGCGCAGCAATTGCGCGATGCGGTGTCGGTGTTCCAGCTGCAGGCGATCGCCGCTCCACGCGTTGATCGAGCAGCCTGATCACTGCCGGGCGCGATCATCGCGCCGTTAGTGGCGACCGCTCACCCGCCATGATTTAACCGGCCAGGCAATCGCCAGGCCACCGCGCGCCGCTCATCGCTGCCATCTTATTGGCGTGCCGACAAGGCGGCTGGCTGTGTGTTCTGACTACACCGCAGCCACCGCGATGCGGTGACACGGCGCGGCGACCTCGACGCGACGTCGCCGCGCACCTGCACATCGGGATCTGGCATTACGCCAATTCGCGTCCCCAGCCGATGTATCTAGCCGGCGCCCCTCTTACTCCCCTCTTATCTGCACATGTCCATCACGCTGCAGCCCGTGATTGAACGGTGAATTGGCTGCGTGCCGATGCTGTGTCCATCGCCCTGCCAGCAGGGTTTCCAGCTCATCTGTGCACACCCGCGTCACCTCGGTGACGGCCGCCCATACGCGGGCCGGCAGGCGAGTTCAGCCGCTGAGTGCGGCGCCGTTACCGGACACAAGCATGCAGACCTGCCTTGCAATCGAGCGCGGCGTGACGACCGGTCACGCGCATCGATGGATTGGCCGGCTGCATGCCTGCCCCGGTAGCTGACGTCTGGACGACGCGGTCTTGCCGATGCGCATTGCCCCTCCCGCCCATCGCCTCCGAGATTCCAACATGATCGCTTTTCTTCAACGGTACAACGTCGGCAAGCGCCTGACTTTCGCGTTCGGCATCCTGATCCTGCTGTCGTGCGCACTGGTAGCCGCAGGTCTCTATACGCTGGCGCAAGCGCGCCAGAGCCTGGACACGCTGACCAATCGCAACATGGTCATTGTCCAGCATCTGCAAGAGATGAATAACGCGGTGTCGGTGCTTGCATTGCAGCTGCGCAACATCGTGCTGCCGACCACCGATGAGGAGAATCGTCGTTTCGTCGCCATCATCGAAGAGCAGCGCAGCATCTACAAGGACGCGCGCGAGCGGCTCTACGTCTTCTCGGCCACGCCGGCGGCGCAGGCCATCCGCGACAAGATCGATCAGAACAACAAGACTGCCCGCGCTTTCAACCAGCAGGTAATCGATCTGGGACTTGCAGGCAAGGCCGATCAAGCATTGCCATTGCTGTTGCAACGCGCGGCGCCGGCCACGCAAGTGTGGCAGGACGCACTGCTGGAATATGCAGCGCTGCAGCGCCAGCGCGCTCAGGAAGCTAACGAGGTCGCCACCGCGGCGATGGCACGTGGCCGTGCGATGCTGATCGGCGGCGGCCTGGCGGTGGTGTTGATCAGCGGCCTCCTCGGCTGGGCGATCACCCGCAGCCTGGTGCGCCCGCTGTCGCAGGCCACCCGTGCCGCCGAAGCCATTGCCAACGGCAATCTCGACAACGATGTGCGCACCACCAGCCACGACGAAACCGGCCGCCTGTTGCAGGCGATGGAGAAGATGCAGGACCAAGTGCGCAACCTGATCAGCGCACAGTTGGACATGGCCAAGCGCCACGATGCGGGCCAGATCAGTTTCCGCATGGATGCCGGCGCGTTCCCCGGCGACTTCGGCCGCATGGCCAAGGACACCAACGAGCTGGTTGCCGCGCACATCAAGGTCAAGATGCAGACCATCCACCTGGTGGAGCGCTATGCCATCGGCGATCTGAGCGAAGACATGCCGCAATTGCCAGGTGAAAAAGCCGCAATCACCACAGCGATGAATCAGGTCAAGCACAACCTGTCCACGATGAACCACGAGATCAAGCACCTTGCGCAGGCAGCGGCCAATGGCGACTTCACCGCACGTGGCAATGCCGAGCAGTTTCAGTTCGACTTCCGCATCATGGTGGAAAGCCTCAACACTTTGATGGCCACCGCCGATGGCAACCTGCAGTCGTTGTCCGGCCTGTTGCAGTCGATCGCCGCTGGCGACCTCACCGCACGCATGACAGGCCAGTACCAGGGTGTATTTGCGCAGATGCGCGACGACGCCAATGCCACCGCCGAGCAGCTGGCCAACATTGTCGGCCGCATCCAGGATGCGGCCGGTGCCATCGGCCTGGCCTCCGGCGAGATCGCCACCGGCAATCAGGATCTGTCGCAGCGCACCGAACAACAGGCGGCCAATCTGGAAGAAACCGCCGCCTCGATGGAAGAACTCACCTCCACCGTCAAGCAGAATGCCGAGCACGCCAGCCAGGCCAATCAGCTCGCCATCGGCGCTGCCGCAGTGGCGTCGCAAGGCGGCGCTGTGGTGGCCAGCGTGGTCACCACCATGTCCGACATCCAGGCCTCTTCGAAGAAGATCGCCGAGATCATCAGCGTCATCGACGGCATCGCCTTCCAGACCAACATCCTGGCGCTGAATGCCGCGGTGGAAGCAGCACGTGCCGGCGAGCAAGGCCGCGGTTTTGCGGTGGTGGCGTCCGAAGTGCGCACACTGGCGCAACGTTCGGCAGGTGCGGCGAAAGAGATCAAATACCTCATCGACGACTCGGTGGAAAAGGTTGCGCAAGGCGCCACGTTGGTCGACCAGGCCGGCACCACCATGGCCGACATCGTGGCCAGCGTGCAGCGCGTCACCAATATCATGAGCGAGATTTCATCTGCATCGCAGGAACAGTACGCCGGCATCGAGCAGGTCAACCAGACCGTGACCCAGATGGACGAAACCACCCAGCAAAATGCCGCCCTGGTGGAAGAAGCCACCGCCGCCGCACGTGCAATGGAAGAACAGGCCCAGCAGCTCACCGAAGCCGTGGCAGTGTTCAAGGTCGAGACACAGGCGCCGGTCGCGCGTCACCTGACTGCCATCGCCAGCGTGTCACCCGTTGCGCGCCCGCCAGCTCGCGCGACTGCGCGCACCATCGCCACGCCAGCAATGGCACGCCGCCCTGCGGTGAGCGCGTCTGCGTCTACAGCCGACGCCAGCGGGTGGCAGGAGTTCTGAAACCGCCGGCGGCATGCAAGCACCGACCTCCATCAGACATGCAGTGAAACACAACCGCGCCGTTGCAACTGACCCTCACGCGGTGCGTGGTCCACGCGCCGCGCAACATCATCACTCGCAACACAGAAAGTTCGAGAGCCATTCAAGTCCGCGCCAAGCGGGATCTTGTGGGCCGCTTCCCTTACGAGGGGACGCGGCCCTTTTTATGGGTATGGATCAACACGCGCTTGCGAGCGCAAGCGATCCTGTCGTGCCCTTTCGATCGCTTTTTATTCACACAGAATTTACATTCACGAACCACACGCTTTTCAGCTGAAACCGCTTCCAATGAGCCAGGGCTGAATAAATCGCCCTGTGGTGTGCCGATTTCTACAGAAATGATCAATTTGACGCATAGACGGCCGTTATCGAATTCACGCATTCGTAACGCCCTCCCCCGGGCAAGGTCGATCTTCATGCATGTCTTCAACCGACTTTCCGTTGGCACGCGGCTGTCCGCATTGCTCACCCTGGTTATCGCACTCTCGCTGGCGCTGCTTGCGCTCACCATTTACCGGCAGTCGGCTGCCGACATCGAATCGCAGGTGAAGGCGGAGTTGCATTCGAGCACACGGTTGATGCAGCAAGCGGTAGCGATGTACGACGTCACCCTGACCGAAGGCACCGAGCGGCTGGGCAGCGTCTTCGACGACATGCTGCCGCGGGGCCCACGCACGCTGGATACCGCCAGCACCGTGACCATCGGCGAGCAGAACACGCCCACGCTGCGCACCGGCGCACAGGCGCTGAATCTCAATTTCGACGCGGTGGATCGCTTTGCGCAGGCAACCGGCGGCGTTGCAACCATCTTTGCCCGCACCGGCGATGACTTCGTGCGCATCACCACCTCGCTGCGCAACAAGCAGAACGAACGCGTGATCGGCACCCTGCTCGATCGCAAGGGCAAGGCCTACGCCGCACTGTCCCAAGGCAAGGCCTTCACCGGCCAGGCGCAGTTGTTCGGCGACCAGTACATGACCTACTACGCGCCCCTGCGTGACGCGGCCGGCGAGGTGATCGGCGCGCTGTTCGTCGGTCGCAACTATACCCAGGGCCTGGCCGCGCTCAAGGCCCAGGTCAGCACCACGCAGCTGGGGCAGGATGGCTACTTCGTCATCGCCGACATGGCGCCGGGCGAGCACCAGGGCCAGATCATCGCCGCCCCACCGGGCACGCCGGCCACGTTGTCGGGTCTGGTGCCTGCCGATCAGCAGGCAGCGTTGCAGTCGGTACTGGACGCCAAGCAGCCCAGCGCCAACCTGCAGCTACGCGATGCCAAGGGCAACGCACAGGCGTTCGAAGTCACCGCACAGCGCTATGCGCCATGGCAGTGGGCGGTGATCGGCACCCAGCCGCGCAGCGCCATCGACGGCCCGCTCGACCAGCTGATGGGCAGCATGCTGCTGTTCTCGCTCGTGGTACTGGTGCTGTGCATCGCGGTGGTGTTTGTGGCCGCACGCAAGATGGTCACCCGACCGCTGGTGGCGGTGGAACGTGTGCTCGGCGATGTGGCCGCCGGCCGCCTGGACAACCCGATCGAGGTCGATCGCCAGGACGAAGTGGGCCGCCTGCTGCTCAGCGCCCGCACCATGCGTGACGACCTGCGCGCGCGCGTTGAGCGCGATCAGCGGATTGCCAGCGAGGCCTTGCGCGTGCGCACCGCGCTGGACGATGTCAGCACCAACGTGATGATTGCCGATGCCAACCGTCGCATCATCTACGTCAACCGCCCGCTGCAGCGCATGCTCAAGAATGCACAGGACGACCTGCGCCGCGACCTGCCGCAATTTGATGCCGACGCACTGATCGATGCCAGCATCGACCAGTTCCACCGCAAACCCGAGCACCAGGCGCGCATGCTTGATCAGCTCACCGGCACCCATACTGCGCAGATTCTGGTCGGTGGCCGCACCATGCGCCTGATCGTCAACCCGGTGCTGGGAGCGGCCGGCGAGCGCATGGGCTTTGTGGTCGAGTGGGCCGATCGCACCCAGGAGGTGCAGGTGGAGCAGGAAGTGGCGCGCATCGTGCAGGCCGCTGCTGCCGGCGACCTGAGCGGGCGCGTCGGCACCGAAGGCAAGCAGGGGTTCCTGCTGCTGCTTGCCCAGCAGCTCAACATGCTGCTGGACAACAATGCCGACGGACTCTCGCGTGTCTCGGCGCTGTTGTCGTCATTGTCTCAGGGCGATCTCACCGCACGCATGGAAGGCGATCTGCAAGGGGTTTTTGCCAGTATCCGCGACGATGCCAATGCTACCGCCGACCAGCTGGCCGGCATCGTGCGTCGCATTAAAGACTCCTCGTTGGCCATCAACTCGGCCGCCACCGAGATCGCCACCGGCAACGGCGACCTGTCGCGTCGTACCGAACAGCAGGCTGCCGCGCTCGAAGAAACCGCCGCTTCAATGGAAGAGCTCACCGCCACGGTCAAGCAGAACGCCGACAACGCCGACCAGGCCAACCGCCTGGTGCTCGACGCCGCTGGCGTGGCCGCCAAGGGTGGCGATGTGGTTGGCCGTGTGGTCGCCACCATGGCCGACATCGATACCTCGTCCAAGAAGATCGCCGACATCATCAGCGTCATCGACGGCATCGCCTTCCAGACCAACATCCTCGCTTTGAATGCGGCGGTGGAAGCGGCGCGTGCCGGCGAGCAGGGCCGCGGCTTCGCCGTGGTGGCCTCCGAGGTGCGCACGCTCGCGCAGCGCTCGGCCGGGGCGGCCAAGGAGATCAAGCACCTGATCGAAGACTCGGTGACCCGCATCGGCAACGGTGCCGCACTGGCTTCGGAGGCTGGCAGCACGATGCAGCAGGTAGTCGGCTCGGTGCAGCGCGTCACCGACATCATGGGTGAAATTACCAGCGCCTCGCGCGAGCAGGCCGCCGGCATCACCCAGGTCAACCAGACCGTCACCCAGATGGACGAAACCACGCAGCAGAACGCCGCATTGGTGGAAGAAGCCACGGCGGCCGCGCGCGCGATGGAAGACCAGGCCGCGCAGCTGGTGGACGCGGTGGCGGTGTTCCGCCTCGAGCAGCACGGCCGTCTAGACACCTTGCTGGCCAACGCACGCCACGCCTACCACTGATGCAAGAAACGATGCTTGACTCAAACGCTGGGTGAGTCGAGGGCGCGCGGCACTGCGGGCGAACATTGCTTGTCGCTTGCACCAACGCGCCGACCAACTTCACTGGCGCTTGTCCGCTCGCCATCGCGGGGCCCTTGGCGGCATGGATGCCGCCACGGAGTTTACAAGGACGTAGTTGCAGCGTGTCCTGCGATGGTGAGCGGGCAAGAGCCCTGCAGCAAACGCTAAAGACCTTGAAGGCGCGGTGCCCTCACCGCTTGCGGGACACGCCGTAAACCCGTCCTTGGGGCCCAATGGCGGCATCCATACCGCAAGCGGCAAGGACACCGCACCAGAGAGTTGGCGGGTTGCTTGGTTGAAACGGCTGCACCGACCATCGCGACCGGTGATTCCTCGCGCTAGGCGTCCGAGTTTTGTTAGCGGCTCTTAAAGATTTCGCTTTGCCGCCGATATCAAGGCGACGCCGGGACAACCCTCCGGGCCTCTTCCCGTTACCACTGTGCTTGTGCCCATGTCCCAAGGCGATACCTCAGAGTCAGAGCTGGACCACGACGATCACCTTGCCGAAGGTGATGAGCGCTACCTGCTGCGCAACAAGCGGCAGATCCGTGGCTTGCTGCGTCAGCTGCTGGATCAACGCGCGGTTGTGACGATGCACGTGGCCGGGCGCGACATGGCTGTGCCCACCGCCGTGCTCGAAGTGGATGAAGACGACGACTGCGTGATTCTGGACGGCAGCCATAACGAGGCCTCCAACCGCGCCATCGAAGATGCCAAGTACCTGCTCTGCTACGCGCAACTGGAGCGGGTCAATGTCCGCTTCCGTCTGGAAAAGGCCGAACGCCTGGACCGCGACATCCACGTCGCCTTCCGCGCCGAGTTGCCGGACGCGATGTACCACATGCAACGGCGCGAGTCGTACCGGTTGGAAACGCCGATCACCGACTCGCCGGTCTGCATCATCCGTCAGGACGAGGCCCAGGGCGGTAATCTCAACCTGCAGCTGCGCGTCATCGACATCAGCAGCGGCGGCCTGGCGGTATCGCTGACCGCCGGCATGCCCCTACTGGAGCCGCAGCGCACGTACCGCAACTGCACGCTGCAACTGCCAGACGCCGCACCGATCGCGTTACCACTCACCGTATGCAGCCAGTACAAGCAGACCCTGCCCAATGGCAGCGAAGGCTTCCGTGTCGGCTTGCAGTTCAGCGATCTGCCGCGAGGCGCCGACGAAACCATCCAGCGCTACATCTTCCGGGTCGACCGCCAGCGCAATGCGCGCAAGAGCGGCGTGTTCTGAACCCGACCGCACCACAGCAGCCACGCACCTAAAGTTGCGCAGCGCCCCGCCGATGTTGCTATGGCAGCCTTTTCAACCCAGTGCCGCAACCTGACACTCAGCCGCAACGCCCGGAGTTTCCATGAACGACAAAAGCACTGCCACCGGCACCGGTGGTGAATTCCTCAGCTTCGCCTTGGGCGAAGAACACTACGGCGTGGACATCCTGAAAGTGCAGGAAATCCGCGGCTACGATTCGGTCACCCGTCTGCCCGACGCCCCCGATTACATCAAGGGTGTGATCAATCTGCGCGGCACCATCGTGCCGGTGATCGACCTGCGTCTGAAGCTGCGCCTGAAAGAAGCGCGCTACGACGCCTTCACCGTGATGATCGTCCTTAACGTCGAAGACCGCGTCGTCGGCATCGTGGTGGACAGCGTCTCGGACGTGATCCCGCTCAACGACGACCAGATCCGTCCGACGCCTGAGTTCGGCGCTTCGGTGGACACCCGCTTCATCTCCGGCATCGGCACCCAGGACGATCGCATGCTAATCCTGCTGGATATCGAAACCTTGCTGGACAGCACCGAGCTGGGTCAGCAGCAGCTGGCTGAAGAAGCCGCCTGATTCAAAGTGGCTGGGTGCGGCGACCTGCGGTCGTCAGGGGAATGCGGTGGTCGGCAAGCGCGGCGTTGCAGCAGGTCTGCATCGTTGCCTTCGCGACACCGCAGCCCTCTGACGGCCGCAATGGTTTATGCCCAACGCGCATACCACCATCAAGTGTCGGGAGCATCCCGACACGGGACGCACCACAAAATGGAAGTGAGACGGAAATCACGTTTTTCGGATTCAAGTTGAACCTCAGTTAGCCGATAGCTGAATAGAAGCCCGCGTCCATAAACGGGTCACTGTTCGACTTTCGATTCTGGAGAATCCAAATGAAGTTCCTGCTCTCGCTCCTCCCCGTCGCTGCTCTCGTGATCGTTGCTCCCACGCTGTCGGCCCAGTCGCAGGAAATGATTCCGCCTGAGATGGCCACCCGCTTCGTCGGCAAGGACGGCATGGTGTGCGGCAAGGTCGAAAAGGCCAAGTACGCACAAAGCTCGGAGGGCGAACCGACCTTCCTGTACATGGGCGGCATGTTCCCGCGCCATACCTTCTCAGCCCGTATCGACGGCGCCAACCGCGGCAAGTTCAGCTTTGCCCCGGAATCACTGGAAGGCAAGGACGTCTGCGTCCTCGGCAAGATCCAACGCGACAGCTCGCGCGCCGAAATCGAAGTCAGTTCCCCGGCCAGCCTGAAGCTCGCCACCATCAAGTAATCGCATTGCCCATCGCCACGCCCATGCGTGGCGATGTGCTGTCTGGATTATGCGGATTTACTTCTACGGGGGAATCGTGTCAATGAAATGGATCAATAATCTGAAATTGATGCCGCGGCTGATGCTGGCGTTCGGCATCGTGCTGCTGATCATGCTGGTGCAGGGAATCATCGCGTATTCGGGCCTGGCATCGCTCAACAATGTGACCCGCGACCTGGCCGGCAACACCATGTCCAGCGTGCGCGAAGCCGGCGATCTGCGCGGCATGCTCGGCGAATACCGGAATGCGTCTTATCAAAATCTGGTGCGCGCCAGCGATGCGGTCAAGCAGGAAGCCAAGGTCCGCGCCAAGCGGCTCAACGGTGAAATCGAGGCGACGATCAAGGGTTATCCCCGCCTGATCGAAAGCCCGCAACAGAAAAAGCTTTTCGACGTATTCGTCGCCGACTGGAAAAAGGCTTCGGCCTCGTACGCCAGCGTCGATGAAATGATGGAACTCAATCTTCCCGACGACGCCATCGACACCTTCGTTGGCGAAACCCGTACCTTGCACAACAAGGCTAAGGATTCGCTGGCGGCGTTGATCGCCGAGGACAATCTGCTGGCACAGGCGGCCAAGACCAAGGCCGAAAAAGTCCACGCAACCTCGGTCACGCTGACCCTGGTGGTATTGCTGATCGGCATCGCCGGCGGCCTGGGCCTGGCGTTCCTGTTCGCCCGCTCGATCGTGCGCAGCATGCGCGGCGCGGTGAGCACCGCCACCGAAATCGCCGGCGGCAAGCTGGATGGCCAGATCAACGTGCAGGGCCAGGACGAAGTGGGCGAACTGATGCGCTCCATGCAGCGCATGCAGCGCGATCTGAAGGAGCGGATCGAACGCGACCGGAAGATCGCCGACGAGAACCTGCGCATTCGCACCGCGCTGGACAAATCGTCCACCGGCACCTTCATCACCGATCCCGACCGCGTGATGATCTACGCCAACGATGCCTTCAAGAAGATCGTGGCGCAGTACGAAAGCAGCATCCGTCTGGCATCGCCCGAGTTCGACGCGGGCAAGGTCATCGGCCAGCACATCAGCTACCTTGGCCTGTCGGATGCGACCGTGCGCAAGGCCATCGCCGCACTGGAGCGCGACGGCGTCACCAGTTTCGAAGAGCGCTTCGGCGAAGTCGTGCTGGCGCAAACCGTCACCGGCATCAAGAACGAGCAAGGTGAAACCACCGGCGAAGTCTGCGAATGGCGCGACCGCACCATCGAAGTCCAGGTTGAAGAAGAAGTCGCACGCATCGTGCGCGCCGCGGCCAGTGGCGACATGAGCGGTCGCGTCGAAACCGACGGCAAGCAAGGTTTCTTCCTGCAACTGGCGCAGCAGCTCAACGGCTTGCTGGATGCCAATGCCGGCAGCCTGGAGCAAATCTCCGCACTGCTGTCTGCGCTGTCGCGCGGCGACCTGACCGTGCGCATGCATGGCCAGTTCAGTGGCGTGTTCGCGCAGATGCGTGACGATGCCAATGCCACGGCCGAGCAATTGGCCGACATCGTCGGTCGCATCAAGCTCTCCTCCAGCGCAATCAACTCGGCAGCCGGCGAAATCGCCTCGGGCAACAGCGACCTGTCGCACCGCACCGAACAGCAGGCCGCCAACCTGGAAGAAACCGCTGCCTCGATGGAAGAGCTCACCTCCACCGTCAAGCAGAATGCCGAAAGCGCGCGTCAGGCCAATCAGCTGGCCATCGGCGCCACCGGTGTGGCTTCGCAGGGCGGCGACGTGGTATCGCAGGTGGTCACCACCATGTCCGGCATCGAAGCCTCGTCCAAGAAGATCGCCGACATCATCTCGGTCATCGACGGCATTGCGTTCCAGACCAACATCCTGGCACTGAACGCGGCGGTGGAAGCGGCACGTGCCGGCGAACAGGGCCGCGGGTTTGCGGTGGTCGCTTCCGAGGTGCGCACGTTGGCACAGCGGTCGGCCGGCGCCGCCAAGGAGATCAAGGGCCTGATCGACGACTCCGTGCACAAGGTGGCCGAAGGCTCGGCGCTGGTGCGCAAGGCCGGTGCCACCATGGCAGAAATCGTGGCCAGCGTGCAGCGTGTGACCGACATCATGGGCGAAATCTCTGCCGCCTCGCAGGAGCAGTCGACCGGTATCGAGCAGGTCAATCAGACTATCACCCAGATGGACGAGACCACCCAGCAGAATGCTGCGCTGGTGGAAGAAGCCACTGCGGCCGCCCGCTCGATGGAAGAGCAGGCCGGTCATCTGGCCGAGGCGGTGTCGGTGTTCAAGCTGGACGAGTCGGCCGCAGCTGCGCAAGCACGTGTCCGCCCGGTCGCTTCGCGTCCGGTCGCGGTCAAGACCGCGGCCAAGTCAACAGTGCGCACCGCGGCCGCGCCGGCGCGGTCGGCCAAGCCACAGGCCGCGCTGGCCGATGGCAACTGGCAACTGGCAAGAGTTCTGAGTCACTCCTGACTCACGGCTGTTGTACACGACGCCCCGCATCGCCGGGGCGTCGTGTTTCTGCCTCTCGCAATGACGGGCAGCGTTTTTCCGCCACCGGCCTTTTGCAGTCGCGTCGCTGCGTGAGGTGACACCGAACCCAGCCGCAGCTTGTCGACGATTGACGCTTCAGTTGCGTGGCCACATGGCCGATATCCAGTTATAGCTCACGACGTGTATGGATATGACGACTACGACTCCCGCCTCAGACACGCGCGAATTCGATTTCGGCGACCGCGACTTCAAGCGCGTTTGCGACCTGATTTATCAGCGCGTCGGCATTTCCCTTGCACCCGCCAAGCGCGACATGGTGTACGGCCGCCTGTCACGCCGCCTGCGCGTGCTCGGACTGCGCTCGTTTCGCGAATACATCGACCAACTGGAAGCGGGCAACGACGAAGAAGAATGGCAGGCGTTCACCAACGCGCTGACCACCAACCTGACCTCGTTCTTCCGCGAGCCCCACCACTTCGACAAGCTGCGTGAGGAATTGCAGAAGCGCGCATCACAAGCGCCCTTGAAGATCTGGTCGTGCGCCGCGTCCACCGGCGAGGAGCCCTACTCCATCGCCATCACCGCCTGCGAAGCCTTCGGTACGCTGACCCCGCCGGTGAGCATCGTCGCCACCGACGTCGACACCCAGGTGTTGGAGACCGCCTCGCGCGGCGTCTATGCCATCGACCGCGTTGCGTCGCTGGATGCGGCGATCAAGCGCAAGTACTTCCAGCGCGGCAGCGGCCCCAACGAGGGCAAGTGCCGGGTAATCCCGGCGCTGCGCCAGCTCATCGAATACCGCCCGTTGAATCTGCTGGCACCGCGGTACGACGTCGGCGGCCCGTACGCGGCGCTGTTCTGCCGCAACGTGATGATCTATTTCGACAAGCCGACCCAGCGCGGCATCCTGTCGCGTCTGGTCAGCCACATGGGCGATGACGGTCTGCTCTACACCGGGCATTCGGAGAATTACCTGCACGCAGCCGATCTGATCCAGCCGTGCGGACGCACGCTGTATCGGCGCGCCCCGCGTTCGGGGGCATCTGCATGAGTACCGCCGTGCAAGTCGACGACGTGATGCGTTACCGCGATTCGCGCTTCCAGACCATCACCGCCAAGCTGCTGCCCACCCAGTACCTGGTGGTGGACGACGACACCGCGTTGACGACCACCTTGGGATCGTGCGTTGCCGCCTGCCTGCGCGACCCGGTGCTCAAGATCGGCGGCATGAATCACTTCCTGCTGCCCGAAGGCCAGGTCGGCGACGGTGCACCAGCGCGCTACGGCAGTTATGCGATGGAGTTGCTGATCAACGACATGCTCAAGCGCGGCGCGCATCGCAAACGCATCGAAGCCAAGGTCTTCGGCGGTGCCAACGTACTCAAGGGCTTCACCAGCAATCCGGTCGGCACCCGCAACGCCGAGTTCGTGCGTCAGTACCTGCAGGCCGAACACATCCCCATCATTGCCGAAGATCTGTGCGGCATCCATCCGCGCAAGGTGTGGTTCTTCCCGACGACCGGCCGGGTAGTCGTGCAGCGCTTGCCGCACGCACACGAAGCCGAAGTTGCCGCCACAGAATCGGCCGTGCGCGCCCGTCTGTCCAAAGCACCGGTCACCGGTGGAGTGGAGTTGTTCGAATGACGCTGGAAACTCCCGTACGTGTACTGATCGTCGACGACTCGGCGGTGGTACGTCAGATGCTCACCGAAATCCTTTCGCGCGATCCCGGCATCGAAGTCATCGGCTCGGCCGCCGACCCGATCCTGGCGCGCGAGAAGATCAAACGCCTCAATCCGGACGTGATCACGCTGGATGTGGAAATGCCGCGCATGGACGGCCTGGTCTTTCTGGAAAACCTGATGCGCCTGCGCCCTACCCCGGTGGTGATGATCTCATCGCTCACCGAGCGCGGCGCCGACACCACCTTGCAGGCGTTGTCGCTGGGTGCGGTGGACTTCGTGTCCAAGCCCAAGATCGACGTCGCGCGCGGTCTGGAAGGCTATGCCGAAGAAATCGTCAACAAGGTCAAGATGGCCGCCAAGGCCAAAGTCAGCGCGCTGCATCGCCCCAGCGCGCCCAAGGTCACCCTGGACATGCAGTCCGCACCGGTACCGGGCAGCGCGCTGCGCTTCCGCACCACCGACCGCCTGATCGCCATCGGCGCTTCCGCCGGCGGCACAGAAGCGCTGCGCGTGGTACTCGAACACATGCCTGCCGATGCCCCGGCGGTGGTGATGACCCAGCATCTGCCGGCCAGTTTCAGCACTGCATTCGCCGAGCGCCTCAATCGCCATTCGGCGATGTCGGTGCGCGAGGCCAGCGATGGCGAGGCGATCCTGCCCGGCCACGCCTATGTACCGCCGGGCGGCCAGCATCTGCGCATCATCCGCGACGGTGCACGTTGGCGCTGCCGCATCGACGACGGCCCGCCGGTCAACCGCCACAAGCCGGCGGTGGATGTGCTGTTCCGCTCCGTCGCCGCCAACGCCGGCCCGAACGCTGTTGGCGCCATTCTCACAGGCATGGGCGACGACGGTGCGCGCGGCCTGCTGGAAATGCTGCAGGCCGGCGCCCCCACTCTGGTCCAGGACGAGGCCAGCAGCGTGGTTTGGGGCATGCCGGGCGCCGCCTACAAGCTCGGCGCCGCCCAGGAAGTGGTACCGCTGGACCGTGTCGCCGAGCGCCTGATCGCCCTGTCGGCACAGGCACGCTGACCGTCCATGCGCGCGCCGCCCTCGGATCCGACCGACCTGCCGCCGCATGCAGGCGCACCAGACCCTGTCACGCGCACGGGGACGGATGCGTGGGCGACAGCGGACCTGGTCGGCGATCCGTCGTCCATCGCCGCACTGGACCAAGCGCGCGCGCTCGGACCAAGCATTCCTGGCCCGGTGACCGCCGGCATGGCCAAGCCCGGCGAGCACCCGGAAGACCGTCGCTCGCGCCTGCTGGCCGAAGCGCTGGATGGCAGCAGCAGCGCCATCCTCATCTGCGATCTGCAATCGCGCCTGCTCTATGCCAACGACGGCTTCCAGCGCATGTTCGGCTACACCGAAGCCGAACTGGTCGGGCAGCGCCCGTCGGACGTGTTGACCCGCGCGCAAAGTGACCAGAGCGAAGTCTCGCGCATCCGTGATCGCGCCGATGCCTTGCAGCAAACCCGTGCCGACTTGCTGGTCTATCGCAAGGACGGTTCGCCGTTGTGGATTTCCCTCAACTTCAACCCGATCTACGACGCCAGACACAATCCATCGCACTACGTGGCGGTGCTGACCGACATCACCGACACCAAGATGCACGAGGTACTGCAGCACCGTGTGCTGGAAGCGCTCGTAAAGGAGCGCCCCCTGATCGAGGTGATGACGCTCATCTGCACGGAAGTCGAACGTATTGCACCGGAAGTGTTGGCAACCGTCATGGGCGCCGATAACCAGGGCTACCTGCATTCGTTGGCCGCGCCAAGTCTGCCGCCCGAATACGCCGATGCCGTCAACGGCCTGAAGATCGCCCCCGATGCAGGTGCCTGCGGCGCCGCTGCCTGGCGCGGCCGTGCGGTAATGGTGGAAGACATCGCGACCGACCCATTGTTTACCGCTTACCGCGACCTGCTGATCCCGATGGGCCTGCGCGCCTGCTGGAGTACGCCGATACGCTCCAACAGCTCGCGCGTGCTCGGCACCTTTGCGCTGTATTACCGCAAGCCGCAACGTGCAGACGCCTGGCACGTGCGGCTGACCGAGCTGTGTCAGCAGCTGTGCACGCTCGCGCTGGAACGCGAGCAGACCCGTCAACGCGTGCATCAGCTCGCGTTCTACGACGCGCTGACGGGCCTGCCAAACCGCATCATGTTCAGCGCGCGTGCCGAGCAAGCGTTGACCCAGGCCGAATACGCCGCCGAGCCAGCCGCGTTGATGTTCATCAACATCGACCGCTTCAAACTGATCAACGACAGTCAAGGCCATTCTGCCGGCGACGGCCTGTTGCGCGACGTCGCGCTGCGTATCGGCGAGCAGCTGGCCGCGACTGCCATGCTGGCACGCGTGGCCGGCGACGAATTCGCACTTGCCTTGCCGCAATGCAGTGCCGAGCAGGCGACCGCTGCGGCAGAACGCCTGCTGGGCAGTATTTCCAGCCCGCTGCCGGTGGGCCATATGACCGTGCATCCGTCGGCCAGCATCGGCGTGGCCATGTTTCCCGAAGACGGGCGCGACATCAATATCCTGCTGCGGCATGCCGATCTGGCAATGAATCGCGCCAAGAAGGAAGGCGGCGGACGCTTCCGTTTTTTCAGTTCTGACATGAATCGCATGGCGCAGGAGCGCGTAGCGTTGGAGGCGGAATTGCGTCAGGCCATCGGTCGCGACCAATTGCAGCTGCATTACCAGCCGCAACTGCACAGCGCCGCTCCGCATGCGTTGTACGGCGTCGAAGCCCTGCTGCGCTGGAATCATCCGCAACTCGGCACGATTTCGCCCGCACGCTTTCTGCCAGTCGCCGAAGAGCAAGGCATGATGCCGCAGCTCAATGCCTGGGTCCTGCGGCGCGCCTGCGAACAGGTCGCCGACTGGCGCAACCGCGGCGTGCCGGTCACCCGCGTCTCGGTCAACTTGTCGGCAAGCGGCTTCGAAAGCCCGCGCATGCTGCCCGACCTGCTCCGACTGATCGCAGATACCGGCGTGCAAGCCTGCGACCTGACGCTGGAATTGACCGAAAGCGTGATGCTGTCCGGCCAGCCGGGCGTGCTGGAAAATCTGCATGCCATCCGCGAAGCAGGCATCTCCTTATCGCTGGACGACTTCGGCACCGGTTATTCGAGCCTGAGCCATTTGCACCGTCTGCCGATCGACGAACTCAAATTGGACATGAGCTTCGTACGCGATATCGAACACAGCGAAGACGCACGCGCCCTCACCACGTCGGTGCTGCGCATCGGCGAGCACCTGCGCAAGCACGTTGTTGCCGAAGGCGTCGAAAACGAAGCGCAACGCCTGTTCCTGGCCGACCTTGGCTGCGAAGTCCTGCAGGGCTACCTGTTCTCGCGCCCCCTCCCGGCACCGGCGCTGGAAGCCTGGCTAAGCGCGCAACCTTAACTAGCGTAACTGCCGAACAAATACGGCTGCGAACTCCTTTCCAGCGAGGAAGGCAGGCCATGGTGGCGCAAATAATGAGCGCCTTTCCTGCAGAAAGCAGTTCTCAAGCCATCGGCGGTGAGCGCGCGCTTCAAGCCCCTCCCCCGCCAGGAGAGGGACTCAAGAACCCACGCGATTTATCCCGCGTCGGGCGAGGCCATTGCCCTCACCCCGCACGCATCAGCTCTACTTCGGCATGACCCACCGTCCGCTTCAGCCAGCCCAGCAACTGTGCGTTGACGAAGGCCGGGTTCTCCAGCGAGGTGATATGGCCTGCGTCCGGGATCAGCTCGTAATCGCAGCAGATTGCTTCGGCCATCATCCACACCTCTTCCGGCGGCCGCGCAATATCCGCCTCGCCACCGAGCAGGAAGGTGTTGGCGGGATCCAGCGCAGACATGGCATCCAGCCGGTCGGCACGGCCGAACACCAACCGGCCCAGCGGCACAATCGACGTGCGCAGCTGCTCGGCCGTCATCGCCGCCAGGCGCTGCGCGAACGCAGCCGGCAACGCCGACGTCAGATCGATGCCGGGGCGGAAGAAGAGCGGCACGATCGCCTCGATCAGCGCAGGCGTCACCTGCCCGGCCGCCTCGATCGCATCCAGCATCCCGAAATAACGCGCACGCGTGGCTTGCGGTTCGGCTCCCAGGAAAGTGTCCATCAATACCAGGCTGCGCACGCGTTCCGGCGCCATCAGGGCGAGTTCGGCGCCCCACATGCCGCCAACCGACAAGCCGACCACCGCGCACTGCGGCACCTCCAGCGTGTCCAGCAGCGCCAGCATTTGCCGGGCAAGATCGCCGATCTGCTGCGTGCCTTGCGGCAGTGGACCCGACTGGCCATGTCCCCAGAGCTCGGGAACGATGACCTGGTAGTGCCGCGACAGGGCTTGGATCTGCGGCTCCCACATGGCCGCGTCCCAGAGGTAACTGTGGCCAAGCAGCACCGGAAAGCCTTGGCCGTGTTGGGTGTAGTGCAGTGTTTGACCTGCGATCGTGCAAGTGGGCATCGGCATCGAGCGAAAGTGGGGGAAGCGGCGCAATCTAGCCCTCTTCGCATCAGATTTTTGTTGCAATGCCACACGTCAGTTAGCTGATAGTTGCTTTAACGCCCACGATCCTGCTGTCAAAAACGAAGTTATCGCCCGAAAAGCGAAATGCCCGGCAGTGCCGGGCATTTCGTCGAACGCATCGCTGCAGCAGCGGATCAGGCCGCGACGGTGTCTGCCACGTCCTGATACTCCTGGATCTGATCGAAGTTCATGTAGCGGTAGATCTGGTCGCCACTGGTCTTGATCACGCCCACATCGGCCATGTACTCCTCCTTGGTCGGGATCCGGCCCAGACGCGAGCAGATCGCCGCCAGTTCCGCCGAACCCAGGTACACATTGGTGTTGCGGCCCAGGCGATTGGGGAAGTTACGGGTCGAGGTGGAGAACACCGTGGCGCCCTCGCGTGCCTGCGCCTGATTGCCCATGCACAGCGAGCAGCCCGGCATTTCCATGCGCGCGCCGGCTGCGCCAAAGGTGCCGTAATGGCCTTCCTTGGTCAGCTCGGAGGCGTCCATCTTGGTCGGCGGAGCCACCCACAACCGGGTGGGAATGTCGCGCTTGCCTTCGAGCAACTTTGCCGCCGCACGGAAGTGACCGATGTTGGTCATGCACGAGCCGATGAACACCTCGTCGATCGCCGCACCGGCAACCTCGGACAGCGTCTTGACGTCATCCGGGTCGTTCGGGCACGCCACGATCGGCTCATGGATATCGGCCAGGTCGATTTCGATGACCGCCGCGTACTCGGCGTCGGCATCGGGCTGCAGCAGCTGCGGGTCAGCCAGCCACTCTTCCATCTTCTTGATGCGGCGGCCCAGCGTGCGCGCATCGGCGTAGCCTTCGGCAATCATCCAGCGCAGCAGGGTGATATTGCTGGTCAGGTATTCGATGATCGGCGCCTTGTCCAGGTGCACGGTGCAACCGGCCGCCGAACGCTCGGCCGAGGCATCGGACAATTCGAACGCCTGCTCCACCTTCAGGTTTGGCAAGCCTTCGATTTCCAGGATGCGGCCGGAGAAGATGTTCTTCTTGCCCTGCTTGGCCACGGTCAACAGGCCGTCTTTAATCGCGTACAGCGGGATGGCGTTAACCAGATCGCGCAGGGTCACGCCCGGCTGCATCTCGCCCTTGAAGCGCACCAGCACGCTCTCGGGCATATCCAGCGGCATCACGCCGGTGGCGGCCGCAAAGGCCACCAGGCCCGAGCCGGCCGGGAACGAAATGCCAATCGGGAAACGCGTATGCGAGTCGCCGCCGGTGCCCACGGTGTCGGGCAGCAACATGCGGTTGAGCCAGCTATGGATCACGCCATCGCCCGGACGCAGCGACACGCCACCGCGGGTGGAGATGAATTCCGGCAGGGTGTGGTGGGTCTTGACGTCCACCGGCTTCGGGTAGGCCGCGGTATGGCAGAACGACTGCATCACCAGATCGGCCGAGAAGCCCAGGCAGGCCAGGTCCTTGAGCTCGTCGCGGGTCATCGGGCCGGTGGTGTCCTGCGAGCCCACCGAGGTCATCTTCGGCTCGCAATAGGTGCCCGGGCGCATGCCTTGGCCTTCCGGCAAGCCACACGCGCGGCCAACCATCTTCTGCGCCAGCGAGAAACCCTTGCCGGTGTCCGGCGGGTCCATCGGCAGGCGGAACAGGTCCGAGGCCGGCAGGCCCAGGAACTCGCGCGCCTTGGCGGTGAGGCCACGGCCGACGATCAGCGGAATGCGGCCACCGGCGCGCACTTCGTCGAACAGCACGTCCGACTTCATCGCGAACTCGGCAATCACCTGACCATTCTTCAGCGCCTTGCCGTCGTAGGGACGCAGCTCGACCACGTCGCCGTGCTCCATCTGCGACACGTCCAGCTCGATCGGCAACGCGCCAGCGTCTTCCATCGTGTTGTAGAAGATCGGGGCGATCTTGCTGCCCAGGCACACGCCGCCGAAGCGCTTGTTCGGAATGTATGGAATGTCTTCGCCGGTCCACCACAGCACCGAGTTGGTCGCCGACTTGCGCGAGGAACCGGTACCGACCACGTCGCCCACATAAGCAACCAGATGGCCCTTGTCCTTGAGATCGGCAATGGCCTGGATCGGGCCGCGCTTGCCGTCTTCTTCCGGCACGAAGGCTGCGCCCTCGCGGGCGTTCTTCAGCATCGCCAGCGCGTGCAGCGGGATGTCCGGGCGGGTGGTCGCATCCGGGGCCGGCGACAGGTCGTCGGTGTTGGTTTCGCCCGGCACCTTGAACACGGTGACGGTCATGCTCTGCGGCACTTCCGGCTTGCTGGTGAACCACTCGGCGTCGGCCCAGCTCTGCAGCACGGCCTTGGCGTGCGCGTTGCCGGCTTCGGCCTTTTCCTGCACGTCATGGAAGGCATCGAACACCAGCAAGGTGTGCTTGAGCGCTTCGGCGGCGGTGGCGCCCAACTCGGCATTGTCCAGCAGGTCGATCAGCGGCTGGATGTTGTAGCCGCCCAGCATGGTGCCGAGCAGCTCGGTGGCACGCGTCGGGCTGATCAGTGCGGTCTTCTCGGTGCCGAAGGCCACGGCGGCCAGGTATGAAGCCTTGACCTTGGCGGCATCGTCCACGCCGGCCGGCACGCGCTGGCTCAAGAGCTCGACCAGGAAGGCGTCTTCGCCTGCCGGCGGAGCCTTCAGCAGCTCGATGACCTCGGCGGTCTGCTGCGCGGTCAGCGGCAGCGGCGGGATACCGAGCGCGGCGCGCTCTGCAACGTGGTGGCGATAGGCTTCCAACATGCGGGTTCTCCAAAGGACAGCAGTGAATGTGTAAAAACGTCAGACGTGGATCAGAAGGCGTGGATCAGGCAGCGGGCTTGGGGACGGTGATCTTCAAGCCCTTGAAGTAATCGCGGAAGAAGCCCTCGTCGCGGGTGATCAACCCGTCGCACTGCAGCATCGCGTGGGCGCCGATCAAAAAATCCGCCACCACCCGCTCGCGCTTGCCGCCACGCGCACGGAAGCGCTTGTTCATATGGCCGGCGCGCACCGCCGCCGCCTCCTGGGTGGCTTCGTAACGCACCCCGATCGAGGCCAGGGTTTCCATCAGGTCGACCTGGGTGTCCAGCATGGCCAGCACCTCGGCCACCACCGCATCGCAGACCACCACCTCGTCGCGCGCCAGCGCATCGCCGATGCAGATTTCCGACACTTCGCCGTACACCGGGTCGCCGATCAGGATGTCCAGCAATACCGAAGAATCCAGGGCGATCATGGGTCGAACGGATCCCCGGGCGCGCGGCCGCGGATGGCGCGCATGGCCTCGTCGGTGCTGGTCAGGCCATCGACCAGCGTGAACTTGCCGCGCACCTTGCGCAGCGCCTCGCTGACATCCTTACGCAAGATGATGCGCCCACCATCGAGTTCGATCTTGAGCGTGGTGCCCTTGGTCAGGCCCAGGGCATCGCGCACGGCCTTGGGCAGCGTGATCTGTCCGCGTTCGGCAACAGTGGCTTCCATGAGCATGCTCCAGAAAGTATGCACACATCATACGTACTCGGCCGCTCGTACTCAAGCAGACAGATCGACTCGGACACACCGTGCGTACACACTGAATCGCTCAGAATGAGCGCCTACCTAAAGCCTTCGACGCCATAGGAGTGATGCATGAGCGATTCCTTTTCTACCCGCACCTCGTTCGAGGTCCACGGCAAGCGCTACGACTATTACAGCCTGCCCAAACTGGGCGAGCGCTTCGATATCGCCCACCTGCCCTACTCGATGAAGATCCTGCTGGAGAACCTGCTCCGGCACGAAGACGGCGGCGTGACCGTCGGCAAGGATCACATCGAAGCAGTCGCCAAGTGGGACCCCAAGGCCGAACCGGATATCGAAATCGCCTTCATGCCCGCACGCGTGGTGCTGCAGGATTTCACGGGCGTGCCATGCGTGGTCGACCTGGCCGCGATGCGCGATGCGGTGGTCAAACTGGGCGGCAAGGCCGACCAGATCAACCCGCAGATTCCCTCCGAACTGGTCATCGACCATTCGGTGCAGGTGGACGTGTTCGGCAAGCCCGACGCGCTCGACCTAAACGGCAAGATCGAGTTCCAGCGCAACCAGGAACGCTACGGCTTCTTGCGCTGGGGCCAGAAGGCGTTCGAAAACTTCAAGGTGGTGCCGCCCAACACCGGCATCGTCCACCAGGTCAACCTGGAGAACCTCGCCCGCGTGGTGATGAGCGCAGACAAGGACGGACGCCTGATTGCCTATCCGGACACCGTGTTCGGCACCGACAGCCACACCACCATGATCAATGGTATCGGCGTGCTGGGCTGGGGCGTGGGCGGCATCGAGGCCGAGGCCGCAATGCTGGGCCAGCCCTCCTCGATGCTGATTCCGCAGGTGGTGGGCTTCAAGCTCACCGGCAAACTGCCCGAAGGCGCCACTGCCACCGATCTGGTGCTGACCGTGACCCAGATGCTGCGCAAGGCCGGCGTGGTGGGCAAGTTCGTCGAGTTCTTCGGCGAAGGCCTGCAGCACCTGCCGCTGGCCGATCGCGCCACCATCGGCAACATGGCACCGGAATACGGCGCTACCTGCGGCATCTTCCCGGTTGACGAAGAATCGCTGACCTATCTGCGCCTGTCCGGCCGCAGCGAGGAGCAGATTGCGTTGGTAGAAGCCTATGCAAAGGCGCAGGGCCTGTGGCACGACGCCACCACCCCGCCCGCGCAGTACAGCGCCACGCTGGAACTGGACATGGGCGAGGTCAAGCCGTCGCTGGCTGGCCCCAAGCGTCCGCAAGACCGCGTGCTGCTGGAAGACATGCAGCGCAACTACCGCGAAAGCCTGAAGCCGTTCGCCGAGGCGCGTAGCAAGCGGCTGGGCGACATCAAGCAGGAAGATCGGCTGAAGAACGAAGGCGGTGGTGGCACCGCGGTCGGTGCCAAGGCTGCCCACGCCGAGGGCGCGGCCGACAGCGGCGCCGGCTGGCAGCTGCGCGATGGCTCGGTGGTCATCGCCGCCATCACCTCGTGCACCAATACCTCCAACCCGGCGGTGATGCTGGGGGCGGGCCTGCTTGCACGTAACGCCGCGGCCAAGGGCTTGAAGGCGCAGCCGTGGGTCAAGACTTCACTCGGGCCGGGCTCGCGCGTGGTCACCGATTACCTGAGCAAGGCGGGCGTACTCGCCGATCTGGAAAAACTGGGCTTCTACGTGGTCGGCTACGGCTGCACCACCTGCATCGGCAACTCCGGCCCGCTGCCGGAAGACGTGTCTG
Source organism: Xanthomonas vesicatoria ATCC 35937 (assembly GCF_001908725.1). Classification (NCBI taxonomy): domain Bacteria; kingdom Pseudomonadati; phylum Pseudomonadota; class Gammaproteobacteria; order Lysobacterales; family Lysobacteraceae; genus Xanthomonas; species Xanthomonas vesicatoria. Next base: position 196,800 of record NZ_CP018725.1, on the reverse strand, counting down.
CCGCGATTGCCAAGGACGACCTGGTGGTGACCTCGGTGTTGTCGGGCAACCGCAACTTCGAAGGCCGCGTGCACCCCGAAGTCAAAATGAATTACCTGGCCTCGCCGCCGTTGGTGGTCGCCTATGCGATCGCCGGCACCACCGATATCGACCTTACCACCGAACCGTTGGGCACCGGTAGCGATGGACAGCCGGTCTACCTGCGCGACATCTGGCCGAGCAACAAAGAAATCGGCGACACCATCGCCGCCACCGTCGGCCCGGAAATGTTCAAGCAGAACTACGCCGATGTGTTCAAGGGCGATACGCGCTGGAACACCATCGCCTCCCCAGATGGCGCGTTGTACGAGTGGGATGCGGCATCCACCTACATCAAGAACCCGCCCTACTTCGATGGCATGACCATGCAGGTCGGCCACGTAGATGACGTGCATGGCGCGCGGATCATGGGCCTGTTCGGCGACTCGATCACCACCGACCACATCTCCCCGGCCGGCAACATCAAGAAGGATTCGCCGGCAGGCCGTTTTCTGCAGGAACGCGGCGTGCAGCCGGCCGACTTCAACAGCTACGGCAGCCGCCGTGGCAACGACGACGTGATGGTGCGCGGCACCTTCGCCAATATCCGCATCAAGAACCTGATGTTCGGCGGCGAAGAAGGCGGCAATACGCTGTATTACCCGGCCGACGGCGGCCAACCGGAAAAGCTGGCGATCTACGATGCGGCGGTGAAATACAAGGCCGACGGCGTGCCGCTGGTGGTGCTGGCCGGCAAGGAATACGGCACCGGCTCCTCGCGCGACTGGGCGGCCAAGGGCACCAACCTGCTCGGCGTCAAGGCGGTGATCGCCGAAAGCTTCGAGCGCATCCACCGTTCCAACCTGGTCGGCATGGGGGTGCTGCCACTGCAGTTCCTGGAAAACGAAAACGCGCAGACGCTGGGTCTGGATGGTTCGGAAGTGCTGGACATCACCGGCCTGCAGGACGGCGCCAGCCGTCGCGCCACCGTCGATGCCAGGAAGTCCGACGGCAGCGTCAAGCAGTTCCAGGTGAAGGTGCTGCTGCTGACGCCCAAGGAAGTGGAGTACTTCAAGCACGGCGGCCTGCTTCAGTACGTGCTGCGCCAACTGGCTGCACGCAAGACAGCCTGATCCTTGGCGTCTGACGGTCGACCGACATTCCCGCCGATTGGCGGGAATGTCGTTTGTGGGGTCGCGCGGTTGCCGTGTACGGCGTTTTGGCGCTAGCGATCCATCGCAACGCAAGCGCCGCCATGCACCAACGCCCCAGCATGCCGGGCCACGGCGCAGGCTCTCTGTTTCGTTATCGGTGTGGCGGCGTGCCCAGCGCCCAAACGCCCTCACTGCCCCGCCGGTTCCCACTGCGCGTGATAAACCGCCCAATCACCGTCCTGCAACCGCCAGCCAGTCGTCACCCGATAGGCCTGCGCCTGCTCGGGCACCCAGCCACCGCTGCCGCCAGTGAGCAAGGCAGTGAAGCGCACGGTAGCCGTCTGCCCACGCAGCTCCACCTCCAGCGGCCCCACGGTGACGCCGATCTGCCGGTGGCCCAGCATCTGCAGCCGCATCAAGCGCCGCAACCCAGTGGCATCCAGGCCCTGCTCGCCCACGAAATCGGCGGAGACCGGTGTCATTGCCTCACCGATGTCGCGCGCCTCGATCGCCTCATGCATGTGTTGCAAGGTCGCACGCAGCCGCTGCTCCGGCGCTTCACGCGCGCAAGCGGCCAGGAGCAGCGCGCAAATGACGAGCGACCAACGCCAGTGCCATCGCCGAATATTGCCGTGCATCACGCTTCGCCTTTTCCATCCATGACGGTATGCTGCCAGTTGTTGTAGTGCCGTGGAACACACCGCGTCACGTACTAAATTCCCTGGAGGGGGGCAGATGAATCAGGCACGTCCTTGGTTGCAAAGTTATCCGGCCGGCGTTGCCGCCGAGATCGATCTGGAGCAGTTCCGCACCGTTGCCGAAGTGTTCGCAACGTCTGTCGCGCGTTTTGCCGATCGTCCCGCATATCACAGCTTTGGCAAGACCATTACCTATCGCGAAGCGGACCAACTGGTCGAACAATTCGCTGCCTATCTGCTCGGCGAGCTGCAATTGAAGAAAGGCGACCGCGTCGCCTTGATGATGCCCAACTGCCTGCAATACCCGATCGCCACCTTCGGCGTGCTGCGTGCCGGCCTGACCGTGGTCAACGTCAACCCGCTCTACACCCCGCGTGAGTTGAAGCACCAGCTGATCGACTCCGGCGCCAGCGTGCTGGTGGTCATCGACAACTTCGGTACCACCGTGCAGCAGGTCATCGCCGACACCCCGGTCAAGCAGGTGATCACCACCGGGCTGGGCGACATGCTCGGCTTCCCGAAAGCGGCGCTGGTCAACTTCGTCGTCAAGTACGTCAAGAAGCTGGTGCCCGATTACCGCATCAAGGGCGCGATCCGGTTTCGCGACGCACTGGCGCTGGGCCGCAAGCACAGCGTGCCGACGCTGCAGATCGAGCCCGATGACATCGCCTTCCTGCAGTACACCGGCGGCACCACCGGCGTGGCCAAGGGCGCGATGCTCACCCACCGCAATCTGGTGGCCAACATGCAGCAGGCCCACCAGTGGCTTGCCGGCACCGGCAAGCTGGAAGAAGGCGCCGAGGTGGTGATCACCGCGCTGCCGCTGTACCACATCTTTGCATTGACGGCCAACGGCCTGGTCTTCATGAAGATCGGCGGCTGCAATCACCTGATCAGCAATCCGCGCGACATGCCCGGCTTCGTCAAGGAATTGAAGAAGACCCGCTTCACCGCGTTTACCGGCGTCAACACCCTGTTCAACGGCCTGCTCAATACCCCCGGCTTCGATCAAATCGATTTTTCCTCGCTCAAGATGACCCTGGGTGGCGGCATGGCCGTGCAGCGCTCGGTCGCCGAACGCTGGAAAAAGGTCACCGGCCTGACCCTGGTCGAGGCCTACGGCCTGACCGAAACCTCGCCGGCCGCTTGCATTAACCCAATGGATCTGAAGGACTACAACGGCTCGATCGGCCTGCCGATTCCGTCCACCGATGCCTGCATCAAGGACGACGCTGGTGCGGAGCTGGCCGTCGGCGACATTGGCGAGCTGTGCATCAAGGGTCCGCAGGTGATGAAGGGCTATTGGAAGAAACCCGACGAAACCGCCAAGGTGATGGACGACGCCGGCTGGCTGCATACCGGCGACATTGCGCGCATGGACGAGCATGGCTTCGTCTATATCGTCGATCGCAAGAAAGACATGATTCTGGTGTCCGGTTTCAACGTCTACCCGAACGAGATCGAAGACGTGATCGCTACAATGCCCGGTGTGCTGGAAGTGGCGGCGGTCGGCGTGCCAGATGAAAAGTCCGGCGAGATCGTCAAGGTCGTCATCGTCAAGAAGGACCCTGCCCTCACGGCCGACGACGTCAAGGCGCACTGCCGGACCAATTTGACCGGTTACAAGCAGCCGCGCGTGATCGAATTCCGCAAGGAATTGCCCAAAACCAACGTCGGCAAGATCCTACGCCGCGAACTGCGGGATGCGCCCAAGGCGTAGCTCGCTTGCTGCTACCGCAGAGTTGAAGACGTTCAGTCGTCACGACGCCCGCAAAGGCCGCAAAGCCTTGCGGGCGTTCTCTTTTGCACGCATAGAATCCAATGTCGGCGCACGCTCACGCGTTCACCCTTATCTCCGTCCGCAAGGCGGCCGGCCGGACGGTCTCACGGAGAACCACCATGTCTGCAGTTCAACCCTTCACCCGCACCAGCATCGGCTCGACCCTACGCATCATCGAAGAACCGCAGCGTGACGTGTACTGGATTCATATGCATGCCGATCTGGCCCTCGCCCCGGGGCGCGCCTGCTTCTCGACCCGTCTGGTCGAGGACATCACCGGCTACCAAGCCAACCTGGGACAACGCTTGCACAGCGCTGGCGTGCTGGCGCCGCACGTGGTGCTGGCATCGGACAGCGACGTCTTCAATCTCGGTGGCGACCTGTCGTTGTTTTGCCAACTGATTCGCGAAGGCGACCGCGCACGCCTTCTCGACTACGCTCAACGTTGCGTCCGCGGCGTGCATGCCTTTCATGTCGGCCTGGGCGCGCGTGCGCACAGCATTGCGCTGGTCCAGGGCAATGCGCTGGGCGGCGGGTTCGAAGCGGCACTGAGCTGCCACACCATCATTGCCGAGGAAGGCGTAATGATGGGCCTGCCCGAAGTGTTGTTCGACCTGTTCCCAGGCATGGGCGCCTACTCCTTCATGTGCCAGCGCATCAGTGCGCAACTGGCGCAAAAAATCATGCTGGAAGGCACTCTGTACTCCGCCGAACAGCTGCTCGCCATGGGCCTGGTCGACCGCGTGGTACCGCGTGGTCAAGGCGTTGCCGCCGTAGAACAGGTGATCCGCGAGAGCAAGCGCACGCCACACGCGTGGGCGGCGATGCAACAGGTACGCGAACTGACCACCGCCGTGCCGCTTGAAGAGATGATGCGCATCACCGAAATCTGGGTGGATACCGCCATGCAACTCGGCGAGAAATCGCTGCGTACCATGGACCGCTTGGTGCGCGCGCAGTCGCGTCGCTCAGGGCTCGACGCGGGCTGATGGGCCGGCGGTCTATTCGTTACTACGGGGGGAGCACTCGCCGTCCTTGACGCCCTGCAGGCGTGCGTCGAGTGCATCCTTTCCCGCGTTCAATTGCTCGCGCAGTGCGGACAGCCGCAGCCGCCACTCTGCCTGCAGCTGCCAATCGGCCATGCGCATCAGCTCGCCACCGCTGCTGGCAACCTGCGCCAGACCGAGGTTGCTGGCCACGCCGCGCAAGGCATGCGCGCTCTCGCGCAGTTGTTCCCAATCCGAGCGTGTACCGTCGCGCTCAATGTCGCCCACGCAGTTCTGCGCATCCTCCAGACACTGGCGCACGAACTGACGTTCAAATTCCTCGCCCATGCCCAGCGCGGCCAGCTCGTCCAGCACGCTGGAATCGAGCACGCCTTCGAAGCTTGTCGCCACCTGCACCGTGGTTGCCGGTGTCGCCAGCTGCCGGGTGCTCACAGCCAGATCGGCCAAGGTGTCGAGCAGCTTGGCCGCCACGACGGGCTTGGCCAAAAACGCCCGTGCACCGGCCTGTTCGCAGGCACGAATCGCTTCAGGCGTCACGTCGGCGCTGAGCACCACCACCGGCGTGTAGCGCATGCCGCTGGCCTGCATCACCCGCAGTTGCTTGAGCATGTCCAGGCCGCTCATGCCCGGCATGTGCAGATCCACGATCACCGCGTCGAAATCCTCTTCGGCCATCGCATCGAGCACCTGCTCGGCGCCGTTGACGCACAGCACCTTATGCCCGGCCTTCTCCAGCAACCGCTGCAGCACCATGCGGTTGGCCTCGTGGTCATCGGCTACCAGCATGCGCATGCTGCGCACGCGTGCACGATGTCGCAGGAACGGATTGGAAAACGCGATGACGTTGGAGGCTTCCAACGCATCGGGCGTATCCACCACTGCGTCGGTCGACACGTGGGCGGGCGCGGACTTGAGCGGCTCGCCGATCGCCATCGGCAGTTCGAACCAGAAGACGCTGCCGCCAGGCTTATTTTCCTCGAATCCGATCCTGCCACCCATCGCCTCGACCAGGCCCTTGGCGATCGTGGTGCCCAGCCCGGTGCCCTCGTAACGACGCGACAAACCGACATCGGCCTGCTCGAAGGCTTCGAACAACCGCGGTCGCATGTCCATCGGCACGCCGATGCCGGTGTCTTCGACATCGAAGCGCAGTCGGACGGCGTCGTCGACACTACCGGACACACGGGTGACCCGGAGCAACACGTGCCCGTGCTCGGTGAACTTGACCGCGTTGCCGACCAGATTGAGCAGCACCTGACGCAGATGACCAGTGTCGCCCTTGAGCAGGTCGGGCACGTCGTCGGCCACCTGCGTGCCGTACTCCAGCCGGCGCCCCTTGGCCTGCGGCTGCAGGATCATGTTGACCGACCCGATGATCTCGCGCAGCGAAAAGTCGCGGCGATCGATTCGGATCTTGCCGGCCTCGATCGCGGAAATATCCAGCACCTCTTCCACCAACGAAAGCAGGCTGCGCGCCGATGCCTGGATGGTGTTGAGGCACTCCTTCTGCTCAGCATCCAGGCGCGTGGTCGCCAGCACTTCGGTCATGCCCGACAACCCGTTGAGCGGGGTGCGGAACTCATGACTCATATTGGCCAAGAAGCGGCTTTTGGCCTGATTGGCATGGCGGGCCTCGCGCACTGCACGGGTCATCGCACGCAACAGCGAGTCGAAGTACAGCGGCACCGCAATCAAACCAAGCAACAACCCCCAACTCAAATAGGGATTGGCTTTCCAGTAAGGCGAAATCAGGATGGCGCTAAGAAAACACACGCTGCCCATCGCGGTCGCCGCACGCAGATAGTGGCTGCCGTAGCGCAGACCGTTGCCGATGGTCACCCACATGCACACGGCATACAGAGGCGAGGCCGGCTCGCCCTGGATGGCCATGATCGCGCCGGTGCTGGTGTAGTCGAGCAGCATGCCGATCAGCCGGCGCGTATGCGATATCTGCGGGCGCAGCAGGATCGCCACCATCAACCCAAGCGAGACCAGCAGCTCGCCGACCAGGATCAACCAGGTGGCCATCAAGGTATCGCCGTGGGTGTGCTGATAGCGCCATCCCAGGTACGAAATGAACAGCGTGGTGATGATGATGCGGATCAGATTCTGCGCGTGTTCCGAATCTGCTCGCCCCGACAGGCGCCGCTTCAACCATGGCAATGGAGACTTCATAGACGCCTCAGACGCGCGGCGGCGTCAATGGGGTTGGGATCCTTCCGTGCTGCAAGGCAGCGTCGATACCTGCTGCGGGCGTCGACCCGGCCATTGCCTGGTCCCGCTCACGTAGCGTACGCAACAATGACATAGGAACCACGATCAGCGCACCCAGCAGCGCGATCCCCAAGCCAAGCTCGCCCTGCCAATAAGGGCTGTTGGCAAGCGTCGTACCGAAGCTGAGCGTGGCCATGGCGATGGCAGTCTGCAGCGCCTCGCTGCCGAAGCGCAGCCCGTTGCCGATCGTGATCCACAGCAATACGGCGTACAGACAAGCCATCGGTGCGCCCATCCAGGTCATCGCCAGCCCGATCAAGCCGTAGTCGGCGAGCATCCCAAGCGTACGCCGCAGATGCGAGCGCTGCGGACTTACCACAATCCAGCAAAGATCAGTAATGCTGTGGTCTGACCTACCGCGATCAGACAGAGCAGCTGCTGCAACTGGTGCCCGGAGACCGGCCACCGGGGAGCGCAGATCAGCGTGTAGACCAGGATCAGCGCAATCAGCGTGATGCGTACCAGGGCCTGGCCATGCTCGCTGTCGGCGCGCAGGGCGAGTCGAGCACGCAGCTGGCTGAGCGCCGCCCTCACCTCACACCCCGGGCCGCGCCGATGCGGTGGAGAATTCCCCGCAGATCTGGTCCAGCTGCGCGCGGCCACGCAGCAGCGCATCCACGCAGCGCGGGTCGAACAGGCGGCCGCGTTGCGCATAGAGATAGGCCAGCGCGGCATCCATCGTCCACGCTTCCTTGTACGGGCGCGGCGACAGCAGCGCGTCGAACACGTCGGCCACTGCGACGATGCGCGCCTCCAGCGGAATCGCTTCGCCGACCAGGCCGTCCGGATACCCGGTGCCGTCGTAGCGCTCGTGGTGACGCAATGCGATCAACGCGCCAACCTGGATGAAACGGTTCTGGCTGCCGCTGAGCAGCTCGTAGCCGATCCGCGGATGGCGCTTCATGATGCTCATTTCGTCGTCGGTGAGCTTGCCCGGCTTGAGCAGCACCGAATCGGGAATGGCGATCTTGCCCATGTCGTGCAGCGGTGCGGCCATCTCGATGATGCGCACCTCCTCTTCCGACAGGCCCAGCTGTTCTGCGATCAGGCCGGCCACGTGCGACATGCGCTCCAAGAACGCGCTGGTGCCCGAATCGCGGTATTCGATGGCGCGCGCCAACCGCGACAAGGTTTCGCGCTCGCGCTCTTCGACCTCGTTCATGCTGGCCAGCAGGCGCTGTTCCAGCGACAGCGCGCGTTGTTTAACGCTCTCGCTCTGCTGACGCAGCTGCAACAGGTTGGAGCAGCGTGCGCGCAGTTCGCGCGGGCGGATCGGCTTGACCAGGAAGTCGATCACCCCGGCTTCCAGCGCCGCCTGACGAATCGGCTCGTCGCCGACGATGGTGATCAGGATGATCGGAATATCGCGATGGCTCGGCAACCGGCGCAGGCGCCGCGCGAACTCCAGGCCATCCATCCCAGGCATGCGGTAGTCGAGCAGCAAGAGATCCACGCGCCCGGCTTCGCACCATGCCAACGCGTCGAGCGGGTCGCCGAAGTCGTAGACCTTCAGCTCCGGCGCGATGTCCTCGATGACATGGCGCAGCATCGTCCGCGCGGACATCTGGTCATCGACAATGACGATGTTCAATCCCAGATCCGCCTTTTCCGCCCAGCTTCCCCATGTATCCGCCGACACCATGCCGTCCGGACTCCCTAAAACATCCTGCATAGCCGTTACTCCTCTATCCCGAGAACGGAAAAGCGTGACGTCGACTGCTGTGTCGACTCCCCCGGACATGACGTTGCCCGAAGCTCCGCCCTAGCATATGCAGTATCCGTGCCGTCGGCACGCGGTTCGCACAAAAAAATCAGGCTTCCGGGCGCATGTAGGGAAACAGCAGGACGTCACGGATCGACGTGCTGCCGGTCAACAGCATCACCAGACGGTCGATCCCGATGCCCAGGCCGCCGGTCGGCGCCATTCCGTACTCCAACGCACGGATGTAATCGGCGTCGTAGTGCATTGCTTCGTCATCGCCGCCGTCCTTGGCCTGCACCTGCGCCTGGAAACGCGCGGCCTGGTCTTCGGGGTCGTTGAGCTCGGAGAAGCCATTGGCCAGCTCCTTGCCGTTGATGAACAGCTCGAAGCGGTCGGTATATCCCGGCTCGGTATCGCTGGAGCGGGCCAGCGGCGAGACCTCGACCGGATGGTCGGTGATGAAGGTCGGCTGCACCAAGGTGTGTTCGACGGTGGCCTCGAAGATCTCCAGCAGCAGCTTGCCCCAGCCGTAGGAGGGCTTGGTGCGAATCTTCAACCGCTCGCAATGGCGCAGCAGCGCCTCGCGGTCGGTGCAATCGGCCGCAGTGATTTCCGGATTGTGGTGACGGACGGCCTCATCCATGCGCCAGCGACGGAAAGCCGGCGCCAGATCAATGGCGGCGCCATCCCAGTTCACCTGCGTGGTACCCAGAACCGACTGTGCGGTGTCGCGGATCACCTGCTCGGTCAGATCCATGATCTCGTGATACGTGGCGTAGGCCTCGTAGAGCTCGAGCATGGTGAATTCGGGATTGTGCCGGGTCGATACGCCTTCGTTGCGGAAGTTGCGGTTGATCTCGTAGACGCGCTCCAGACCGCCGACCACCAGACGCTTGAGATACAGCTCCGGCGCCACGCGCAGGTACAGATCCAGGTCCAGCGCATTGTGGTGGGTGGTGAACGGCTTGGCGGTGGCGCCACCGGGGATGTAATGCATCATCGGCGTTTCCACTTCCAGGAAACGCCGCGCATCCAGCCACGCGCGCATCGCGCGGATGATCTTGGAGCGCTTGATGAAGACCTCGCGCGCTTCCGGGGTGACGATCAGATCGACGTAGCGCTGGCGATAACGCTGCTCCACGTCCGACAGGCCGTGCCACTTGTCCGGCAACGGACGCAGCGATTTGGTCAGCAGGCGTAGCGCGGTGGCCTTGACCGACAGCTCGCCGGTCTTGGTGCGGGTCAGCCCGCCCTCCACCGCCACGATGTCGCCCACGTCCCAGCCCTTGAAGGCGGTATAGGCATCGCCGAGCACGTTGCCCTGCAGGAACAACTGCACACGCCCGGATTCGTCCTGGATCTGCGCAAAGCTGGCCTTGCCCATCACCCGCTTGGCCATCAGCCGGCCGGCCATCTTGACGGTGCGGCCGCTGGCCTCCAGCGCTTCCGGGGTCCAGGTGTCGGCATCGGCGAACTCGGCCTGCAGGTCGCCGGCAAAGTGTTCGCGCACGAAGTCATTCGGGTACGCGATGCCCTGGCCGCGCAACGCGCCCAGTTTCGCGCGACGCTCGGCGATGAGGCTGTTCTCGTCGACGGGAAGGTGGGACGCGGGGGTCTGCTCGGTCATGGCGGGAATCGGTCTGCTAGAGGTCGGGCGCGTGCCCGGTGGGGAGTGAGACACCGGCAGCGCCGGGCTCTCTTTATAATGACGGTGTCACGCGCAGGTCGACTGATGTCGTTTTACTACCGCAGCGCGGGTGGCGCTGCGGTGCCTGCGTAGCGTGGTGCGAGGCCGTCGCATCCGCTGCGACCTCGCGCTGCGGTCAGGCGTCCAGGCGTTTGGAGCCTGCCGCCAGACCGGCCTTCAGGCTGGCCTCGACGAACTCGTCCAGGTCGCCGTCGAGCACTTTCTGGGTGTCGCTGCGTTCGATACCGGTGCGCAGATCCTTGATACGGCTCTGATCGAGCACGTAATTGCGGATCTGGCTGCCCCAGCCAATGTCGGACTTGGTGGCTTCCAGCGCGTCGCGTTCAACGTTGCGCTTCTGCACTTCCAGCTCGTACAACTTGGCCGCCAGCATCTTCATCGCATTGTCGCGGTTCTGGTGCTGGCTGCGGCCGGTCTGGCAGGCAACCACCGTATTGGTCGGAATATGGGTGATACGTACCGCCGATTCGGTCTTGTTGACGTGCTGACCACCTGCGCCAGACGAGCGATACACGTCGGTGCGCAGGTCGGCCGGGTTGATGTCGATCTCGATGTTGTCGTCCACTTCCGGCGACACGAACACCGAGGTGAAACTGGTGTGGCGACGGTTGTCCGAATCGAACGGCGACTTGCGCACCAGCCGGTGCACGCCGATCTCGGTCTTGAGCCAGCCATAGGCGTATTCGCCTTCGATGCGGATGGTGGCCGACTTGATGCCCGCCACTTCGCCGCCGGACACTTCCATCAGCTCGGTCTTCCAACCGCGCGACTCGGCCCAGCGCAGGTACATGCGCAACAGGATCTCGGCCCAGTCCTGCGCCTCGGTGCCGCCGGCGCCGGCCTGGATGTCGACGAACGCGTTGGCGCCGTCCATCTGCCCGGAGAACATGCGCTGGAATTCCAGCTTCTCGACATGGGCCTGGTACTTGTCCAGATCGGCGATCACCGCCACTGCAGTGTCTTCGTCCTGCTCGCTGTCGGCCAGGTCCAGCAACTCGCCGGCATCGGTGAGCCCGGCCAGCACATCGGCGATGCCGATAACGGTCTTTTCCAGCATGGAGCGCTCACGCCCCAGGGCCTGGGCACGCTCGGCGTCGTTCCACACGTCCGGGCTTTCCAGCTCCCGGCTGACTTCCTCTAGACGCTCTTTCTTGGCGTCGTAGTCAAAGATACCCCCTGAGCGAGAGCACGCGATCGTTGAGATCGGTGATGCGCTGGCGGATCGGATTGGTTTCGATCATGACGGACTTCCGGCAAACAAGCTGGTTAGTTTAGCAAGCGGGCCGCATGCGCGGAACGCAGCGGTGGCCGGCGCGCACCGCTGCTCGGCGCCCTCCCACGCACCGGCCAGCGACGTGCAAATTCCATGCATCGCGCAACGCCGCATATCAGCGGCCTCGATTAAAGGCCGTGCCCGCCGCTTGATGTCTCCAGGACACATCACAGGACACGCCGCCGTCGCCCCGATCCCGCACGCCCTCCGGGTACGCCCTTGTAGGCAACCGCACCGCCGCTGCCGGGTGTTTGCTTCAGACACTCACCGCGTCCGGCCTGGGCGTGCCGGCCACTTGCCCGGCCCGCGCCCGCAAGCCGGCCAGATGGCTGCGACTGCAGGGCAGCACCGTGGCGTCGCGCAGGTGCACGCGCGCGTCGCCGGAATCGACCGGTTCGATCGCCTGCACCTGGCCCAGATTGACCAGATAGCTGCGATGGATCCGTACGAAGACGGCCGCCTCCAGCCTGGCCTCGATCGCCGCCATGGTGCTGCGTAGGGGATAGTCGTGACCGCGGACGCGCAGGTTGACGTAGTTGCCGGAAGCCTGGATCCATTCAATGTCGGCGGTGGCCACCAGGAAATCGCGACCGAGCTTGCGCACCAGAAAGCGTTCCGGACGATCCAGCGGCTCCACGGGCGGCCCCTCGTCCGGCGCGGCGAGCAGATGCGCCTCGCCCTGACGCCGCCGCGCATACCAGCCCAGCGCGTGCTGCACCGCCACCAGCAGCGCAAAGGTGCGCAGATCCTTGGATAGTTCGTATACCCACTGCAGCCAGCCGCCGAAATCGTAATGCCCGCCGGCCAGCGCGTAGACCAGCTTGCGTATCAGCACCATGCCGGCGACGTGCGCCAGCCACCACCCCAGCGCCGCGCTCAGGTACAGCGGCACACGTCGCGGCCAGGCATCGGCATGCAGCGGCCAGCGTGCGCACAGCCATAACACGGCCGGCAGCAGCAACAGCGCGGCGGTGGCGCTGCTCAGCTCCCAGCTCAGCAGCTGCCACAGCACGATCGGCTCGCCGTCGCGGCGCGCAGCCAGCCAGGCGGTCAAGACGTTGCCCAGCGCACTCAGATAAAACACCAGCGACCAGATCACGACGGCCCAGCGCGTGGCGGCACGGCCGGCTCCTTCCCGGGCGATTGGCGGGCGCGACCCGGTCGATTCCATGCATAGGTCCGCAGTTGGCAAGTGCCGATCATAGAGGCCTGCGCGGCAAGGCGAAACCGCCGCCCCGGCCGTCACCGTTCGTCCCTGGGTGGATGCAACTGGTCACTGCGAGCGGTGGTTTCCACCCCTGGCCCCACCTGCTGCGAGGGCCGATGGGCAGGATGGGTCCACTTCTCCAGCAACCGCCGACCATGACCGAGCGCCGCCACGATATCGATGCCTTGCGCATCTTCGCCTTCGCCCTGCTGATCCTCTATCACGTGGCCATGGCCTACGTGGCCGGCTGGGACTTCCATTTGAAGAGTGCGTACACCACCGACTGGCTGCAGGCGCCGATGATCGCGGTCAACCGCTGGCGGATGCCGTTGCTGTTCATGATCTCCGGCATCGCGATCGGTCTGGCGCGTGCGGAACGTGCGCCGTGGCAGTTTGCATGGCGACGCTGCGGCCGGTTGTTGCCACCATTGCTGTTCGGCATATTCGTGGTGGTGGCAGTGCAGGCGTACTGCCAGGGCGTCAGCAACGGCAAGGTCGTGCCTGGCTTCGGCAGCTTCCTGCTGCGCTATTGGCAGGTCCGGCCGTGGCCGGCCGGCAGCTTCGATGGCTGGGAACACGGCATCACCTGGAACCACCTGTGGTACGTGGCCTATCTGCTGCCTTACACCTTGCTACTGATGGCCATGCTTGCGCTGGGCCGCAAGCTGCCCGTGTCGCTGCCAGCGCTGCCGACGTCCATCGCGCTACCGGCCCTGCTGCTGGCCCCCATCCTGTGGGGGGCCTTTTGCCTGCTGTGGGTGATGCCGCGCCACCCACCGACCCACGCCCTGGTTGGCGACTGGTTCGTGCATGCCGAGTCGTTTCCGTTATTCGTGCTGGGATATGCGCTGGCCCACAGCGCACGCGTCTGGACGTGGGCCGTGCAGCTGCGCTGGCCGACCTTCATCGCCGCGCTGCTGGCGATCGCCACCGAACTGAGCATCCGCCATCTGGGCCGCTCGCTCGATTCCGTGCAGTTGCCCGCCCTGCTGGCGACGGTCCGTTGGGACGTGGTCGAGCGGCTCGCGCGTGCAGCCTATACCTGGCTGGCACTGCTGGCCCTGCTGGGCTGGGCGAGGCATGGTTTGAATCGCCCATTCGCGTGGCTGCCGTATTGCACCCAGGCCGTGTTCCCCTGGTACATCCTGCATCAGAGCCTGATCATCCTGGCGCTGTACTGGTTGGCGCCGTTGCAGCTGGGGCCGTGGCTGGAACCGGGCTTGGTGTTGGCCGCCACCGTCGCCGGCTGTCTGCTCTTGCACGAATACCTCATTCGCCGTGTGCGCTGGCTGCGCCCGCTGTTCGGGATGCCGATGCACGACTCGCCTACCAGGACGCGCAACGCGGCAACGCTCACCCAGGCGTGATCGCTGAAAGCCACAGGCGCGCAGACAACACCGAACAGACGATGCCGCTTGGCGCAGCGTCGCCAGAGCGAGGCGGCACTGCGCGAACAGCGCAGTGCATGCGCAACGCGCATGGTGGTCGATCGGCGGCGGCGCGCCGATGCACGCGTCACCATGAATGGTCTTCGCTGCCTGCAGACGGTTCGCCTGGACGCCCTGCCGCCGGCACCGCAAGATGCCGGCCCTGACCACGATGAAGGACCTTCGATGCGCTATGACCTGCTTGCCGCGGCCCTGCTGTGCAGCCCCGCGATCGCGCTTGCCGCGCCTGCAACCAGTGTCGCCTTCAGTCACGACGACTGGACCATCGCCTGCGACAACACCCGCACCTGCCGCGCCGCCGGGTATCAGCCGGACGAAGGCGAGCACCTGCCGGTATCGGTGTTGCTGACGCGCAAGGCCGGTGCCGGCCAGGCAGTGACGGCCGAGCTGATGCTGGGTCAGTACGACGAGATCAAGCTGCCTGCGTCTTTGAGCCTGCAGATCGATCAACGCGATCTGGGCAAGCTGGCGCTGGATGGCAAGAGCGGCACCGCGGTATTGAGCAGCACGCAGGTCGCCGCCCTGCTGGCGGCACTGACCCGCAGCAGCAAGATCGTCGCGGTCGGCAACGATCGCCGCCGCTGGCAGCTGTCCGATCGCGGTGCGGCGGCGACGCTGCTGAAGATGGACGAATTTCAGGGCCGGCTTGGCACGCGCGGCGCGCTGGTGCGCAAGGGCGATCGTGATGAGGCCTCCGTGCTGCCGGCGCTGCCGGTGCCGCAGGTCCGCGAAGCCAAGCTGGCAGCAGCGCAACCCGGCGACGCCCGTTTGGGCAGCTTGCCAGCGCTGTACCAGGCGCTGCGCGCCACGCTTCCCGCCGATGAGGAATGCAAGGGCCTGGATGCCAGCGATGCCGCCGAACCGCTGGCCATCACCCGCCTGAGCAGCGACAAGCTGCTGGTGTCGACCGATTGCTGGATGGGCGCCTACAACATCGGCACCGGCTTCTGGGTGGTCAACGCGCGCGCGCCGTTCGCGCCGACCCTGGTCACCACGCATGCCAGCGATCTTGATGGTTCCACCATCCGGTCCTCGCAAAAGGGACGCGGACTGGGCGATTGCTACAGCGAGGAAAGCTGGACCTGGGACGGGCGTCGCTTTGTACAGACCTCCAAATCCACGTCTGGCCTGTGCCGGTTGGTCGCCGCTGGCGGCGCATGGGAACTGCCGACCCTGGTCACCGAGGTCAAGCAGTCGCCTTGATCGAAGCAAACACAGTGCATGCCTGCGCTGTCTTGCGCGAGGACCAATGACGATGGCGGGTGTGCGTGGCGGCATGGATGCCGCCATCGAGCCTGCACGGACGGATTCACGGCGTGTCCCGCAAGCGGTGAGGCATCGCGCACTCGACGCTGGGCATTTGCTGCAGGGCCCTTGCCCGCCCACCATCGCGGGACACGCTGCAAGTACGTCCTTGTAAGCTCCTTGGCGGCATCCATGCCGCCAAGGGTCCCGCGACGGTGAGCGGGCAAGGACCAGTCGAGATGGTCGGTTTGTCAGGGCAAGCGATACTGATTGCGGTGCCTGGATGACGACGCGCGAAGCTCTCAGATCAACCCAGGCGTGTTGCCGGCTCGCAATGCTCGACGATCAATTGCACCGCCGTGCCGCCACGGTAATCGTCGCTGACCAACCGATATGCCAGCCGCACCATGCGTGCTGGCTCGCTACCGTGCCAGCCGTTGAAATGGATGGCACTGAGCGGCTCGGGACGGCCGGCGCAGCGCAGCGTCAGCTTGAGGTGGCGTTCCTTGAGCACGCGGTATTGCAGTACCTCGAACTGCCCATCGAACAACGGCTCAGGAAAGCCCTGCCCCCACGGCCCTGCCACGCGCAGCGCTTCGGCGTGTACATGATCGAGTTCGTGCGCGGCCAGCTCGCCGTCGCTATGCAATTCGGCATGCAGCAGCGAGGCGTCCACCATCGCCATCACCTGCGCCTGGAAGGCCTGCTCGAACGTGGCCAACGCCGCGTGATCGATGCTCAGCCCGGCGGCCATCGCATGGCCACCGAACTTCTGCATCAGGCCGGGATGACGCGCATCCACCGCTGCCAGCACGTCGCGGATATGCAGGCCGGGAATGGACCGCGCCGAACCGCGCAACTGGCTGCTGCCCGGCTCGGCCGGGGCCAGCGCGATCACCGGGCGATGCAAGCGGTCTTTCAGTTTGGAGGCGACCAGGCCGATCACGCCGGGGTGCCACTGCGCATCGAACAGGCAGGCGGCGATCGGCAAGGCGCCATCGGCGTCTAGCACCACCTTGGTCACTGCCTGCTCGGCATCGTCGGTCATCAACTGCTGCACCGCACGGCGCTCGGCATTGATCTCTTCCAGCGTGGCGGCGATCTCGCGTGCCCGGCTCCAGTCTTCGCTGAGCAACAGCTCGATGCCCAATGCCATGTCTTCCAGCCGGCCGGCCGCATTCAAGCGCGGCCCGAGCGCGAACCCGATATCGCTGGCGCTCAGCCGCGCGATATCGCGGCCGCTGGCATCGATCAAGGCGCGCAATCCGATGCAGCCGCGGCCTTCGCGCAACCGACGCAACCCGGCCGACACAAGCGCACGGTTGTTGGTGTCCAGCGGCACCAGATCGGCCACCGTGCCGACGGCGACCAGATCCAGCAGTACCGACAGATCCGGCTCGGAACGATCGGCGAAGGCGCCACGCGTACGCAACGCACTGCGCAGTGCCAGCAATACGTAAAAGATCACGCCCACGCCAGCCAGCGATTTGCTGGGAAAACCGTCGACCGCCAGGTTCGGGTCGACGATCGCATCGGCCGGTGGCAACACCTCACCCGGCAGATGGTGGTCGGTGACCAGTACTGTCCAACCGCGCGCCTTGGCCGCGGCCACTCCCGCGTGGCAGGCGATACCGTGATCCACGGTGACCAGCACATCCGGTTGCAGCGCGGCCAGTTCGTCCACCAATGCAGGCGACAGACCATAGCCGTGCACCATGCGATTGGGCACAGCGTGGTGCACATCCAGCGCACCGAGCATGCGCAGGCCGCGCACGCCCACGGCGCAGGCGGTAGCGCCATCGCAGTCGAAATCGCCCACCACCAGGATGCGCCGTTGCCGGGCGATCGCATCGGCCAGCAACTCGGCCGCCACGTCACTGTTGTGCAGCAACTGCGGCGACAGCAACTGACCCAGACGCGGCTGCGCGCCGTGGGTATCGGTGACGCCACGCGCGGCATAGATGCGGCGCAGCAGCGGCAACATGGCATCGGGCCAGCTGCCGGCCTGCCCGGGCGGGCGCCGGACGATCCGCGGGGTGGAGGTCATTGCGCCAGCTGTGCGCGCGGCTTGCGCCAGAAACGCCAGCGTTGCGCATGCGTCAGCGACACGGTTTCGCCATCCTGGAAATCCAGCACCAGCCGATCCAGTTCGCCACGTGCCATCGCCGCCAGCAGCGGCGCCACCGCGTCGTCGCTGAACTGCTGCAGCGAGCGCAGATGGCGCAGGTCCACCAACGCATCCACGCGTTGTTCGCCCTGCGCATCGGCACCGGCCGCCAGCGCCAGCGCACGTAGGAGTGATTCGCGGCTGCGTACCTGACGGTGCGGCGAGCTGACCGCATGCGGCAGCACGCCACCGCCCCAGAACCACAGCGAATTGATCGCCGGCTTGCCGCTGGCCACACGGCCCTCGTTCCAGGGATGCTGATGCAGCAGCACCTGCGCCTCGGTCAGCAAGGCACGCCAGCGCCGGCCGATCTCGCCGGCCGGCAGATGCTCGAACAGGTCATCGCCGATCGCCAGATCCGGTGGCGCAAATTCCGGCAATTTGGCATCCGGCGACAGCCGCAGATACCAGCGCGCAGGCGTGGGCGCATCCAGCAGGAAGCCGGCATCGCCAAACATCGGCTTGAGGATGGGCAGCAACACCGCCAGGTCCTCGGCCGTGGGGCCGAGCGCCTCGCCGTAGCCCATCAAGCGCGCGCCCTGCATATCCGGCACCACATAGGCCGGATCGGCACGCACCCAGGTCGCACCGGCCGCATCGCCGGCATCGAGCTGGCGGGTCAACGCGGCCACCGGCCAGTGCGCAGGCGTCAGCGAGAAGTGGCGCTGCAGCTGCGCCACTTCGCCGGGCTCGGCACCTTGCTGGTCGGCACGCGCCAGCGCACGCGCCACCGGCGTGTCGCCCAGTTCACCGGGCAGGCGGCGTTTTTCCGGCAGCAGCAGCGTGGCGGTGGTCATCGGGCGGTGGCGTCGTTCAATCCCGGCGCGTCAGTCCAGATAGGCAACGCTGACCACTTCGTACTCGCGCTGGCCGGCCGGCGCATCGATGGTGACCGAGTCGCCCTCCAGCTTGCCGATCAACGCACGTGCCAGCGGCGAGGAGATCGCGATCATGCCCAGCTTGATGTCCGCTTCCAGATCGCCAACGATCTGGTAGCGCTTCTCTTCGTCGGTCTCGGTGTCGGCCAGCGTCACCGTGGCGCCGAACACGATCTTGTTGCCGGCCGACAGCTTGGTGATGTCGATGATCTCGGCATGCGAGAGCTCGCCTTCCAGCTGTTTGATGCGGCCTTCGATGAAGCTCTGCTGCTCGCGCGCGGCGTGGTACTCGGCGTTCTCTTTCAGATCGCCGTGCGCGCGCGCTTCGGCGATCGCGGCGATCACCGCCGGGCGCTTGACCGATTTCAGTTGGTCCAATTCCTCGCGCAGACGCTGCGCGCCCTTTGCCGTCATGGGTGCTCTCATGCTTCCAGCTCCTTGTGCAGTTCCTGCAGCGACCAGACAGGGCCGGTGCCGCGGAATTCCAGCGAATGCACCAGCGCCTTGGCGCCGGCGACAGTGGTCGAATAGGTCACGCGATGCTGCAACGCTTCACGCCGGATCGAGAAGGAATCGGAGATGGCGGCACGGCCTTCGGTGGTGTTGACGATATACACGATCTCGCCGTTCT
The DNA here is from genome assembly GCF_001908725.1 of Xanthomonas vesicatoria ATCC 35937. Lineage (NCBI taxonomy): Bacteria > Pseudomonadati > Pseudomonadota > Gammaproteobacteria > Lysobacterales > Lysobacteraceae > Xanthomonas > Xanthomonas vesicatoria. The sequence continues at coordinate 177,610 of NZ_CP018725.1, read as the reverse complement.
TGATCGAATCGACAATGTGCGGGCGCCCTTCGGCGACCTTGTTGACGATCTCGCAGCTCAGCCCGTTCTGCTGCAGCCAGGCGCCGGTGCCGCGCGTGGCGACCAGCGTATAGCCGCGCTCCACCAGCGCCTGCGCCACCGGCAACACGCGCTGCTTGTCCGGATCGCGCACCGACACGAACGCCTTGCCCACCGGCGGGGCCTTGATGCCGCCGGCCTCCTGCGCGCGCGCGAACGCGGCGCTGAAGCTGCGGCCCACGCCCATCACCTCGCCGGTGGAGCGCATCTCCGGCCCGAGGATCGGGTCCACGCCCTGGAACTTGGCGAACGGGAAGATCGCCTCCTTCACAGAGTAATAGCCCGGCACGATTTCCTTGGTGGCGCCCTGCTCGGCCAGCGTCTTGCCGGCCATGCAGCGCGCGGCGATCTTGGCCAGCGGCATGCCGATCGCCTTGGACACGAACGGCACGGTGCGCGAGGCACGCGGGTTCACTTCCAGCAGGAACACCACGTCGTCCCCGGCCTCGTTGACCTGCACCGCGAACTGGGTATTCATCAGGCCGACCACGTTCAAGCCTTCGGCCAGCATCACCACCTGACGGCGCAGCTCGGCCTGGGTCTTGGGCGAGAGCGAGTACGGCGGCAGCGAGCAGGACGAATCGCCCGAATGCACGCCAGCCTCTTCGATGTGTTCCATCAGCCCGCCGATCAGCACGTTGCCGTCCTTGTCGGCAATGATGTCCACATCCACTTCCACCGCGTTGTCGAGGAAGCGGTCCAGCAGCACCGGCGAATCGTTGGAGACCTTGACCGCGTCACGCACATAGCGCGCCAGGTCCGATTCGCCGTAGACGATTTCCATCGCGCGGCCGCCCAGCACGTAGCTCGGGCGCACCACCAGCGGGTAGCCGATTTCGCGCGCCAGCACCAGGGCTTCCTCGGCATTGCGGGCAATGCGGTTCGGCGGCTGCTTCAGGCCCAGCTTGTCGACCAGCTGCTGGAAACGTTCGCGGTCTTCGGCCAGGTCGATCGAATCGGGCGAGGTGCCGATCACCGGCACGCCGTTGGCTTCCAGCGCGCGCGCCAGCTTCAGCGGGGTCTGGCCGCCGTACTGCACGATCACGCCCTTGGGTTTTTCCAGCTCGACGATTTCCAGCACGTCTTCCAGCGTCAGCGGCTCGAAGTACAGACGGTCGGAGGTGTCGTAGTCGGTGGACACGGTCTCCGGGTTGCAGTTGACCATGATGGTTTCAAAGCCGTCATCGCGCAGCGCCAGCGCGGCATGCACGCAGCAGTAGTCGAACTCGATACCCTGGCCGATGCGGTTGGGGCCACCGCCCAGGATCATGATCTTGTCGCGGTTGGTCGGCAGCGCTTCGCATTCGTCCTCGTAGGTCGAATACAGGTAGGCGGTGCTGGTGGAGAATTCGGCCGCGCACGAGTCGACGCGCTTGTAGACCGGGCGCACCTTCAATGCGCGGCGCAGCGTGCGTACGGCTTCTTCGTTGGTGCCGATCAGTTCGGCCAGGCGCGCATCGGAAAAACCGGCGCGTTTGAGCTTACGCAGACGCGGGGCATCCAGCGCCGCCATGCCATCGTCGGCCAGCTGCTGCTCGTGGCTGATGAGTTCCTCGATCTGGTCCAGGAACCAGGGGTCGATGAACGACAGCGCGTACACCTCGGCCACGGTCATGCCGGCGCGGAAGGCATCGGCCACGTAGAACAGACGCTCCGGGCCGGGCGCCTTGAGCTCGCGCTTAAGCGCGGCCATGTCTTCTTCGCTGCCCAGATCCAGGCCGGTCGGGTCCAGCCCGATCTTGCCGGTTTCCAGGCCGCGCAGCGCTTTTTGCAGCGATTCCTGGAAGGTGCGGCCCATCGCCATCACCTCGCCCACCGACTTCATCTGCGTGGTCAACCGCGCATCGGCCTGCGGGAATTTTTCAAACGCAAAGCGTGGAATCTTGGTGACCACGTAGTCGATCGACGGCTCGAACGAGGCCGGGGTCAGGCCACCGGTGATCTCGTTGCGCAATTCGTCCAGCGTGTAGCCCACCGCCAGCTTGGCGGCGACCTTGGCGATCGGGAAACCGGTGGCCTTGGACGCCAGCGCCGAGGAACGCGACACGCGCGGATTCATTTCGATTACCACCACCCGGCCGGTGGTCGGGCTGATGCCGAACTGCACGTTGGAGCCGCCGGTGTCCACGCCGATCTTGCGCAGCACCGCGATCGAGGCATCGCGCAGGCGCTGGTATTCCTTGTCGGTGAGGGTCTGCGCCGGAGCGACGGTGATCGAGTCGCCGGTGTGCACGCCCATCGGGTCGAGATTTTCGATCGCGCAGACGATGATGCAGTTGTCCGCGGTATCGCGCACCACTTCCATCTCGAATTCCTTCCAGCCCAGCACCGATTCTTCCACCAGCACTTCGGTGGTTGGCGACAGTTCCAGACCGCGGCCAACGATCTCGATCAACTCTTCGCGGTTGTAGGCGATGCCGCCGCCGCTGCCGCCCAGGGTGAAGCTGGGACGGATGATGGTCGGGTAGCCGACGCGGGTCTGGATATCCAGCGCTTCTTCCAGCGTGTGCGCCACTTCGGCCTTGGGGCAATCCAGGCCGATCTCGCCCATCGCCACGCGGAACAGCTCACGGTCTTCGGCCATGCGGATGGCTTCGCGCTTGGCGCCGATCAGCTCGACGTTGTACTTCTCCAGCACGCCGTTGTCGGCCAGATCCAGCGCGCAGTTCAGCGCGGTCTGCCCACCCATGGTCGGCAGCAGCGCGTCGGGCTTCTCCTTGGCGATGATCTTTTCGACCGTCTGCCAGTTGATCGGCTCGATGTACACCGCGTCGGCCATGTCCGGGTCGGTCATGATCGTGGCCGGGTTGCTGTTGACCAGCACCACGCGGTAGCCCTCGTCGCGCAGCGCCTTGCACGCCTGCGCGCCGGAGTAGTCGAACTCGCAAGCCTGGCCGATGACGATCGGGCCGGCGCCGATGATCAGGATGGTTTTTAGGTCGGTGCGCTTTGGCATTTCGTTACCCGATTGAATACATGCGGCAAGCCGCAGGTGCGGAAAGAGTGGCCGCGGCGATCAGATCGCAACGCAGCATGATGATTGATCGACTCCACGGAGCCGAGTGCCGGAGTCATCCGGCCGACCCATACCCAAGGGCGTGCAGGCTGTGCTGCATCCACTGATGCAGTGCGAACGCGGCAGCAAAACTGATCACTATCAGCAGCCAGCCGAAGCCGGACGTCTTGCCCCAGCGACGCACCTTGTCCGGGTCGGTGTTGTGCATGGCCTGATGAAAACGCCCGCCGCCGATTGCATAGCCGAAGCCGAACACCACACACATCGGCACTACCAGGGCCAGTTTGATGCCTCCAGGCACGGTGATCGACGCGGCGCCAGACTGCGCCTGCTGCAGGGGCATCCACACGCCCCAATACGCCAGCGCCACACCCGCCAGGATGATCAGCACGCCTATCAGACGACCGCTCATGCGCGGTTGGCATCCTTGGCCATCAACGCGGTAAACCGATCAAACAACGGCCCCACATCGCGCGGTCCCGGCGATGCTTCCGGGTGGCCCTGGAACGAAAACGCCGGAGCGTCGGTCAGGGCAATGCCCTGGTTGGTGCCATCGAACAACGAGCGATGGGTGACCCGCACATTGGACGGCAATGTGGTTTCATCCACCGCAAAGCCATGGTTCTGCGAGGTGATCATCACCCGCCCGCCATCCAGATCCTGCACCGGATGATTGGCGCCATGATGGCCGGTGGTCATTTTCACCGTCTTGGCACCGGCGGCCAGCGCCAGCAGCTGATGACCCAGACAGATGCCGAAGGTCGGCACCTTCTTGGCGATCAATTTCTGGATCGCAGCGATGGCGTAGTCGCAGGGCTCCGGATCGCCTGGGCCGTTGGACAGGAACACGCCGTCCGGATGCATCGCCAGCACCTCGGCCACCGGGGTCTGCGCGGGCACCACGGTGACATCGCAACCGCGCTCGGCCAGCATGCGCAGGATGTTGAGCTTGACACCGTAGTCGTAGGCAACAACTTTGAATGTTTGCCCCTGTGCGGACGTTCCGACATTCAGGGCGCCGAGGCCCAGGAAGGCGTCGGAGTTCAGATCCAGCGCGCCTTCCTTCCAGTTGTAGCTGGTCTCGGTGGAAACCACCTTGGCCAGGTCCATGCCTTTCAGGCCGGGGAACTTGCGCGCGGCTTCCAGTGCCTTTTCCACGTCGATCTCGCCAGCCATCAGCGCACCGTTCTGGGCGCCCTTCTCGCGCAACAGACGGGTCAGCTTGCGGGTGTCGATGCCGGAGATGGCCACCACACCGCGCGCCTGCAGCCATTCCGGCAAGGCCACTTCGCTGCGCCAGCTGCTTGGACGACGCGGCACATCGCGCACGATCAGGCCAGCGGCCCAGATCTTGCGGGCCTCGTCGTCCTGGTCGGTAAAACCGGTGTTGCCGATATGCGGATAGGTCAGCGTGACCATCTGGCGGGCATAGGACGGATCGGTCAGGACTTCCTGGTAACCGGTCATGGCGGTGTTGAACACCACTTCACCGACGGAAAGCCCGTTGGCGCCTACGGATTCGCCCTCGAACACGGTGCCGTCTTCGAGGACAAGGATTGCGGGTTGGGTCACGTGGGGTCTCGCTCTGGCTGCCTGGGACTCCGATGCGCTTCCGGCCAAATTCCGGTTGCAGCAAAGCGCGGACGCGGTGCTGAGGACCGGTCCGACGCTGGTTCGGGCAAGCGAGAATTGTAAAGGCAAGTGCCCCGGCATGCCAGCCTGCAACACAGCCGATGCGGCAGGTGTGCTGCAATGGCGGCATGAATACGCCACGCGATCGCGCAGTTGTTCATGCGCGGTTGCGCGCGGGTTACAGCACCAGGTCGCGCACCCGATAGCTGCCGGCCGGCCGGCCGATCAGGCGCTTGGCCGCATGCAGCGCACCGCGCGCGAAGATGTCGCGACTGGTCGCGCGATGCACCAGCTCGACACGCTCGCCCAGCCCGGTGAACTGCACGGTGTGCTCGCCGACGATGTCGCCGGCACGCAGGCTGGCAAACCGCGGCTGCGCACCGCTGCCGGTGGCCGCCTCGCCCAGCGTCAATGCGGTACCGGATGGGGCGTCCTGCTTATGCACGTGATGCGCCTCGATGATGTCGCAGTCCCACCCCGGCAAGGTGCCGGCGGCGCGCTCGACCAATTCGGTCAACACCGCGACGCCAAGACTGAAGTTGGAGGCCCACACCAGCGGAATCTGTTGCGCCGCTTCGATCAGCGCGGCGCGCTGGGTTTCGTCCAGCCCCGTCGTACCCGACACCAGCGGCTTACCGCGTTGGGCACAAAGCGCCAGGATCGGCGCAAAGCCCTGCGGCAGGCTGAAGTCGATGGCCACGTCGAAGGCCGGCGCACCGCCCAGCTCGCTGGCGGCAAAGAACGGCACGCCGTCGATCACGCGCTGCGACGGCGAGCGCCCCACCACCGCGCCGACGACGTGCAATGCGTCGTCTTCGGCCGCCAGGCGCAGCAAGGCCTTGCCCATCCGCCCGGAGGCGCCGTGGATCAGAACTTTTACAGGAGACGTTGTCATGCCCGCAGGCTAGCGAGGCGGCGGGGGTTGCACAAGGTGCGGGGATTGCGGAGTCGGGAGTCGTCGTAGCTGCTCTTAGTCGTCAAGGCCGGTCAGGCCTCTGCCCCAGCTTTCCACTTCGCTGCGCTGCAGGCGGCGCTCGAACAAGGACTGCCACGACGGCACCAGCGGAAGCTGCAGCAGTTCGGTGACGGCCACGACGTCGACGTCGCGCGCATACAGCACCTGCTGTACCCGCGACAGGCTCCACTGCGGATGCGGGCGCTCCTGCAATGCCAGCATGTCACCGGAGGCCACCGCGCCGGGTTGCAACACGCGGTAATACCAGCCGGTGCGACCGGTTTCCTGTACGCGACGCGCCATGTCGCGCACACCGAAGCGGTCCGACAGTTTCCAGCACGGCTGACGCAGCTGCGAGACCTCCACCACGGCGGTACCCAGCGTAAAGCGGTCGCCGAGGCAGACCGTGGCCTCGGTCAGGCCGGTGCTGCTCAGGTTCTCGCCGAACGCGCCGGCGGCATCCAGCAGCGCATACGCGCCAAGCTCGTTGCGCCAAGCCGCGTAATGATCGCGCGGATAATGATGGATCGCCTTGTCCGGCCCGCCATGCACGCGCCGGTCGCCCTGCTCGTCGCCTTGCAGTCCTTCGACCCCGACATGCAGCGGTCCTTGCACAACGCGCTTGTCGATCGCACTACGGCTACCGGGGCGGGTGAAGTCGCGCGCGACGCCGATGGCGACGCTATCGATGCGTGTGGCAACCGGCGCTTGCGGCATCACGGCGGGCGATGTCATGCGCCCTGCCCTGGCACTTCGGCCAGCGCCTCGCGCAACACATCCCCAAGCACCTGGATGCCGGCATCGATCTTCTCGCCCGGCACGGTGACGAACGACAGCCGCAGCGTGTTGGCTTGCGGCAAGGTCGCAAAGAACGGCGCACCCGGCACGAACGCGACATTGCGCGCGATGGCGCGCGCCAGCAGCGCGGTGCCATCCAGACCCGGCGGTAGCGTCACCCACAGGAACATGCCGCCTTCGGGGCGATTCCACTGCACCTGCGCCGGGAAGTGCCGATCCAGCGCTTCCAACATAAGACGGCACTGCTGCGCATACAGTGCACGGATCTGCGGGATATGCGTGTCGAGGAAGTCGTCCTGCAGCGTCTGGTACACCACGCGCTGGGTAAACGAAGGCGTGTGCAGATCGGCCGCCTGCTTGGCCTGGATCAGCTTGCCCAGCACCGCCTCCGGAGCGACGACGTAACCCAGCCGCAGCCCAGGTGCCAGCACCTTGGAAAACGAACCCATATAGATGACACCCTCGGGGTTTATCGACAGCAAGCTCGGCAACGGCTCGCCGCTGTAGTACAGCTCGCCGTACGGGTCGTCTTCGACAATCGGCACGCCGGCCTCTGCCGCGCGCGCGACCAGCGCCTGACGTCGCGCCAGTGGTAGACGCCGACCGGTGGGATTCTGAAAATTGGGCAGGCAATAGAGAAAGCGCGCATCGGCCAGCAGTGCCGGATCGAGCGCTTGCACCACCACGCCATCGTCGTCCGACGGCATGCCGACAAACGCTGGCTGGAACAACGAAAACGCCTGCAACGCCCCCAGATAACTCGGCGTCTCCACCAGCACCTTGCTGCCTTCGTCGATGAACACCTTGCCGAGCAGATCCAGGCCCTGCTGCGAGCCGGTGGTGATCAGCACCTGGCTGGGCCGGATATTGGCGCCCTCGCGACTCAGGCGCGCGGCCACCCATTCGCGCAATGGCGCGTAGCCTTCGGTTGGGCCGTATTGCAACGCTGCCTGCGGCGCATCGCGCAACACCTGGTCGCTGGCTGCGCGCATGCGCTCGACCGGAAAGGTCGCCGGCGACGGCAGACCACCGGCAAAGGAAATCACCTCAGGCCGCTCGGTCACCTTGAGGATTTCGCGAATCGCCGAACTGGTCAGCGCCTGCGCACGTCGGGAGATCTGGAAGGAAGTCGTCATGCTGCAAGCATACCCAACCCCCACAACGCCGGCGCTGTGCACTGCAGCGTGGGTGCTTTGATGCAGACCGCTGACAGCACGTGGCGAGCGGTCGTCCGACAGGTGTGGATGGCGCGCAGAGCCGGAGCGTCAGTGGCCGTGCCCCGGCCATGCCGGCCCGGCGGTGCGCACAGCCGCATTGCCGGACGCTCCTAGCGGCGGCGTGTAAAACGCCACCCCCGGCGGCTACCGATACGCAGGCCCAACCCAGGCAGTGCCTTCGCTACGGGTGATCAAGGTCTTCCAGCGCTTGCGCACCACCTTGTCGCGCGAACGGAAGGTCATGCGCAGACCCGGCAGACCGAGCGTGGCGCGTGTTTCGACCATCGCCGATTGCTCATCGGGGGCGATCTCGATCTTGGTGATCGAATGCTTGTAGTCCATCAGCTCATCCGGCTCGGCCACATGGCGCATCTGCTGCAGCACCTGTGCCCACTCGCCGTTGGACTTGCAGTAGCTGGCGCGATTGGTGGTTTCGCGCTTCTGGTGGGAGTCCATGCGGTACAGCACCACCATCTCGAATTCAGGCGCGGTCATGGCGCAGAGCGCCTCGCCATCCTGACTCACCATCGCCTTGTCGTGCGCTGCATAGAAATCGCGCACCTGCTTCTCGTCGAGCGCGTTGCCACCATAGTTGTACACACCCGCAACCGCGGCCAAGACCGCCAACAACACCAGCAAACGCATGCACCGCCCCCTGTCACGCCGCGTCCTGCGGCCGCGCAAGTGTAGCCGACGCTGCAGGGGTCAGTGCTTGCGCGTTGGCGCAGGGCCGCAACTGTCGCAACCGCCGCAGGCGGCACTGCCCTGCGCTGCCGGCGGCGCCACCCGACGTCCCAGCGTGCGCATCCACGCCGGTCGCCCATCACGCAACAACGCAAGCGCCAGCACGCCCCTCATCCGTCGCAAGACGCCGGGGAATTGTTTCTTCATCACCACCCAAAGGCTGACCAGCACCGCGATGGCGATGACCACGTATTGCAGGGTGAGCGAAAGATCCATGTCAGCCGGCGCCAAGCAAGACGGCCAACTGGTAGGTCACCAGCGAGGCCAGATAGGCCAGTGCGAACAGATAGACCGCGCTAATGGTCATCTGTTTCCACGAGTTGGTTTCGCGCTTGATCGTGGCCAGGGTGGAGATGCACATCGGCGCGTAGATGTACCAGACCAGCAGCGACAACGCGGTGGCCAGCGACCAACCATCGCTGATCAGTGGCGACAACGCCTGCGCCGCTGCATCGTCGTCTGCGGCCGACAACGCATAGACGGTGGCCAGCGATGCCACCGCCACTTCGCGTGCGGCAAGGCCGGGAATCAGCGCGATGCAGATCTGCCAGTTGAAACCCAGCGGTGCGAAGAACACCGCCATCGCGTGGCCGATGCGGCCGGCAAAGCTGTAGTCGATCGGCGGCAAGGTCGCATTGGCCGGCGCAGCCGGGAACGACAACAGGAACCACAGCAGAATGGTCAGCGCCAGAATGATGCCGCCCACGCGCTTGAGGAAGATCCAGGCGCGCTCCCACAGCCCCAGTGCCAGGTCGCGCAAATGCGGCACGCGGTACGACGGCAGCTCCAGCATCAAGGGGTGCTCGCTCTTGTCGCGACGCCACTTTTTCATGGTCCACGACACCAGCAGCGCACTGACGATGGCCGCGGCATACAGCGCGAACAGCACCAGCCCCTGCTGATTGAAAATGCCCCACACGGTTTTTTGCGGGATGAAGGCGCCGATCAGCAGCGCATACACCGGCAACCGCGCCGAGCACGTCATCAATGGCGCCACCATGATGGTGGCCAGCCGGTCGCGCGGGTCCTGGATGCTGCGTGTAGACATGATGCCCGGCACTGCGCACGCAAAGCTCGACAGCAATGGGATGAACGAGCGCCCCGACAATCCCGCCGCCGCCATCATGCGATCGAGCAGGAACGCCGCACGCGGCAGGTAACCGGATTCTTCCAGCGCCAGAATGAAGGCAAACAGGATCAGGATCTGCGGCAGGAAGACGATCACCCCGCCCAGGCCGGCGATGATACCGTCCTTGAGCAGGCTGTTGAGCGGGCCTTCCGGCAAGGTGGTGCCCACCCACTCGCCCAGCATCGCGGTGCCGGCATCGATCAGGTCCATCACCGGCGTGGCCCAGGCATACACCGCCTGGAAGATCAGGAACATCACCACCGCCAACGTGACCAGGCCCCAGACCGGATGCAGCAGCCAGCGGTCCAGCGCATCGTCCACGCGCGATGTCCGCGTCGGCATGGTCACCGCCGCGCCCAGGATCTGCCGCACCTGCGCATGGTAGTTGCCGTCGGCGGGCGGCGTGGCGGCCGGTGCGGCCAGGCTCGCGACCTGCGCATCGATGCGCTCGACCAGCGCCTTGGCGCCGCCGCGGCGCACCGCCACGGTTTCCACCACCGGCACGCCGAGCGCCTGCTCCAAGGCCGGCAGATCGATGACGATGCCACGTCGCTGCGCCGCGTCGACCATGTTCAGCGCCACGATCATCGGCCGCCCCAACTCGCGCAGCTCCAGCGCAAAGCGCAGATGCAGGCGCAGATTGGTGGCATCCATCACGCAGACCAGCACGTCCGGCGCCGGCTCTCCGGGATAGAAGCCGCGGCACAGGTCGCGGGTGATCGCCTCGTCCAGGCTGGCCGGCTGCAGGCTATAGGCGCCGGGCAGATCGAGCACCGCAAAGTCGCGACCGGACGGCGCACGGAAATGCCCTTCCTTGCGCTCGACGGTAACGCCGGTGTAGTTGGCCACCTTCTGACGGCTGCCGGTCAGCTGGTTGAACAACGCGGTCTTGCCGCTGTTGGGATTGCCGACCAGCGCCAGGCGTAGCGGCACCGCTGCCGCATTCATGCCGCTGCTCCGTCTTGCCGCACCTGCACGCGCGCGGCTTCGCTACGGCGCAACGCAAAACGCGTGTAACCGACCTGCACCAGCAACGGCTCGCGACCGACCGGCCCGGTGGCCAGCACGGTGACCTCCTCGCCCGCGACAAACCCCAGCTCGCGCAGACGCCGGGCGATCGTGTCGTTGGGGAGGCGATCCTCCACGGAGTCCACGATGGCGGCGCGATGCAAGGGCATGTCGGACAGCGTCACAAAGACGGCCTGATTGTTAGGAATGGTTCTCAATTCTAGCATCGACGCACCGCGTCATGGCTCCGGCCACCCGTGCCGCTATCATGGTTCGCATCCCATTCATGGACGTATGCGCAATGCAGGACACCGGCTTGATCGTTGAGGACCACGGACCGGTCCGCACCCTGCGGCTGCACCGCCCCAGCGTGCACAACGCCTTCGATGCGACCTTGATTTTCGCGTTGACCGATGCGCTACAGCAGGCCGGCACGGCGGCGCACGTTCGCGTGGTGATCCTGACCGGCGACGGCGGCGCATTCTCTGCCGGCGCCGACCTGCACTGGATGCGCGGCATGGCCACGGCCAGCGAGGCCGAAAATGCGGTCGATGCGCTGGCGCTGGCACGCCTGATGCGCACGCTCGACGAACTGCCCAAGCCCACCCTCGCGCGCGTCAACGGCGCCGCATTCGGCGGCGGCGTGGGGCTGGTGGCGTGCTGCGATATCGCCATCGGTTGCACCGAGGCGCGCTTCGGCCTGACCGAGAGCAAGCTGGGCCTGCTGCCTGCAGTGATTTCGCCGTATGTCGTCGCCGCCATCGGCGCACGCCAGGCGCGCCGCTGGTTCGCCACCGGCGAGATCTTCGACGCCGGTACCGCGCAATTGTTGGGGCTGCTGCATCAACTGGTGGCAGCCGATCAACTGGACATCGCGGTGGAGCGGCAGGTTCGCCTGCTGCTGGCGGCCGCGCCGCTGGCTGCGAGTACTGCCAAGTCGCTGGTCCGCTCGGTGCTGCCGGCCGCCGACCGCGATGCCATCGATGCCGCCAACGCCGCATGGATCGCGCGCTTGCGCGTTTCGCCCGAAGGCCAGGAGGGCCTGGGCGCATTCCTGGACAAACGCTCCCCGGCCTGGGTGCCGGAGAACGCGGCATGAGCATGATCGATCATGTAGGACTTGGATGCAGTGACCTGGCCGCCAGCGTGGCGTTCTATAAGGCCGCATTGGCGCCATTGGACATTGCATTGATCACGGAACTGAGTGCGGAACAAACAGGCAGCCGCGCCCACGCCGGCTTCGGGGTCGAGCGGCCGTTTCTCTGGCTGGGCGCCGCCCCACAGGCGTCGGGCAACACGCATCTGGCGTTGGTCGCCACCGACCGCGCCGAGGTCGATGCGTTTCATCGGGCCGCCCTCGTTGCAGGCGGCCGCAACCACGGTGCACCTGGCCTGCGCACGCATTATCACCCTGACTATTACAGCGCTTTCGTACTCGACCCTGATGGCAACAACATCGAAGTGGTCTGTCATAGCGCTGCATGAGTACGTCAACCATGTTCTTCGCTGATGATTGTCGACGCACCGCGGCTAGCATGCGCGACGTGGTGTTGGTCGCCGCTCGCGCTGCTGCAGGCAGCGGGGTTCGCGCATGAGCGACTTCGTCCGCATTGTGGAGGTCGGCCCACGCGACGGGCTACAGAACGAGGCGCAACCGATCGCCACCGCCGACAAGATCGCGTTGATCGATCGGCTGTCGGCCACCGGCCTGCGCACCATCGAGGCGACCAGCTTCGTCAGCCCGCGCTGGGTACCGCAGCTCGCCGACGCCGCCGAGGTCTTCGCCGGCATCACCCAGGCGCCCGGCATCGCCTATCCGGTGCTGGTGCCGAACCTGCAGGGCTACAGCCGTGCGCAGGCGGCCGGGGTGCAGGAAGTGGCGGTCTTCACCGCGGCGTCGGAGGCCTTCAACCGCACCAATACCAATGCCGGTATCGACGAATCGATCGAGCGGTTCCGGCCGATCCTTGCACAAGCCGCCAGCGACGGCGTGCGCGTGCGCGGCTACGTCTCCACGGTGCTGGGTTGCCCGTATCAAGGCGAGGTACCGGTGGCGGACGTGGTGGATGTCGCGCAGCGGCTGTACGCGCTAGGTTGCTACGAAATTTCGCTGGGCGACACCATCGGCGTCGGCACCCCGCACAAGGCGCGCCAGATGCTGGCCGCGGTGGCGCAGGCGGTGCCTATGCACGCGCTGGCCGTGCATTTCCACGACACCTATGGGCAGGCGCTGGCCAACATCGCCGCCTGCCTGGAACAAGGTGTGCGCGTGGTGGATGCCGCGGTGTCCGGTGCCGGTGGCTGCCCGTACGCCAAGGGCGCCAGCGGCAATGTCGCCAGCGAAGACGTGGTGTATCTGCTGCACGGCTTGGGGATTTCGACCGGGATCGACCTGCCCGCCCTCGCCCACACCGGCCGCTGGCTGGCGCACCTGCTGGGCCGCGACACCGGCAGCAAGGTGGGCAAGGCGCTGGCGGCCGCCGGCTGACACCGCGCCGTTGCCTGGCCGTTGCAACGCAAGCATCCACCGGCACGATCACGCAAAGGCTTCGGCTAGAATTGCCGGCCGTCTTGGCACCGTTGGCGTGCCGGCATCCGTCGGCAACCATGTCTCTCTCAGGGAAGTACCGCATGCAGTCATCCTCTGTTCTTGCCGTCATCACCGGCGGCGTATCTGGCCTGGGCCTGGCAGTGGCACAACGCATCGTGGCCGACGGCGGCAAGGTGGCGTTGTTCGACGTCAATGCCGACAAGGCCGACGCGGCGCTAGCCTCGCTCGGTGCCGGCAACGCGCATTACTTCGCCACCGATGTCACCGACGAGGCACAGGTGGCCGCCAATATCGCGCAGGCCGCGCAGGCACTGGGCGGGCTGAATCTTGTGGTGAACTGCGCCGGCATCCTTGGCGCTGGCCGCGTGCTGGGCAAGGAGGCGCCGATGCCGCTGTCGACCTTCCGCAACACCGTGCTGGTCAACCTGGTCGGCAGCTTCAATGTCGCCAAAGCCGCGGCCGATGTGATGCAGCACAACGTCGCTGGCGACGACGGCGAGCGCGGAGTGATCATCAACACCGCGTCTGTAGCCGCCTATGAGGGCCAGATCGGCCAGGCCGCGTATGCCGCAAGCAAAGGCGGCGTGGTCGGCATGACCTTGCCGATGGCGCGTGAGCTGGCACGCTTCGGTATCCGCGTCATGACGATTGCACCCGGCGTGTTCTGGACCCCCATGGTGGACGGCATGCCCGAAGCGGTACAGCAATCGCTGTCCGCCTCAATTCCGTTCCCCTCGCGCCTGGGCCAGCCCGACGAATACGCCGATACCGTCGCCTTCATCCTGCGCAACCGCTACCTCAACGGCGAAACGATTCGCCTGGACGGCGGCGTGCGGCTGGCACCCAAGTAGCCGGGAATCGGGAAACGGGAATGGGGAATCGTAACGGCGCCCTGCTCCCATTACCCCAGCCCCGGCTTTCCCCATTCCCCATTCCCAACTCCCGATTCCCATGAAAGCTAACGACATCAAGAAAGGCAACGTCGTCGAATACAACGGCGGCATCTACCAGATCCGCGACATCGAGCGCAGCTCGCCGCAGGGGCGCGGCGGCAACGTGCGCTTTCGCTTCATCATGTACAGCGTGCCGGGCGGCGTGAAAACCGATGCCAGCTTCGATGCCGACGACAATCTGCCGGAAGTGGAGTTGCTGCGCCGCCTGTCCACGTTCTCGTACAAGGATGGAGAGGCGTTCGTGTTCATGGACGACGAAGATTTCACGCCTTACACCCTGGACGCCGATGTGATCGGCACCGACGCCGGCTATATCACCGATGGTCTGACCGGCATCTATGTGCAGGTGATCGACGACCAGCCAGTGGCAGTGCAGCTGCCGCAGACGGTGACGCTGGAAGTCGTCGAGACGCCGCCGGAGCTCAAGGGTGGCACCGCCACCAAACGCCCCAAACCGGCCAAGCTCAACACCGGCATGGAAATCATGGTGCCCGAGTACATCACCAACGGTGAGCGCGTGCTGGTCAACACCACCACCGGCGAATTTGCCGGCCGCGCCGACTGATGCGTCGTCTCACCGTTGCCCTGGTTCTGGGGCTGCTGGCTGCCTGCTCCGCGGAACCGGCCCCTGCGCCGGCCTCCGCTGCGGTCGCCTGCACCGATCCCAAGGTGGAAGACGAATGGCTGCAACATCCGGCAGGCCTGTGCGGCATGCCGGAGGATGTCCGCAAGCTGGTGGAGGACTACGACACCTGCGAACACTTCGCCGGCGAAGAATCCTACGACGCCGACCGCCGCCACGAAATCGAAGTGGCAGTGGCGCAGTTCTGCACGCCCGCACCGGCACGCCTTGCCAAACTGATGCAGCGTTACCGCAACGATGCGCATGTGAGCCAATGGTTGCGGCAGTACGCCACCCAGGCGGATCTGCAACCTGCGAGCTAAGCGGCGCCGTACAGATGTAGCGGCTTGCGGCGTTGTCGACGCTCGCAAGCCGCTCTTTCACGATAGACAGGCTTAACCGCGCGTTCTTCTCGACGGTTGTCGGGCGCAGCGCAATGCGGCATGCGTGTTGTTGTCAACGTCGACGCATGCGTCGTCGTTCAACGACCTGCAAGACGTCGGCGTGTTCGTCTCTCGGATGCACCCGCGGCACCCGCAACGCCGCCGTCAGCGGACGCCAATTTCATTGCTCCCGCGGCATTGCCTGCTCTGGCACAGCCGCAACTGCCTGCACCGGCTGTGCAAGCACCCGCAAGCGTGCACGCAGTCTTTCCACATTCACCTCGCCCTGCTCCAGATCGGCACGCAACTCAGCTGGCAACTGCTGCCGGCCCAGAGCCTGCAATTGCTTCCAACCATCGGCCAGTCCGTTGCTCGCCTGCGCAACCTGCGCGTTCACATATTGCCGCTCGTCGGCCTGCGGCAAACCGTAGCTGGGGCTATTGAGATAGGGGCCATTGAACAGCGCAGCCGGGTGACTGAGACGCGCCTGCCGAGCGAACAGGCCCTGCAGTTGATCCTGCATTGGGGCGCGCTCGGCGCCGGGCCGCAACAAGCGCTTGAGCGCATCGCGCGCAACCAGCTCCTGTCGCCGTAGTGCAGCCTGTTCCAGCAGCAATGCGGCTGCGGTCTCGCGCAGGCCGCCGCGCTCGAACCACTGCGCGCGTGCATCAGGCGGGGCATCCAGCCATTGCGTGACACTCGTCTGCGGCACCGGAATGCCGCGTCGAAGCACATCGAACATGGCCTGATAATGCGCCGCCGCCGATTCGAAGTAATAGCCCTGACGCGTGGCCTGCGCGCGGTCGTCCAACACGTGCAGATCGGCAAGGCCGGCGCGCTGCAGCCGCTGGCGCACGCCGCGCGGGGTGATCGATGACAAGCCGGCTTCAGCAAGACGCGGCACGCCGTCGTGCAACAATTTGTAGGTCTCCACCGCGCAGTTGTTGCTGATGAAGTAATAGCGCCCGTCGTAGCTCCAGTGCACCTGCGCCGCACGCGTCAGCAGCGCGGCGATCTCATCCGGACGCAGCGCCAGCGGCACCGACGACAGGGCACGCAGTTCGACCTTGGTGTATTCGTCGATGACCTGATTCAACGGCAGCACGAACAGCCGCGACGGATACGCGCCGGTCAGCCCGCGCCAGCTGGAGATCTGCACATCGCCGACGAAGGCACGAAACGACAGCACGCGGTGATACTGCAGATCCAGCCGGCACGCCGGCCCTGGTACGCGACCGGGCGCGCAGATCACCAGCCGCAACATGCTGTGGCCCCAGCGACTCATCGGCTGCTCGTTGCCTTCGGCAAGCAGATAGTCCACCGCATAGACCCGCGCCGGGTCCAGGGCCAGCAACGACATTGCACCAGCATCGTTGTCGGCCTGCAGATACGGCAAGGTCGGCGCGCAGGTGACCGCATCGAACGGCGGCCCCAACCGCTCGGAAAACCATGCCGCGAGCGCTGGACGGCGGCAGGCGTAGTCCGCGTCCAGCACGTAATGCTCTAGATTGACGGCAACAAATTCGGCCGGGCTATGCCGCTCGTAAGCGTCGGGACTGCGGTCGCTGAAGCGGTTTGCGCCGCGTCCGATTCGCCAGGGACGCACCTGCCAGCCGGCAAGATCGCGCAGGCGTGGGTCGCGCGACAAGGCACTGCCCGTCCCGCGGTCGCGCACATGCGCCAATTCATGGACCAACGCCGCCATCGCCGCCCGCGTGGCCGGGGCGCTGATGTCATTGCGTGCACTCGCGGACTGCATGCTCCAGGCATCCAACAGCGCATGATCGAGCAGGATGCGATTGCCCACCGCGCGACCATGCACCTGCGCCGGTAAATCGCGGCGCCACTGCAAGTAGATGGGTGCCGCATCGCGCGCTACCCAGCCGACTGGTAACCGGCGTTGGACCTGCTGTACCAGCGCCTGGCTGGCATCACGCTCGGACGGGCTCAGCTCCGATGCGACAACCGAAACCTGCAGCGCGGGCGAACGCTGCGATTGCGCTTGCGCCGCCGGTGCGATCGCGACGGCCAGCCACAGCCATACGCACCGGCGGCGACGATTCACTGCGCCAGGATGGACTGCGCCAGTTCCAGGTCGCTGGACAGACGCGCCGCATCGCTACGGCTACGCAACTGCAGCAACGCCGCTTCAAGCCGCGCGCCGCGGATGGCGCCATCGCTGGCCACGAAACCGGCCGCATCTTCGCGCGCTTCGGCTACCACCTTGTCGTCGCCAGAACTGCTGCTGTTGGACGAACCGGCCGACGATGCGCCGGCCGAAGTGCCCGCAAGACTGGATGCGGCAGCTGCCAGCGGCAGCAGGGTCAAAGCACAAAACACCAGGGAGCGCATCATCGGCGTGTCGATTCCATGTGAGGTGATGAAGAGACTACCCGCCGCGCGTTGCGCCGGGCACCTCATCCATGTCGAACAGCTTGCCGGGATTCAGCAAAAGATGAGGATCGAGCACACGTTTGACGCCGCGCATCACCGCGACGTCTGCGGCAGAGCGCGTGCTCCACAAGTAGGGCTTCTTGACCAGCCCGATGCCGTGTTCGGCAGAAATACTGCCGCCGAAGCGCTGCAACGCCTGCGCCAACATCTTGGTGACCTGATCGCAGGCGGACACGAAATCTGCCTGACTGGTGCCGTCGGGCTTGAGCACATTGATATGCAGGTTGCCGTCGCCGATATGGCCGAACCACACCACATCGAAATGCGGATACGCCTCGCCAAGCAGTGCCTGGGTTTCAGCCAGAAATGCCGGCATTGCCGAGATGCGCACCGACACATCGTTTTTGTAGGGCGTATAGCGCGCCAGCGCTTCGGTGATGCCTTCGCGCAGCCGCCACAGCTGCGCCGCCTGCGCATCGCTCTGGCTGATCACCCCGTCGCTGACCCAGCCCTGCTCCATGCAGGTTTCAAATGCAGCCATCGCGGCCGCTTCCTGCGCGGCATCGCCGGCCGCGAACTCGGTGACCACGTAATACGGGTGCACCTCGGCAAACGGTGCCTGCGCGCCATGCGCGAGCACATGCTCCAGCGCGCGGTCGGTGAAGAACTCGAACGCTTCCAGCCGCAGTTGCGCGCGGAATGCGGCGAACACCTGCATCAACACCTCGAACGAGGGCAGCGCCAGCAGCATCACATTGCTCGGTGGCGGGGGGGCGGTCAGCCGTAGCGTGGCTTCGACCACGATGCCAAGCGTGCCTTCGGAGCCGATCATCAGATGACGGAAATCGTAGCCGCTGGAATTTTTCACCAAGGCGTTGTTGAGCTCGAGCAACTCACCGCCGCCGGTGATCACTTTCAAGCCGGCGATCCATTCGCGGGTGTTGCCGTAGCGGATCACGCGGATGCCGCCGGCATTGGTGGCGATGTTGCCGCCGATCGAGCACGAACCACGTGCGGCGAAATCCACCGGATAGATCAGCCCCTGTTCGCGCGCGGCGTTGTGCACCGCTTCCAGCGGCATGCCCGCCTGCACGGTGAGCGTGCGATCCACGGCGTTGAAATCCAACGGCTTGTTCAGGCGTTCCAGGCTGAGCACCAGCTCGCCGTTGGCGGCCACCGCGCCACCGGACAAACCGGTACGGCCGCCCGACGGCACCACCGCCACGCCTTGCGCGTTGGCCCAGCGCACCACGGCCTGCACTTCTTCGACCGAGCCTGGCAGTGCGATGGCCAGCGGGTTCGGCGTCCAGCGCCGGGTCCAGTCGCGGCCGTAATGCTCCAGGTCGGCAGGCTCGGTTTTCAGACGCAATGCCGGCACGGCCTGTTGCAACGAAAGAATGCGGGGATCGGTCATGGCACGCGGCGCTGCAGTAGGAACCGCACAGCGTGCCAGCGCGCGGCGGCCTCGTCCAGTTGCGCGGCCAGGTGCTGCCGCGGCGTTGGATTCAGCTGAAACCGTTGCGGCGCAAGGGATTGCCGTAGGCAATCGCTGCGGTGTGAGCGCCCAATCCGGCACCCCTTCTGGCATAGTTGCCGACCCGATTGCTGCAATGCGCTCCCCCATGTCGCCGAAGAAAACCTCGTTTCCCAAGCAGGACATCCGCGTCCTGTTGCTGGAAGGCATCAGCCCGACCGCCGTGGATGTGTTCCGCGCCGCCGGTTATTCGCAGATCGAACTGCACGCCAAGTCGTTGCCCGAAGACGAGCTCATCGCGCGCATCGCCGACGCGCACATCGTGGGCATCCGCTCGCGCACGCAATTGAGCGCCGAGGTGCTGGCGCATGCCAAGCGGCTAATGGCAGTGGGCTGCTTCTGCATCGGCACCAACCAGGTCGACCTGGACGCGGCCGAGCTGGCCGGCATTCCGGTGTTCAATGCGCCCTACTCCAACACCCGCAGCGTGGCCGAGTTGGTGATCGCCGAAGCGATCCTGTTGTTGCGCGGCATTCCGCAGAAAAATGCCGAATGCCACCGCGGCGGTTGGTCCAAGTCGGCCGCCGGCAGCCACGAGACGCGCGGCAAGGTGCTGGGCATCGTCGGCTACGGGCATATCGGCACCCAGGTCGGCGTGCTGGCCGAATCGTTAGGCATGCAGGTGATCTTCCACGACATCGAAACCAAATTGTCGCTGGGCAATGCCCGTGCAGCGATTGACCTGGACGACCTGCTAGCGCGCTCGGACGTGGTCACCTTGCACGTGCCGGAGACCCCGTCCACCAAGGACATGATCGGCGCAGCCGAAATCGCCCGCATGAAACCTGGCGCGCACCTGATCAACGCCTCGCGCGGCACCGTCATCGACATCGATGCGCTGGATGCGGCGCTCACCTCCGGCCAGATCGGCGGCGCGGCGGTGGACGTGTTCCCGGTCGAGCCCAAGGGCAATGGCGATGCATTCGAATCGCCACTGACTGCCCACGACAACGTCATCCTGACCCCGCATGTGGGCGGCAGCACGCTGGAAGCGCAGGACAATATCGGGATTGAAGTGACCGCCAAGCTGGTGCGCTACAGCGACAACGGCAGCACCCTGTCGGCGGTGAATTTCCCCGAGGTCACCCTGCCCGAGCACCCCGACAGCCTGCGGCTGCTGCACATCCACCGCAACGTGCCGGGCGTGCTGTCGCAGATCAATGAACTGTTCTCGCGTCACAACCTCAATATCGACGGCCAGTTTTTGCGCACCGACCCCAAGGTGGGCTATGTGGTGATCGATGTCAGCGCCAGCGAGGAGCTGGCGGGCGTGCTGAAGGACGAGCTCGGACAGATCACCGGTACCTTGCGGACGCGGGTGCTTTACTGACCGGGATGGGGGGGCGAGATTGGGGATTCGTAACAACGGCGCGCGGCTACTTGAGGGTTTACTGGGCCGCCGCCGTCGAGGGACAGGAAAAGGAAACGGCATCCTGGCCATGCGGAACGGCGTCGGAATCGCTGTTTTACCCATCTCGAATCCCGAATCGCTACTCCCGGCTCGCCAACCACTTCTGCGCCATGCGCCGCAGCGAGGGATCAAGCTCCGGCTCGGCAAGCAGCTCGGCGATCGGGCGCCACGCCAGTGCAAGCGATTCTTCGCTGACTTCGAACGCTTCGTCGGTGCCTGCCACCACCAGGTAACGCGCGTCGAAATGCCAGTGCCCCGCCACCTCGCCACGCGCGGGAATCCAGTGGCGGTCCAGGTCGAACAGCTCGGCATCTGCCAGACGCAAACCGGTTAGACCGGACTCTTCTTCGGCCTCGCGCAGCGCCACTTGCGCCAGATCGCGGTCGCCATCGGCGTGGCCGCCCAGCTGCAGCCAGCGCTGCAACTTGCGATGGTGGGTCAGTAGCGTGCGGTTGCCGTCGGCGCTGACGACCC
Organism: Xanthomonas vesicatoria ATCC 35937; assembly: GCF_001908725.1. Classification (NCBI taxonomy): domain Bacteria; kingdom Pseudomonadati; phylum Pseudomonadota; class Gammaproteobacteria; order Lysobacterales; family Lysobacteraceae; genus Xanthomonas; species Xanthomonas vesicatoria. The sequence continues at coordinate 156,711 of NZ_CP018725.1, read as the reverse complement.
AGGCCGAGCCGGTGAAATGACCTTCGACACGCTCGCGCACGAACGGATCGGTGGCATCGTCAAGCAGCTGCTCGAACTGGTCGGCCACTTTGCACTCGTTCGGCCAGCGGGCGCGGTACGCCGCCAGTTGCTGTCGCAGGGTTGCATCCACCATCTATCGTTCCCGATTGTCATTGACCAGCGACCATTATCGCCATTCATGCTGCGTACGCGCTTGTCGTGAGCGTGTAGCTTTGGCAAGGTAGGCCGCTTGCCTGTCCCATTGGGATGCGGCGCACACCTTCGCCCAGGCGCGCGCGCCTTCGTTCTGCCACTTAGGGATGTACTGAATGCTGAAGTCTCTGTTGAGGGTCAAACCGATCGAGCCCGCCGGACGTGTGGATGCGGGCGAACCGGTCGAAGGCAGCCTGCAGGGCGAAGCGACGCTGCAACGGACCCTCACCGCCAAGCATCTGATCATGCTCGGCATCGGCGCAGTGATCGGCGCCGGCATCTTTGTCCTGACCGGTCAGGCCGCGGCAAATCACGCCGGCCCAGCAGTGATGTTGTCGTTCGTCTTCGCCGGCATCGCCTGCGCCTTCGCCGGCCTGTGCTACGCCGAGTTCGCCGCGATGATGCCGGTCTCCGGCAGCGCCTATTCGTACTCGTATGCCACCCTCGGCGAAGGCATCGCCTGGTTCATTGGCTGGTGCCTGGTGCTTGAGTACCTGTTTGCCGGCTCCAGCGTCGCGGTCGGTTGGTCCGCCTATCTGATCAGTTTCCTGACCGGCACGCTTGGGCTGCCGTTCCCGGCAGAACTGGCGGGCGCGCCCTTGGCCTGGGACGGCCATGGCTTTGTCAGCTCCGGCAACATCGTCAACCTGCCGGCTGTGTTGATCGTCGCTGCGGTGAGCATGCTGTGTTATGTGGGCGTTACTCAATCGGCGTTCGCCAATGCGATCGTGGTGGCGATCAAGGTGGTAGTGATCTGCCTGTTCGTCGGCTTCGGCATCGCTTACATCGACCCGGCGAACTGGCATCCCTTCATCCCGGAAAACACCGGTCCAGGCCAGTTCGGCTGGGACGGGGTGTTTCGCGCCGCGTCCATCGTGTTCTTCTCCTACATCGGCTTCGATGCGGTCTCTACCTCCGCCGGGGAAACCAAAGATCCGCAGAAGAACATGCCGATCGGCATCCTGGTGTCGCTGGCCATCTGCACCGTCATCTACATCATCGTCTGCGCCGTATTGACCGGATTGTTGCCGTATACCCAGCTCGGCACCGCCAAGCCGGTGGCCACCGCGCTGGAAGCGCACCCGCAACTGAGCTGGCTCAAGACCGCGGTGGAGATCGGCGCGATCGCCGGCCTGTCCTCGGTGGTGCTGGTGATGCTGATGGCGCAGCCGCGCATCTTCTACACCATGGCCAAGGATGGGTTGATGCCCAAACTATTCGGCAAGGTGCACCCGAAATTCCGCACGCCCTATGTCGGCACCATCTTCGTCGGTGTAGTCGCGGCGCTGCTGGCCGGAGTCATCCCGTTGAACGTGCTGGGCGAACTGGTGTCGATGGGCACCCTGCTCGCCTTCGCCACCGTCTGCGCCGGCGTGATGGTGCTGCGTTTCACCAAGCCAGATCTGCCGCGCCCGTTCCGGGTGCCGTTGGCGATGGTGATCTGCCCGCTGGGTGCCGTGGCCTGTCTGTTCCTGTTCTTCCAGGCCTTCCAGGAGCACTGGAAGGTGTTCGTGGGCTGGACGGTGATCGGCCTGTTCATCTATTTCGGCTACGGCATCCACCATAGCCGTCTGGCCCGTAAGGCCTGACCCTCTCCAAGACCGGCGTTCGCGCCGGTCTTCTCGTTCAACGATCGCGCGCAGCGCCAAGCCGGAACCGCTCCATGTTCAAACAACTTTGGGCCACCAAACACCCGCACGCCAGCCATGAGGCGGCCGACGGGCTGGGCCTGCAACGCGCGCTCGGGCCCTGGGGGCTGACCGCCCTGGGCATCGGCGCGGTGATCGGCGGCGGCATCTTCGTCATCACCGGCCAGGCCGCGGCCGACCATGCCGGCCCGGCGATCGTGCTGTCGTTCGTGCTCGCGGCGATCTGCTGCGCGTTCTGCGCCATGGCCTACGCCGAATTCGCCGCCATGGTGCCGGTGTCCGGCAGCGCCTACACCTATACCTACGCCACCTTCGGCGAGCTGGCGGCCTGGTTCATCGGCTGGATGCTGGTGCTGGAATACGGCGTGTCCGCCTCGGCAGTGGCGGTCAGCTGGACCGGCTATTTCCTCAGCCTGCTGGAGCACTTCGGCATCCATCTACCAGCGGCCCTGGTCAGTGCACCGCTGGACGGCAAGCTGCAGCGCACCGGCGCGATCGCCAACCTGCCGGCAGCCGGCATCGTGTTGTTGCTGACCTGGCTGTGCTATGTCGGTATCCGCAAGTCGTCTGCGATGAACATGGCGATGGTGATCCTCAAGACCGGGCTCATCATCCTGGTCATTGCCGCAGGCTGGAAGTACGTGGACCCTGCCAACTGGCATCCCTTCATCCCTGCCAACGAAGCACCGGGCAAGTACGGCATGGAAGGCGTGCTGCGGGGCGCGGCGATGGTGTTCTTCGCCTACATCGGCTTCGAGGCGGTGTCGGTGGCGGCGCAGGAATCGCACCGGCCGCAGCGCGATCTGCCGATCGGCATGATGCTGTCGCTGGTGATCTGCACCGTGCTCTACATCGCCATGGCCGCGGTGATGACCGGCCTGGTGCCGTTCACCCAGCTGGGCACCGATGAGCCGGTGGTGACCGCGGTGGCTGCGCATCCGCAGCTGGCCTGGTTGCGGGTGGTGGTGGAAGTGGGCGCGCTGATCGGGCTGTCGTCGGTGGTGCTGGTGATGATCATCGGACAGCCGCGCATCTTCATGATCATTGCGCGCGACGGTCTGCTGCCGTCGATCTTCACCCGCATCCATCCCAAGTACCGCACGCCGCACATCAATACCGTCATCACCGGTGTGGGCATCGCACTGCTGGCCGCCGTCTTCCCGCTGGATGTGCTGGGCGAGTTGACCTCGATGGGCACGCTGATCGCTTTCGCCGCGGTCTGTGCCGGTGTGCTGATCCTGCGCCGCACGCATCCGGAACTGCCGCGTCCGTTCCGCATGCCGGCCGCGTGGCTGATCTGCACTGCCGGTGTGCTGAGCTGCCTTGCCTTGCTGTCGGCAATGACCCTGCACAACTGGATGCTGATGGGGCTGTGGACCCTGGTCGGGCTGGTGGTCTATTTCGGCTATGGCTATCGCCATAGCCGCCTGCGCGACGGCCGCTGAGCAAACGCGCGAGCCATCGGTGGCTGACGCAAAGACTGCGCATCGGTGTATGGCGGCGCGGATGATCCGGGTCTTCGGTGCAGAGCGGCCGATCTGCCGCTTGGATGCAGGGCCCTTGCCCGCCCACCATCGCGGGACATGCCGCAAGTACGTCCGTGTAGGCTCTTATGCGGCATCCATGCCGCATAAGGTCCCGCGACGGTGGGCGGGCAAGGACCAGTCGAGAGGGTCGGTGTACGGGGTAACAGCAGGCTCGGTGCCCTGCTGTGCTGACAAGGGCGTCCGCCTAACTAACGCCAGCCGATCAACGAACATGCTTTTCAGCAAGCAACCGACCAACGGTCTGGCTCGGTGTCCTCGCCGCTTGCGGGACCGTGTGGCGGCATGGATGCCGCCACCGAGCCCCCAGGGACGGGTTCACGGCGTGTCCCGCGAGCGGTGAGGACACCGAGCCCCCGACCGACTCAGCATGTGACCCGGGCTTCTGATTGCAACCAACCAGAGACGGCTTACAAAAACTACTGCGCTCGGTGCCAGACGCGCGCTCGCGACAGTCTGTCAGCCACTCGTGATCCGAGCGTGGCAAGAACACACCCTGCTGCGCTGCACCTGACCGTAATCCGGCGGGGCAGTAGAATAGGTCCATGAATGCGACCACTGCCCCCCTGCCCTATAGCGCCGCACGTCTGCACGAGCTGGCGCAGTTGCTGATCGGCAATATCCGCGAGCTGGCCCAGGCCGGCTGGACGCCCGCGACCAGCAGCAATTTCTCCCATCGCCTGGACGAACAGCACGCTGCGATCACCGTCTCCGGACGCGACAAGGGCCGCCTGGTCGAAGAAGACATCATGGTGGTGGACTTCGATGGCCAGGCGGTTGGCCGCCCGCTGCGCCCGTCTGCCGAAACCCTGCTGCACACCCAGCTGTATCGCCGGTTTCCGGAGATCGGTTGCGTGCTGCATACCCACTCGCCGGTGCAAACGATTGCTTCCCGCCTGTATGCAGGCAGCGGCGTGATCCGCCTGGAAGGCTACGAACTGCTCAAGGCCTTCGAAGGCAATACCACCCACGAAACCGCAGTAGACGTGCCGGTGTTCGCCAACACCCAGGACATGCAGGTGCTGGCCGCGCAGGTCGACGCCTTGCTGGACAAACAGAGCATGTGGGGGTATCTCATCGAAGGACACGGCCTGTATGCCTGGGGCCGCAACATGGCCGAGGCACGTCGTCATCTGGAAGCGTTCGAATTCCTGCTGCATTGCGAACTCGAACTGCTGAAACTGCGCGGCACGCGCTGAGTACCGCCCGTCCCCCATTCGTGAGCCAGACCGCCATGAGCAGACTGCGTATCTTTGCCGACACCAATCCCGCGACGCCCGAATTCGACAGCCGCGACGGCGACAAGATCGCCGCCGAGCTGGTCAAGATCGGCGTCACCTTCGAACGCTGGCACGCCAGCCAGCCGGTCGAACCCGGCGCCACGCCCGAACAGGTGATGGCCGCCTACCGCGCCGATATCGACCGCATCAGTAGCGAGCGCGGCTTCAAGACCGTGGATGTGGTGAGCATCGCGCCGGATAACCCCAAGCGCGAGGAAATGCGCGCGAAGTTTCTGGACGAGCACTTCCACAAGGAAGACGAAGTACGGTTCTTTGTCGCCGGCTCGGGCCTATTCACCCTGCACGTGCAGGACAAGGTCTACGAGATCGAGTGCGTCAAGGACGACCTGATTGCCGTGCCCGACAGTACCCTGCACTGGTTCGACATGGGGCCGGAACCGCACTTCGTGGCGATCCGTTTCTTCACCGAGCCGGATGGCTGGGTCGGCCATTTCACTGGTACCGAAATCGCCAAACAATTCCCCCGCTACGCCCCCGAGACACCTCACAAGGCCAGCTGACGATGACACGACCGCAAGCGATCCTCACCGATATCGAAGGTACGACCAGCAGCATCTCGTTCGTCAAGGACGTGCTATTTCCGTATGCACGCCGTGCCATGCCCGCCTACGTGCGCGAGCACGGCAACCACCCGCAGGTGCGTCACTGGCTCAACCAGGTGGCCGACGAGATCGGCGAGGACGTGCCGGACGAGGTATTGATCACCACGCTGCAGACCTGGATCGACGAGGACCGCAAGCACACCGCACTCAAGGCCTTGCAAGGGTTGATCTGGGGCGACGGCTACAAGACCGCCGACTTCACCGCGCACATCTATGCCGATGCGGCGATCCAGCTGCAGTCCTGGCACGCGCAGGGCATTCCGCTGTACGTGTATTCGTCTGGCTCGGTGCCGGCGCAGAAGCTGTTCTTCGCGCACAGCGATGCGGGCGATCTGAGTGGTTTGATCACCGACTGGTTCGATACCGAGGTTGGCCCCAAGCGCGAAAGCGCCAGTTATCGCCGCATTGCCGAGCGCATCGGCGTGCCTGCAACCGAGATCCTGTTCTTGTCGGACGTGATCGAAGAACTCGACGCCGCCAAGCGCACAGGCATGCGCACCGCACTGCTGGATCGCCGCGAAGACTATCCGACGCCGCGCTCGGCCGAGGACGTGGGCAACCATCCGCGCGTGGAAAGTTTTTCCCAGCTGGTGTTTTGAGCCCGCAATTGCGATGAGACATCGGCTGCCGCCGGTGCGGCGGCCGATGAAGCTGCAAGAACCGTCGATGTCATGCGTTGGACGGAGGACCTCTACAGGCCCCGGGACCGAAGCTTCATCTAACGAATGGCCCTGAGGTGGCTCCCGATTGCGGTTGCTTGAGGGCGCATCTTGCAAGCAGCACAGCCGTGCCGGCGCCACTGAAGCGAACTCGCCTGGCGCACACTGGTTGCCAGCGTATGCATGAGTTAGTGGGCTAATGAGTTCGCCAGCTCATGCATGCGCCAACGGGTTGGAAGACGATGCGTAGCGTCTTGCAGGTCCGGACAGCGCGTTCTCATCTACACACCGTACCTTGCCGGCGTTAGCAAAGCGCCTGACCTGCCTGAGGGCAACTGCAGTCACGTGATGGCAAGCTTTGACCGGCCGCTCCACACATTCCCATTCCACGCATCATCGAGGCATCGGCCTTGTCCCCATCGCTCCATTCACGCCTGGCGTTACACGTGTTGATACGCCGAATGCTGGTGCTTCTCGCCGTGGCCTTGCTGGTTGCCGGCTGTCATCCCGATGCGGGCGCGGCGTTACCGGCGCAGAACGCCGATGACACCGCACAGGTGGACCCGGTCGACCAGGCCGCGCTGAAGAAGGCGCTGGATGCCGTGCAGCCGCAGCGTCCCGGCGTCACCGATCTCTATGTAGTCGGCTTTGCCGGCGATGCCAGCGACGACGTATTCCGCAACGAAACGTTGTACCTCAAGCAATTGTTCGAACAACGCTTCGATGCACGCGGCCGCGTGGTCACGCTAGTCAACAATCCGGACAACCTGGGCGAGCACCCATACGCACCGCTGGCAACCTACGACAACCTGTACGACACGCTCGCTACCATCGGCAAGCGCATGGATCGCAAGGAAGATGCGCTGCTGCTGTTCGTCACCACCCACGGCACCGAAGACCACACGCTGTACGTGCAGGTGGATCAGAACGAAGAAGATTTCATCAGCCCGCAGGATCTGCGCACCGCGCTGGACGATGCCGGCATCGACAACCGCATCATCGTGCTGTCGGCCTGCTATTCGGGCGGCTTCATTCCGGCGCTGCGCTCGCCGGACACGCTGATCCTCACCGCTGCGCGTGCCGATAGGCCGTCATTCGGCTGCGGCAACACCTCCAACGCGACCTACTTCGGCCAGGCGTGGCTGATCGATGCGATGAACCAGAGCGACGACCCGCTGGCCGCGTTCGACATCGCCAAGGCAGCGATTACGGCACGCGAGAAACAGGACGGCGAATTACCGTCGTTACCGCAGCAATCGCTCGGCAAACGCATTGCGCCGGTGCTGGCACGCTGGCGTGCAGAGCTGCACGCAGGGCCGGCGGTTGCCTATCCGTATCCGCCGCTGGAGGTTGCTCCGGAAGCCGGGCAGGATCTGGATCCAACAGCCGATCCTGATGCGAAGTCACTGGATAGCCCAACGAGACCCAAGGCACCGGCCGCTCCCCCCGCACCGCGCAAATCGTCGCCAGTCCCTGCGCCATCGACCCCGTGATCGCCGCAATACGCTGAGACTAGTTCTCATTTCGTCAACGCTTGTGCGGTCTCGCTACACTCGCCCGGCCAGCCAGCTCACGCCAGCCAGCATCGATCCCCGCCAGCGCGCCATCGCCTGCCAGCCCGGATCCCAAGACGCCTCCCTTGTGGAGGCGTTTGCGTATGCGTCCATCGTCTCCGGCATCGCATCCGAGACAGACACTGCGACCAAGGCCGGCGGCTCGACATGCGAGGCCGCTTTGATTACCACGCGGCCGCCCCACTGCGGCGCAGCGGTTGTTTCAGTGGGACCCAGGCGCCAACCGCGCGCGTCTCCATCAAGGATCGGCACGCTGCAGGCGATATGCGGTGCGTGCGCTGTATTGCCCGGTGGGCAAGGTGGCGCGCACCTCCAGGCGGTGCTCGCCCAGCGCCAGGTTGGTCGGTAACGCGCTACGCCATAGATGCGTGGACGGTGTGGCCTCGGGCGAGCGGTCGTAACCACGCAGTTGCTCTGCCGCATCGTCGCGCATGTTCTCGGCCAATACGCGCGGGTCGGCGCGCTCCACCCGCTTCATCGGCTGCCAAACGCCATCGTCGATCCGCAGCTCAACAACGGTGTCGTCCTGGCCCATGAAGACATTGGCGTAGATGCCCCACGCCGCATAGGCGCCCTGGCGCAGCACCTTGGGCGCCTGCAGCAGCAGCTGCGCATCATCGGCCGCGCGTGCGGCGTGGTACGCCAGCGTGTAATCGCCGCTGGGCGCGGCGTGCAGCACCGCATACCCATTGGGCGTGCCGTCGCTCATCGTGGCGGTGGGAATGCCCTCGGCGTCCTTGGCACCCGACCAGAACGCGCCGCAGGCCGCGCCCACGTTGTATTCGTGCAACGGACGTGCACCGTGCCAGCCTTCGTCGGCGCCGTGATCCACCTGTCGTTGGGTATGGCTGTGCCCGCTGAGCACCAGCACATGCGGGAAATCCTTCAGCAGCGCGAACAGGCGGCTGCGGTCGGCATGCCGGAAGGTCTCCTGCCCCGGGGCCGCATCGAACAACGGGATATGCATGCCCAGCACCAGCAGGCGCTCGCGCGGCAGCTGCGCCAGATAGCTCTGCAGAAACACGAACTGGTCCTCGCGCAGGCCGCCGACATAGGCCGGCTTGCCGCCGGGCGTGTAGATCACATCGTCCAGAAACACGAAGCTGGCGTTGGCTTCTTCCACCGCATAGGTGTCGGGGCCGTAGACTGCGCGCCAGCTGTCGAGCGAATGCGCATCGTTGTCTGCATCGAAATTAAGATCGTGATTGCCCGGCACATGGAACCACGGCACGCCCAGCTGCGTGGTGACCTTGTTCAAGGCCGGATACAGGCTTAGATCGTCGCTGACGATGTCGCCCAGCGTGGTGCCGAGTCGGGCCGAGGTCTTGCCGACGATCGGCGCGACGATGTCGCGTTGGTAATAGCCCACATCGGTGAGGCTGGCGGTCTGGCTATCGGCAAAGACCAGCATATCGAACCCGCTGCCCGCCGCTTCCGCACGCGGCGTCAACGCGAAATCCCAGCCGTGCGTGTTGCGGCCGGTGGCGGCGATGCCGCGATACTTGCGCTTGATCGAACCGCCCGGCGCGTAATGCCGCCAAAACCCGGGCAAACCGTCGGCGGCAGGCACGAACCGGCGATCGCCTGGCTTGATCACGAAGACCGTCTGACCGTCGCGCACCGGCAAGCGGTAGCGGCCCTGCGCATCGGTACGCACGATCTGTTCGCCGTTGGACACTGCCACATCGCCAAGGTCAGGCTCATCGGCGCCATGGCCGGCACGCCCGTCGCGCTCTTCGTACACGATGCCATCGACCACTGCATCGCGCGCGTATGCGCTGCCTGTGAGCACACCCAGGGCTAGAAGAACGAAGCGAAGCTGCATGCGTGTTCCCACGATAAGGCCAGCGGAAATTGTACCTGCCGGCGCAGCGTGGACGGCACCGCGTGCAACGCCATCACACCCCAACGCATTGTAGGAGCGCACGTGGCCGCGACGGGGCTTTACCGGTAACACCCCATGGCGCCAAGGTGTGCTCCTACGCAAAGACCGGCGGGACGTGTACCTGCTCTGTGACCACGTGAACGAAACGGGCGAGCATGCCGCATCCCAACAGCGCGACATCGTAGGAGCGCACCCGGGCGCGACGAAGCGTTCTCGGTAGCGCACCATCGCGCCCGGGTACGCCCTTAACAATCCTATTTGTGCCGCGACTCCAGCACTGCCACTGCATCGTCCAGGCCAAGTCCGCGTGCGCGCAGCAGCACGATCAGGTGATACAGCAGATCGGCCGATTCGCCGAGCAACTCCGCATCGCCCTGCACCACACCGGCCAACGCGGTCTCCACGCCCTCCTCGCCCACCTTCTGCGCGATGCGGCGGATGCCTTGCTCGAAGAGCTTGGTGGTGTAACTGCCATGCGGGCGCTCGCGCTCGCGCGCGGCGATCAATGCATCCAGGCTACCGAGAAATTGACCGGGCGCGCTCGGAAAACAGCTGGTGCGGCCCAGATGGCAGGTCGGTCCGTGCGGACGCGCCAGCACCAGCACTGTATCGGCGTCGCAGTCGGCTTCGACGGAGACAACGCGCAACACGTTGCCCGAGCTCTCGCCCTTGGTCCACAAGCGCTGCTTGCTGCGGCTGAAGAAGGTGACTTCGCCGCGCTGCCGGGTGACCGCCAGCGCTTCGGCGTTCATGTAACCCAGCATCAGCACGCGCAGGTTGTCGGCGTCCTGCACGATGACTGGCAACAAGCCGTCGCCCTTGCTCCAGTCCAGCGCTGTCAGCGCGTCGTCGGTTGCCACGGTGTCACTGCCCATCACGTACCTCGATCTGTTGCGCACGCAGAAATCGCTTGAGTTGCGGAATCGGAATCGCGCCACTATGAAACACGCTGGCAGCCAGCGCGCCATCCACATCGGCCTGGTCGAACACATCGGCAAAGTGCTGCATCTCGCCCGCACCGCCGGAGGCGATCAACGGCACGTGACACAGCGCACGCACCTGGCGCAACTGCGCAATATCGTAGCCACGCCGCACGCCGTCGTTGTCCATGCAATTGAGCACGATCTCGCCGGCGCCAAGGCGCTGCGCTTCGGCCACCCAATCCAGCGTGCGCATCGGCAATGCCTGGGTCTTGCTGGGGTCGCCAGTGTAGCGACGCACCCGCCACTGGCCGTCTTCTTCGCGAATGGAATCGATGCCGACCACCACGCATTGCACACCGAATGCGTCCGCCAGCTCGGAAATCAGCTGTGGCCGGCCGAGTGCCGGCGAGTTGATCGAAATCTTGTCGGCACCGGCGTGCAGCACCGCACGCGCGGTGTCGACGTTGCCGATGCCACCAGCAACGCAGAAGGGAATGTCGATCAGCCGCGCCACGCGCTCAACCCAGCTGTAATCGACCGAGCGTCCTTCCGGGCTGGCGCCGATGTCGTAGAACACCAGCTCGTCTGCGCCCTGCGCGCGATAACGCAATGCGAGTTCGACGATGTCGCCCATGTCGATGTGGTCGCGGAACTTGACCCCCTTGACCACGCGCCCATCGCGCACGTCCAGGCACGGAATGATGCGGCGGCTCAACATGCGAGTGCCTCTTTCAATTCAAGATGTCCTTCCAGCAAGGCCTTGCCCAGCACGATGCCGGCGCAGCCCGACGCCTTGGCCGCGGCGACGTCGGCAATATGGCGCGCGCCGCCGGAGACCTGCACCTGCAGCTGCGGCGCGAGTGCACGCAAATGCGCGTACAGGTCCATATTCGGCCCGGACAACATGCCATCGCGTGCGATGTCGGTGCACAGCAGATGCTGCAGGCCGGCCTGCGCATAGCGCACCGCCAATTGGTCCAGGGTGGCCTCGGCCGCTTCGGTCCAGCCATGCACCGGCAACTGCCACACACCCGCCGCATCCTGACGCGTGTCCAGCGCAATGGTCAGGCGATCCGCACCAAATTCCTGCAGCCATGCAATGACGGTGTCGCTCTCACGCACCGCCAGCGAGCCAATCACCACGCGCGCCGCACCAGCATCGAGGAGACGTGCCACATCCTCGCGCGAACGCACGCCGCCGCCGGTCTGCACCTGCAAACCGGTAACGCGCGCGATCTCGCCCAGCGTGCTGGCCAAGGTATAGCCACCGGCCTTGGCCGCATCCAGATCCACCAGATGCATCCACTGTGCGCCGGCATCGGCAAACCCCTGCGCACGCGGCAGCACATCGTCGCCATACTGGGTTTCGCGCGCGTAATCGCCTTGCAGCAAGCGCACCACGCGGCCGTTGCGGATATCCAGCGCCGGGTAGACGGTAAAACTCATGGGAAGCTCATCTCAAGAAAATTGCGCAGGATGCGGGCACCGGTGTCGGCCGAACGCTCCGGGTGAAACTGCGCGCCGCAGCGCAGGCCTTGCTGCACCACTGCAGTGAACAAGCCGCCGTGATCGCAGGCGGCCACCGTATCCGGCGTGACTGGCGCGGCGTACCCGTGGACGAAATAGGCACTGGCGCGCTCGGGCAGGCCAGCCAGCAATGCCGATTCGCGCATCGGTACCAATTGATTCCAGCCCATATGCGGCACGCGGATGCCCAGTGCCGCCGTCATGTGGCGCACCACGCCCGGCAACAGGCCAAGACATTCCACATCGCCTTCTTCGGAGCGCTCGAACAGCAACTGCATGCCCAGGCAGATACCGATCAACGGCACCTGCAACTGGCGCAGCGGCTCGATCAACCCCTGGGCGCGCAGCCGCTTCATCGCTTCCGGTGCGGCGCCCACGCCGGGCAGGATCACCCGATCGGCCCCCTGCAAACCGGCCGCATCGCGCACCAGCCGCGCCTCGATGCCGAGCCGCTCCAATGCGTAGCGCACCGAGCCCAGGTTGGCGCCACCGGCATCGATCAGCGCAAGGTCGGTCATAGCGCGCCCTTGGTCGACGGCAGCGCCGTGCCTTCGCGACGGATCGCCTGGCGCAAGGCGCGTGCAAGCGCCTTGAAGCAGGCCTCGACCTTGTGGTGATCGTTTTCGCCACGCACGCTCAGGTGCAGGTTCAGTCCGGACGCATCGCAGATGGAGCGGAAGAAATGCGGGACCAGTTCGGTCGGCATGTCGCCCACACGTTCGCGCTTGAACTCGCCGTCGAACACGAAGTAAGGCCGGCCGCTGAAATCCAGCGCCGCGCTGGCGATGGTTTCATCCATCGGCAGGGTAAATCCATGCTGCGCACCCTCGCCCGCCGCAAGCCACGGACTTTCGACCGGATCGAACCCGTAGCGACCAATGCCGCGCTTGTTGCCCAGGGCTTCGCGCAACGCCTGGCCCAGCGCCAGGCCGGTGTCCTCGATGGTGTGGTGCTCGTCGATATGCAGGTCGCCGTCGGCGCGGATATCCAGCGCAAAGCCACCGTGCTTGCCGATTTGCTCCAACATGTGATCGAAAAACGGCAGGCCGGTAGCGGTATGCGGCTCGGCCACGCGATCCAGGTCCAGCTCGACGCGGATCTTGGTTTCTTTTGTATTGCGCTGGACCACCGCACGCCGCGGCGCATCGGCCAGTTCGTGCGCGATGCCCGGCCAATCCCATTCGCCGCCGAATTCGTCGGTGCGTAGCTGGAAGCCGCGGATGTTGAGGTTTTGTGCAAACTGGATGTCGGTGAGGCGGTCGCCCACCATTGCCGAGCGCGCCCAGTCGATGTTGCGGTCCTGCAGGTAAGGCACCATCAGGCCAACGCCGGGCTTGCGCGTTGGCGCATTGTCGGCCGGCCAGCTGCAGTCGATCAGCACTTCGCGGAACGCGATGCCCTGGCTTGCGAAGATCTGCAGCATCAGGTTGTTGGGGCCATCGAACGCAGCCCGCGGATAGCTCTCGCTGCCCAAACCGTCCTGATTGGTGACGATGACGAACTGATAGCCGGCGTCGCGCAGCTTGAGCATTGCCGGAATCACGTTGTCGACAAAGCGCAGCTTCTCATAGGCGTCGATCTGGTAATCGGCAGGCTCGGTAATCAGCGTGCCATCGCGGTCGACGAAAAGAATCGGGGTCATGCCGCAGCCTCCTGCTTGCGCCGCAGCGCACCGAGCACGCGCTCGTTCTGTTCGACCGTGCCCAACGTGATGCGCAACGCATCGGACAGGCGCGGCACCGCGCGCTGATCGCGCACCACCACGCCGGCTTCCAGCAGCGCCTGGAAGGCAGCCTCGGCGTCTTCGAAACGCACCAGCAAGAAGTTGCCTTGCGATGCGTAGACCTGACGGACACCTGGCAGCTGCGTCAAGGCGACGCGCACGCGCTCACGCTCGCTGCGCACCTCGGCAATCCGCCGGCGTGTAACCTCCAGTGCCGGCGCAGACAGCGCCTGCTCGGCCATCGCCGCGCACGGCGTGGGCACCGGATAGGGGGCCTGGCAGCGCCGCAACAGCGCGATCAATTCTGCATTCGCGATCAGGCTGCCGATGCGCGCAGCGGCAAGCGCATGCGCTTTTGACAAGGTGCGCAGCACGGCAAGATTGTCGTAGCGGCTCAGCAGCGCAACTGCAGACGGCACATCCGAAAATTCGCCATAGGCTTCGTCGACAACCACCAGCGCCTTGCCCTGCAATGCCTGCAATGCGACTTCGATGTCCTGCAACGCAATTGCCGAGCCCGCCGGGTTGGACGGCGAGCACAGGAACACCAGCTTGGCCTTCGAGGTCAGTGCCGCCCCGACGATGGCGGCGATGTCTGCATGGAACCCATCGCTGCCATCGACCAAGGGCACCTCGACCAGCGGCGCATTCTGCAAGCGCGCGCACACCGCATACATGCCGAACACCGGTGGCGTCACCACCACCGCATCGCGCTCGGGCACGCACAGGCCGCGCACCAGCAGGTCGATCGCTTCATCGCTGCCGCGCCCGATCAGCAGTTGCTCGGGCGCGCAGCCGTACAACGCTGCCAGCGCCACGCGCAGCCCGTTGGGTTGCGGATCCGGGTAGCGTCGCGTGCTGCCGTTGGGGTCGGCCGGATTGCCCCAGGCCGATTCATTGGCGTTGAGCCAGACATCGCCCTGCAGCGCGCTGGTGCGTGCCGACGAATAGCCGGCAAATGCTCGCAGGTCTTCGCGTACCAGCTCCAGAATCGATGGCGTGCTCATGCGGCCACTCCCATGCGCAGCGCCACCGCATTGGCATGCGCATCCAGGCCTTCGGCGCGCGCAAGAATCAACGCGCATTCGCCGATGCCGTCGATGCCTGCCTTGCTTGCCGCCTGCACGCTCACCATGTTCTGGAAGCTGGCCACGCTTACGCCGCTGTACGCGCGCGCCGCACCGCTGGTCGGCAACACGTGGTTGGTACCGCTGCAATAATCGCCCAGTGCCTCGGGCGTGTAGTCGCCGAGAAAGACCGAGCCGGCCGCTTCCACCTGGTTCAACCATGCGCGCGGCTCGCGCAGCGCCAGAATCAAATGCTCGGGGGCATAGCGGTTGCTGATCGCAAATGCCTCGTCCAGCGATTGCACCTTGATCAGCCGCGACTGCGCCAGCGCCTGACGGGCGATCTCGGCACGCGACAGCTGCGCCAGTTGCGCATCCAACTCAACCTGCACGGCGGCAATCAACGCATCGCTGTCGGACAGCAGCAACACCTGCGAATCGGGGCCATGCTCTGCCTGCGATAAGAGATCGGCAGCCACGAACGCCGGCTGCGCGCCGGCATCGGCGATCACCAGCACCTCGGACGGGCCGGCCGGCATGTCGATCGCTGCCGCGCCGGACTGCGCCACCTGCTGCTTGGCTTCGGTGACATAGCTATTGCCAGGCCCGAACAACTTGTCGCAGCTCGGCACCGATTCGGTGCCATAGGCCATCGCCGCAATCGCCTGCGCGCCGCCGAGCTTGAACACGCGACGCACGCCGGTCAGCTGCGCGGCCACCAGCACCGCAGGATCCACGCTGCCATCCTTGCGGGGCGGCGTGCACAACACGACCTCGCGGCAGCCGGCCAAACGCGCGGGAACGCCGAGCATCAACGCGGTCGACGGCAACGGTGCGCTGCCGGCCGGCACATACAGCCCCACCCGGCCGATCGGGCGCACGATCTTTTCGCAGACCACACCGGGCGCGGTTTCCACCGCATAACCCTCGCTCATGCCGGCGCGGTGAAAGGTCTCGATGCGCGCCACCGCATCCTGCATCGCCTGACGCAATTCCGGTGCCACCGCGGCTTCGGCGGCGGCAAATTCGGCCGCGCTCACTGCAAAGCTGTCCAGCGACACGCCATCGAAACGTGCGGTGATCTCGCGCAGCGCCGAATCGCCACGTGCTCGCACATCTGCGATCAAGCTGGCGACCGCCTCGCGCGTCTGCGTGGCCACGGTCTGCACAGGGCGCGTCAAGGCATCGGTGCGCGACGCGCCATCGAGTTGGGACCAATCGAGAATGTTCATGCCAGCGAGCGCTCCACCGTCAACACCATCAAACCTTGCGCACCTGCGCGTTCGAGTTCTTCCAGCCGTTGCCAGGTCACCGCACCGTGGCACATTGTCTGCAACCGCAGCGCGCCATTGCCATCGTCGGGCAGCTGCACCAACGGGTCGGCATCGGGCAGCAGGCGGCGCAGCGCGTCCACGTTGCCGTGTTCGGCGCGGAACATCAGCAGCTTGCTGTCGCGCAGCTTGAGCACGCCGTCCATGCGCCGCAGCAGCATCGCCAACAAGGCGGCGCGCGCATCGGCCGGCTCGCGCACGGCGCCGGCCAGCACGGCTTCGCTTTCCATCACCAGCTCCACCGGCTTGAGTTGGTTGGCCGCCAACGTGGCGCCGCTGGAGACCAGGTCGCAGATCAGATCGGCGGTGCCCAGGCGCGGTGCGATTTCCACCGACCCGGAGAGCTCCACCACCGTCGCGTCGATGCCCTGCCGTTCCAGCCAGTCGGCCAGAATCGCCGGGTAGCTGGTGGCGATGCGCTTGCCCTGCAACTGCGCCACGCCCTGCCAGTCCCATTCTTCTGGCACCGCCAACATCAGCCGGCACTGGCCGAAACCGACCCCGCGCACGGCGTGGTACGCGGCCGGCAAGCCAGCGCGACGACGCGCCGATGCCTGCTCGTCCAACTCGTTCTGGCCCACGATGCCCAAGTCGCAGACGCCATCGGCGATCAGGCCGGGAATGTCGTCGTCGCGCACCAGCAGCAGGTCCACCGGCAGCGATTCGCCATAGCAGAACAATTTGTCGCGGCTCTGCCGCCAGCTCAGCCCGCAGGCGGCCAGCAGGCTGCGCGCCGGCTCGGCCAGGCGGCCGTTTTTCTGGATGGCAATACGCAACCGGTCACGTGCCGGCGCTGCCGTGGAAGCACTCATCTTGTTCTCTCAGTGGGAATCGACAGGGCGCGCGGCTTGCTCGCGCAGGGCCGCGGCATAACCGCCGGCGCCGTGTTCCAGCGTGCGCGCAACGCGCCCGATGGTCGTGACGCTGACCTGGGTCAGCTCATGGATCTCGCGGTACGGCACGCCCTTGACGAGCAGCGGCACCACCCGCCAGCGGTCGGCCATGGCTTCGAGCTCGGCCGGGGTGCACAGATCGCGCAGGAATGCCTCGACCGAGCCGGGCTCGCCCAGGCATGCCAGCGCATCGGCCAGCATCTTGAGCGAGGCGGCGACATCGGTGATTTCGCGGGGGGCAGGTCGTTGTTTCATTGCGTTAATGTAATAGCGTGTTATTACATTAACGCAATTTGCGCACTAGTCACAAGGCCTGATACGCGAATGGTTCAGGCCGACATCCGCATCCGCCAGGCAAGAAACGAAAACCCACGGATGCCAGGCATCGGTGGGTTCGTCTTCGCAGCGATCAGGCGGCCTGGCCAAGCCACTGGACGTGCCATTCGCTCAATCGGCGGCCCTGGCTCCGGCCACCAGCATCGCCCTGGCCTGCTCCAGCTCAACCTGCAACGTGCTCGCCAACTCGTCGCGCGGCACATCGAACTGCTGCTCGCGCACCAGGTCCTTCACCGCCACCACGCCGCGCGCCAGCTCGTCGTGGCCGGCCAGCACCACAAAGCGGATGCCGGCGCGGGCGGCGTACTGGAACTGCTTGCCGACCTTCTTCGGCTCCATCTGCACTTCGGTGTTGATGCCCCCGATGCGCAGCCGGCGCGCGATATCCAGCGCGTCGTCCAGGCGGGTTTCGTCCAGCAGCGCCACCATCGCCTGCACGCTGCTTTCGGCGATGCCCTGGATCAGACCGGCCTCGCGCAGCTGCCAGAACAACCGGGTCAGGCCAATCGAGATGCCGACGCCGGGCAACTTGGACTTGGTGTAGTGGCTGGCCAGGCTTTCGTAGCGGCCGCCCGAGCAGATCGAGCCGATCTGCGGATGATCGGTCAGCGTGGTTTCGTAGACGGTGCCGGTGTAGTAATCCAGCCCACGCGCGATCGAGAAATTCAGGCAGTACGCGCTCTCGGGCACGCCCAAGGCCTTGACCAGTTCCAGCACCTCGCGCAATTCGGCAATGCCCTCGCCCAGCGTCGCACTGGCCCCAACCGAGACTTCCAGCGCCTGCAACTGTGCCAGCGCATCGGCATGGCCGCTTGAGCGCACCGCCACAAACGCCAGGATCTTGGCCACCTGCTCGGCGGCGATGTTGAAGCCCTCGCCCACCAGCGTGTCGCGCACGTAATCGGCGCCGCGCTTGTCGATCTTGTCGACCTCGCGCAGCACCGCCAGCTGCAGCTCGCCCTCGGCCACGCCCAGGCTTTCGAAAAACCCGCGCAGCAACTTGCGGTTGTTCAACTGTACCTTGAAGTCGCCGATGCCCAGTTCGGCGAACACCGCGTGGATCACCGCCAGCACTTCGGCGTCGTAGCGGATGCTCAGCGCATCCTTGCCGATCACATCGATATCGCACTGGTAGAACTCGCGGAAACGCCCGCGCTGCGCACGCTCGCCACGATATACGCGTTGCATCTGATAGCGACGGAACGGGAAGCTGAGATCGTGCTCATGCTCGGCGACATAGCGCGCCAGCGGCACGGTGAGGTCGAAGCGCAGGGCCAGCTCAGGCAGGCCGCCACCCTCGGCACCCTCGTCGGCCGCGGCCGCCGCGTTGGCCAGCGCCCCGGTGGACTGCACGAAGTACACCTGGCGCTCGGTTTCGCCGCCGGATTTGGTCAACAGCACGTCGGAGAGCTCGAACACCGGGGTTTCGACCGGCAGGAACCCGAACCGCGCGTAATTGCGGCGGATGACGTCCAGCATGCGCTGGAACGCGATCTGCTCGCGTGGCAGCAATTCCATGATGCCGGGCGGCGTACGGGGCTTGATCACGAGCGAAACTCCTGCAGGACGACTGGGGCGAGCCGGTAATTCTACCGGCTGGGCGGGCACGCTGACCGCATGGCGTATCATTGAGCTGCGTCCTCGGCAGTGCGTGACCCATGTATCGGCAGCTTTCAGACCCCAGCGTGACCTGCGCTGCGCCCGGCGCAGCACACGGCAGCGGCACGCCCAGTTCCGATTGCGCGCTCTGCGCGGTCCGCGGCCGTGCGATCTGCGCAGCATTGTCGCCCCAGGAAATGGGCGCGCTCGATCAGGCCACCACTGCGTCCAGCTATGCACCCGGCAGTACGCTGGTGCGCGCCGGCGATGCGCGCCAGCACGTCTATACCCTCACCTCCGGCGCCCTGCGCATGGTGCGCACGCTGGCCGACGGCCGCCGCCAGATCACCGGTTTCGTGCTGCCCGGTGACTATGTGGGGCTGACCGAAACTGCGCACCACCGCCACGATATCGAAGCCATCGTCGATAGCCGCGTGTGCCGCACGCCGATGGCGCAGATGCGCCAGTTGCGCGATCGCTACCCGCATCTGGAGCGCAAGCTGCTGCAACGCGCCAGCATGGAACTGGCCGCCGCGCAGGACACCGGCCTGCTGCTGGCGCGGCTGCAACCCAGCGAACGGCTGGCGCATTTTCTGTTGCGGCTAGCCGCCCGCTCCACACAGCCCGGCGCCAGCGGCGACACCGTTGCACTGCCGATGAGCCGCGGCGACATCGCCGACCATCTTGGGCTGACCATGGAAACGGTGAGCCGCACCTTCACCAAGCTCAGGCAGCAGCAACTGATCGCGCTGCCGCAACTGCACCTGGTACAGATCCTGGATTACCCCGCCCTGCGCGGCCTGGCGGGCGATACGGTCTGAGCGCCATTTGGCCGATCGTTGCCCAGCGGGGTTGATGGCATGGCCACGCCTCTGCGCGTTGCGACGATGCAGTGCCTGCAGGAGTGATGAAGACGGCTATGCGCTGGCATATAGCGCGGCAGCGCCGCAACTGCGCTTATTCACGCCGGCCGTGTTCTCAACCGCACTCCCGCATCAGCCCGCAGTGCACCACGCGTCAGCGGCCACCGACTGCACTGGCCACCGCCGCACCGCAGCCGCTACTCAGAAGTTGCGACTGCCGCAGCCAGGCGCGGTCCGGATAATAGGCAAACACGAACGCACCCTCGCGCAAGGTGTCGATCAACTGTTTGGCCACCGCCGGCCGCACCGCCGGGCAACCCAGGCTGCGTCCCAGCCGACCCTGGCTACGGATGATGGCCTCGCTGACGTAGGGCGCGCCGTGGATCACGATGGCGCGGTCGCGCGCGTGATCGTTGAAGCCCGGCTCCAGCCCTTTGAGCCGCAACGAGTAGCCGTTGTGGCCGGTGTACGCCTCCTGCGCGGTGAACGCCCCCAGGCTGGACTGGAAGCTGCCATCGGCGTTGGAGAACTTCGCGGCCAGGTTCTCGCCAGTGTTGCGCCCGTGCGCCACCCACTCCTGGAACAGCAGCCGCTGCCGCGCCAGGTCGAATACCCACAACCGGCGCTCGGTCGACGGCCGGCTGTAGTCGATCACGCTGAGCACGCGTTCGGCGCCTACCTGCTGGCGCTGGCGCGCGCACTGCAGCGCCTCGGTAGCCAACGCCAGGACCTGGCGGTCCAACGACGGCGCCTGACGCGCCAAGGCATCGATCAGCCCCGCACGCGGTGCGCCCAAGGGCGACACCGGGGACGCAACCATGGCATCGGCGGCCATGGACGCACCCGCCACTGCCCAGCCGCACACCGCGGCGACAACGGCAATCACTCGATAAGACATGCAGCAACCCACATCGAACGCGGCGCCACGCCGGGGCCGCACCCAGATAGAGATAGCCCCATGCGCGGCACTTTCCAACCCCGGCTGGCTGAACGCGTTTGGCTCAGGCCGCATCCGCAAGCAGGCGCTGCCGGAATGCCGCGTAGTCCGGCGCCAAGACTTCAGCGTGTGCGGGGCGCTGCAATAACGCGGCCAGCGCGGGTGGCACCTCGACCGCGCGGCCGATCAACGGCTCCACCACGCCTTCGAACTTGGCCGGGTGCGCGGTGGCCGCCACGGCCCAGTCCCCGGTGACGCCCTCGGCACCTTCGGCACGCAATTGCTCCAGCACATGCACCGCGGTGGCGGTGTGCGGGCAATGCACCTCGCCGTAGCGGGCATAACGCTGCTGGATGGTGTGGCTGATGGCCGCATCGTCCACCGACAGCGCCCGGAAGGCCTCGCGCAACGCCGCGTCGTCGCCCTGGTACAACCAGCGCAGCCGCTCGAAATTGCTTGGCGCGCCCACGTCCATCGCATTGGCCAGGGTCGCCACGCTGGGCTGCGGGGCGTAGTCGTCGCCGGCAAAATAGTCCGGCAACACGTGGTTGGCATTGGAGGCCAGCGCGATCTTGCCCAGCGGCACCCCGAGCGCGCGCGCCAGGATGGCGGCCAGCCCGTTGCCCAGATTACCGGTGGGCACTACCAGATTCAGCACACTGCCTGCGGCCGCCTGGTGCTGCAGGGCCGCGTGCGCGTAGTAGCTCATCTGCGGCAACAGGCGACCCAGGCTGATGCTGTTGGCCGAACTCAGCGGCACCTGCGCCTGCAGCGCCGCGTCGTTTAAGGCCTGCTTGACCATCGCCTGGCAATCGTCGAACGAGCCGGCCACGCGCAAGGCCTGGATGTTGTCGCCAAAGCAGCCCAGCTGATGCGCCTGGCGCGGCGACACCCGGCCATCCGGATACAGCACCACCACACGCAAGCCGGGCTGGCGATGGAATGCTGCCGCCACCGCAGCGCCGGTATCGCCGGAGGTGGCCACCAGAATGGTGAGCGGGCGGTCTTCGGCACGGCGCAGACGGGTCAGGCAGGCCGCCAAGAAGCGCGCACCGAAATCCTTGAATGCGGCGGTCGGGCCATGGAACAGCTCCAGCGCGTAGTCGCCGGGGGTGGCCAGTGGTACCAGCGGGGCCGGGAAATCGAACGCTTCGGCGCAGATGGCAGGCAGCTCGGGCGCCAACCCATCGCCTTCGAAAAACGGCTGCAGCAGCGTGGCGGCTGTCGCGCCCAGATCGGCAGAGGCGGCCAGCGTGCGCGCCGGCGGCAAGGTCTGCGGCACATACAGTCCGCCATCGGGGGCCAGGCCGGCGGCAATCGCCTGGCTCAGGCTTGCGGCGGGTGCGCCGCCACGGGTGGAGATGAACATCAGCGTGACTCCAGGCAAAAACAGGACCGGGCGTTACCCGGCAATGAAATGGTCGAGGAAATGGGCACGGTTGGCGCGGTTGCTGCGTTCCGCCGAGTGGTCCACTGCACGCGCTGATGCAGCGCTATGCTGCCCGCACCTTTCCGTGGAGTCGGCAGATGATCAAGGTCAGCGTGATGTACCCCTACCGCGAAGGCGCCCGTTTCGACCACAGCTACTACCGCGATCAGCACATGCCGCTGGTGAGCGCGCGCATGGGCGCGGCCTGCCTGCGTTACACCGTGGACAAGGGACTCAGCGGCGGCGAGCCGGGTAGCACGCCGGCCTTCATCGGCATGTGCCATATCTTTTGCGACTCGGTCGAGGCCTTCAACGCTAGCTTCGGCCCGCACGCGACGGAGATCCTGGGCGACATCGCCAACTACACCGACCTGAGCCCGGTGATGCAGATCAGCGAGGTCGTCGTGGAATAAGGGGCCTGCAGCGTGCTGCGTGGTCCGCACGTCGCACGCTGCATCCTGCCGAGCCGGGACATGCAGATGCCGGCTCATTCGATCCGCCGTGCCGCCGGGCTGGCGATCGGCGAGACCCAGGACTGGCTATCGAATCCGGCAGCGGCGAACGCGGCCTGCACCGCAGGCGCAGCGGCCTGCGCGGCGGCACGCGTTTCGAACCATGCGAACACACTGGGGCCGGCCCCGGAAATGCTCGCGCCCATCGCGTCATGCGCCAGCGCAGCTTGCTTGGCGGCGGCGAAGCCGGTGATCAGCGGGGCACGGCGTGGCTCGACCAGCACATCGCGCAAGCCGGCGCGCACCAACCCGGCATCGCCGGCATGGCAGCCTGCCAGCACCAACGCAAGATTGGTGCTCTGCGCGACAAACTCGCGCAGTCGATAATCGCCGGCCAGGGCTTCGCGCGCGCGACGGGTTTCCAGCACCGCATCCGGGTGCACCAACAGGCTGTGCCAGTCCGCTGGCACTGCGATCGGCACCAGCCGCTCCAGCGTGCACAGCACCAGCCCGCCCAAAAATAGCGGCCCTAGATTGTCGCCATGGCGGCTACCGCTAGCGACGGCTTCGCCGTCGAGCGCATGCTGATACAGCTGCGTCGTGCTCAGCGGCGTGTCCAGCAGTGCGTTTGCCGCCACCAACGCGGCCACACATGAGGCTGCCGAGCCCCCCATGCCTGAGCTCAACGCGATGCCCTTGTCGATCTCCACTTCAAAGCCGTAGGGCAACTCCAGTGCTGCGCGCAGCGACATCAAGGCTGCGCCGGCGGTGTTGCGCTCGGCATCCAGCGGCAACGCGACGGTGGTGCCGCGAATGGCGGCGATGCGTACCACCGGCGCATCGATGCGGCGCACCGTGACCGTATCGCCCACGCCATCGACCGGATAGCCCAACAAGTCGAAGCCCACGGCGACATTGGCAACCGATGCCGGTGCGAAGGCGCGCGCTTCGTGCAACGCCTGTGTGGCAAAAGACGCGCCACCTGATTGCGCTTGCGCGACTGCGGATTGACCGATCACTGCCTGGCTCACAATCGCGCCCCCTCGCCCGCCGCCACGCGCAGCAGATCGGCAAACACACCGGCCGCGGTGACCTCCGGCCCGGCGCCCGGGCCCTGCACCACCAGCGGGTTCTCGCAGTAACGCCGCGTGGTGAACTGCACCACGTTGTCGGTCAGGCGCAGGTTGGCGAAGGCATGATCGGCCGGCAGCTCGACCAGGCCCACGCTGGGCGCGCGATCGGGCGGCAGCTGCGCGACATAGCGCAACACATTGCCGCGTACGCGCGCATCGGTCAGCCGCTGCGCGAACGTTGCATCCACTTCGTGCAAGCGCGCCATGAAGTCCTCCACGCTGGCCTGGCGCAATGCTTCTGGCACCAGGCTTTCGACGTTGACGTCTTCCAGGCTGATCGCGCGCCCCGCTTCGCGTGCCAAAATCACCAGCTTGCGCGCCACATCCACGCCCGACAGATCGTCGCGTGGGTCCGGCTCGGTATAGCCCATGCCGCGCGCCTGCGTCACCAGTTCGGAGAACGCCACGCTGCCGTCGTATTTGTTGAACAGCCACGCCAAGGTGCCGGAAAAGATGCCTTCGATCGAAGTCACCGCATCGCCGGTATCGACCAGATCGCGCAGCGTGGTGATCACCGGCAGGCCCGCACCCACGGTGGCCTCGTAACGGAAACGCGCGCCACTGGCATCGGCCGCCGCACGGATCGCTTCGTAGCGCGCCAAGGGGCCGGAGCCGGCTTGTTTGTTCGGCGTCACCACATGGATGCCGGCCGCCAACCAACCGGCATAGCGGTCGGCCACTTCTGCGCTGCCGCTGCAATCGATGATCACCGTATGCGGCAGATGCGCCGACAGCAGATGCGTGGTGAACCGCTCCAGATCGGTCGTGGTGGCCGCGGATGCAAACGCATCGCGCCAATCGCCGACCAGGCCGCGCTCGTCCAGCAACATGCGCCCGCGCGACACCACCGCGCGCAAGCGCAGGTCGATGTTGGCCTTGCCCAGCAGCTGCGGCTGCGCGATGCGTAACTGGTCCAGCAACGCCGCGCCAACATTGCCCGGCCCGATCACACCCACCGAGAACGTCTGCGGCGACAGCCAGAAGCCGGCATGCGCCGCGCGCAAGGCCTTGGTCGCATGCGCCGCATCGATGGCCACCGAGATATTGCGCTCCGACGATCCCTGCGCGATGGCCAGGATATTGACCTGCGCGCGCCCCAGCGATTCGAACAGCCGCGCCGCCACACCCGGCTGCCCGGCCATGCCATCGCCCACTGCCGCCAACACGCTGATGCCGGTGGTCAGCTGCACGCGCTGTACCTGGCCCACGGTGAGTTCGTGCGCAAACGCCTGCAACAACGCAGTGCGTGCACGCTCGGACTCATGCTGCTTGACCACGCAGCAGATCGAATGCTCCGACGAGCCCTGCGAGATCATCACCACCGAGACCTGCGCCGTGCGCAGCGCCGCGAACACGCGCTCGGCCGTGCCCGGCACGCCGATTAGGCCGGTGCCTTCGAGATTGAGCACTGCCAGATCCGGGCTCAGCGTCAGCCCCTTGATCGGCCCGCTGACTGCGCTGCTGGCGGTGATGCGCGTGCCCGGATGTTCGGGCTGGAAGGTGTTGCGGATGATGATCGGCAGGCCGCGCTCGATCGCCGGCGACATGGTCTGCGGATGCACCACCTTCGCCCCGAAGTACGCCAGCTCGCAGGCCTCATCGTAGCTCAGTGTTTCCAGCTGCACTGCCTCCGGCACCACGCGCGGGTCGGCCGACAGCACGCCATCCACGTCGGTCCAGATATGCAGTTCGTCCGCATCGAATAATGCCGCGAAGATCGCACCGGAATAATCGCTGCCGTTGCGGCCCAGCGTGGTGATGCGGTCGGCGCGGTCGCGCGCCACGAATCCGGTCACCACCACACGCGTCTGCGGATGCGCCTGGCGCCAGGTCGCAAGCCGGCGCGCGCTGGTATCCCAGTCCACGTCGACGCCGAGCTCGCCACGGTTGACCACCAGCACATCGCGCGCATCCAGCACCGCGCAGTCTTCGCCGATGGCGCGGAAGTGATCGCCCAACAGCTGCGCCGAATACACCTCGCCCAGGCCTTGCACGCGGTCGAGCACCTCGCGCGGCAACTCGCCGATCACCGCCAAGGCCCCCAGGATCTGCGCCAGATGCTCGAAACGCTCGTCCAGCCACTCCACCGTTGGCCCCGAGTGTTCGCCGAGCAAGGCCACCGCCGCGCCACGATGGCGTGCGCGCGTTTCATGCCAACGCTCGCGCCACTCCGGGCGATCCTGCGCGGCCAGCTCGGCCAGCTCGATCAGGGCGTCGGTGACCCCCTTCATCGCCGAGACCACGGTGACCTGCACCGTCTCGTCGCGCGCCAGCAACAGGTGCGCAACGTGCCGATAGCGTTCGGCATCGGCCACCGACGTGCCGCCGAATTTGTGCACGACAGTGCGTGCGGAAGAGGCGGCAACAGCGGCGGGTTCGAGCGAAACAACAGGCGATGACATCGACAGACCTCGTTAGGGAGGCCCCGTCCGCATCAAATGAGGGAGGAAAGCCCCCGCATCCTGATCCGGGTGCGGGGCCGTTGTTTTCGGAAGTTACGCGAAGACGACGGACCGCACCGGGCGAATGGTGACGGTGGTAATGGTGCTGGTAATTCCGGCCACGCCCGTACCGGCCCACAGCAGCGGCTGGCAGAGAAGCGAAACGGTGGCGGAGGCGTTACCCATGCCTGCAAAAGACATCAGCGGACCGAGGCCTGTCAAGCGTTGCGTGAATGGGAGTGGGCGCATGCTTGGCACAGCCAACAGAAAACCTTGTCGCTCAGGGATTTAGGCGCCGCGCCCGCAAGTAATTGATTGCTATGGAAACTTTTATGACGACCTCGGCGGACCGCCGTGCGCAACTTTGGAACACCTGTCAGCGCCGTCCAGGAGGAAAGGTTCAATTCGCATCGTTAGCGCCCACCCAGGGTTGGCGCCCATCCACGCGTGTGCACCTGTCTGGTCAGCGCGGAAGCGAGAGGTGGCTCAGAGGCCGTCATTTCCTCTGAACACCCTGCCCCCTTTGACGCTGCCGACTTACCGCTTCCAAAATGAATTCTCATCGCACCGCTCAGACGAGCGTCGTCCTGCGTTCCGAACCAGTAAACAATGCAGATCCAGCCAATTGCCTGTGTCACACCGCAGGATCAGCCGAGCACCTGAGGATTGAGTTGCCAGACCGAGAAATTAAGCGCCGCCGCAAAGCTCACCCATGCCAGATACGGCAGCAGCAACCACGCCGCCAGCGTTTGCCTCTTCGCGAATGCCGCGATCGTGGCCGCCAGCACCAGCCATAGCGCAACGATGTCGGCAAACGCCCAGGCTCCAATGTGCCACGCAAAGAACAGCCAGCTCCACAAACCATTGAGCGCCAGCTGCACCACGAATAGAGCCAATGCCACCCGCGCCTCAGTCCAGCCACCGCGCCGCCACACCAGCCACACCGATACCGCCATCATCCCGTACAACACCGTCCAAACCGGTCCGAATAGCGAGCCCGGCGGCGCCCAGACGGGACGCTGTAGCCCAGCGTAAAAGCTGGCCGCCTGGATCGATGCCGCCGCGCCCAGCCCCGCGATTGCATAGCAAAGCGCCAGCCAGCCGAGAAGGCCGAACCATTGCGATTTTTCTGACAGACGGTGCGTCATGAGAGTTCTGGCGAGTTATCAACGTTCACCAGGTTGCCAGAGCATCTGTGCAAGCCGTGACTACGCAAACAAGCGAACTTGCGCTCAACTAATGCCTTATGGCGTCGCGCTGCCATAGACAATCTCCTCAAGTGAGTGACCCACCCCCGAAAAACCGTGCCAACGTAAAGTAGAGACTTCGCCCCGCATGGGCCCCGTGGATCACGAGGAATCAGGCGATGAAGAAGTCGCGTTTTACCGAAGAGCAGATCGCGTACGCGCTCAAGCAGGTCGAGCTGGGGATGGCGGTTGGCGAGGTGTGCCGCAAGATGGGCATCGCCGAGGCGACGTTCTATGTGTGGCGCAAGAAATACGGTGGGCTTGGCCCCTCCGAACTGAAGCGCCTGCGCGTGCTGGAAGAGGAAAACCGCAAGCTCAAGCAGCTGGTTGCCGACCTGAGCCTGGACATGGCGATGCTCCAGGAGGTGGTCACAAAAAAACTCTAAGGGCGCCCCAGAAGCGCAGCTGGGTTGCCCGCTTGAGAGAGCGCTTCGGCGTGAGCGAACGACGCGCATTGCGGATCGTGGCGATGTCGCGCTCGGCGTTTTCGTACAAGGCCAAGGCGCGCGACTGCAGCGCCATCCGCTTGCGGATGCGCCAGATCACGCAGACGCGCATCCACTATGGCTGCGAACGGGTGT
Source organism: Xanthomonas vesicatoria ATCC 35937 (assembly GCF_001908725.1). NCBI lineage: Bacteria > Pseudomonadati > Pseudomonadota > Gammaproteobacteria > Lysobacterales > Lysobacteraceae > Xanthomonas > Xanthomonas vesicatoria. The sequence continues at coordinate 128,802 of NZ_CP018725.1, read as the reverse complement.
TGGTGATGCTGCGGCGCGAAGGCTGGCGGGACAACCACAAGCGGGTGCATCGCATCTACAAGGAAGAAGGCCTGTCGTTGCGGCATTGTCGCCCGCGACGTAGTCGCAGTAGTCGTCGCCGGCAACCGATCAAGGTGGCCGCGGCGCCGAACACGCTGTGGGGCATGGACTTCGTCAGTGACACGCTGTTCGATGGACGTCGCTTCCGGCTGCTGCCGGTGCTGGACCACTTCACGCATGAGTGCCTGGATATCGTCGTAAATCAGTCCTTGGGCGCTGACGATGTCGCCGACGCAGTGGCGCGGCTGGTCGCTCAACGAGGCAAGCCGGAAGCGATCAAAGTGGATAACGGCAGTGAGTTTGCCGGCAAGGTGATGGACCGCTGGGCCTATGAGAACGGCGTAGAGCTGGACTTTTCCCGACGTGGCACGCCGACGGACAACGCGATGGTGGAAAGCTTCAACGGCCGGCTGCGACAGGAGTGTCTGAACGAGCATTGGTTCTTGTCCCTAGCCGATGCACGGAGCAAAATCGAAGCGTGGCGGCGCTTCTATAACGAGGAGCGCCCCCACAGTGCACTGGCATGGAAAACCCCTGCGGAATTCGCCCGAGAACACGGGTCCCAAGCGAATTCCCTGGCGCCGAAAGAGGTCGAAATCTCTATCGACTGATGGCCCTGCTATCGGGGGTGGGTCATGAGGGAATTGGACTCGAAACTGATGTGCTACTCAACTTGGGGGGACGTCGTCCCTGTAAGGCGGCGCTGCCGCCGGCCTGCACACGGGTGCCGGTTAGCGTAATACAGACGGCAAACATCCACAACGAACGTTCAGCCGGGCAGTCGAAATAATATTAACTCAAACCACAAGTTCATTCATTGAGTCCTAAACGAAAAATCCACATCCCAAGGCGATTTAAAACTCGAAACCTCATTCAATCTACCCTTGTCAAAAAAAAACCTTCATCAAGTCTTTGGCCAAGTCCAAATCAGACAGCCAACCTCTCGGATCCCACTTCTGATCCAGATAGCTTACAAAATCAACTCCATTACAACCTTCGCCCCCCCACCACTTCAAAATTTCACGCTTCGGATCATTCGAATCGACCCTTAGCAAAATTCTATACATTCCTTTAACCCCCTCCATAACAACAGCTGTAATTTTCTCATTTGAATCATCAACTCCATGATAATAATGCATGATAAGAGTTGCTCGCCCCCCATCTACAAAGACGGATTCAATTCCCGCAACAATCCTTTCCCATGCGGGATCTTCGGTGCAAACAGCACGCATACCGGGAACGCCGAAGGAAAGTATAAATTCGTACTTATTATCCACCAGTAGCCCTCTTCAGCTCGACCAGACCGTAACCAATTTTCCGCCTACTCCAAATCAAAGTTTTCCCAGTAGTAGGATCATAGACAGTCAACGAACTTAGCCCGGACCTCTCGGCGGCAGCCGCCAAGTTGGTTGATTGACTACAATAAGAACAAATTTTCTTCCCTTTCACTACCAGTACCACTGATGCGCCCCTGATTAAGCAGGTTGCCGGCGGTGACACTGATATCGGCACCGGCGATGACACCCTGGTTGCTCGTGGTGTTGGTGGCGTTGAGCTCGACGTTGCCGCCTGCGATCAAGGCACCATTGCCGCGCAACTGCAGCAAGTTGGAGGCCAGGTAGACCACCGGCACCAGTATCTTCTGGCCCTGGTAGTCCTGCTCCACCATCCACACGATATCTGTGTGAGTGCAGCGGCCTAGGCGACGGTGAGGCCCACGCCCATGCTGAGTTGCAACTGGCCTGCGGCGGCTACGCCGGATTCGAGCAGGGCACGATACTACGCCACGCCGTCGGCGTAATTGCCCAGATAGCGGCGGCCGGTGAGCTGGGTGATCTAATCCAGCACCAGACGCTGTTCGTAGAAGCCATCGCCCAGGCGGGTCTGGGTCCACTCCGGGCCTACGCCGAGCTTGTCTAGCAGGAAGTCGCTGATGATGAAGTTGTCGTAGCTGACGAAGCGCGGATCGATCTCGATCTAGTAACGACGGCCCGGGGCCGTTGCTGACTATTCGTTGCGTATCTTCAGAACGAAATTTCCTACGATAGCATTTATTCTGAAATTTTCTCCAACCTTTTTATTTCGCTTTATAATCTCCACCATAGGATTCGCCTCTCCTGAGTAAAAGTCACTATAAACTAAGAAGAATTAATGCGCAATTCGGTAACGACAAATTTCTCGTTTTGCTTTTTTCTGATAAGAACATTCAATATTTGCGGCATTCATTGGCTGCAGCTCCACGCTCTCGGCAATAGTTCGCAGTGTAGCTAGGCGCGACGCCAGGACGTCCGGATAAGAAAGCATCCTTCCGTCGAAGCTTCCATTAACGGTAAGCCACCATCCTGCCGGGCTTCGATAAATATACGTGACCTCGTATCTTCCCAACGCACGGCCAGCATGATCGACGCGAAAATATCTATCATCGGATTTTGCAGTAACATCGCCTCGATCAAAGAAATATTTTTTTTCTTGAACTTCCCACTTCAGCCCGTGACTATGAAAATCACCTAGAAAACTAGATTCAATTGGCACACTTCGTTCAGACAGTTTTTCCAATCGTGCCCTCTCACGCTCATCTTCGAGAGCACGCTTCTTTTCCGTCAACGAATTGACGGAAAAAATAGTTCCACCACCATCATACCGCCCCCAAGCCGGACTGGGCCCTATGCCACTGTCTATAGGTATGGAGGTTTCATTTTTGTACGAAGGACATATAATTCGTGAGCGCCTATACCTTATAATACTTTCAATATCTCTAGCAGCGACAACAGTAGCCTCTTTACATATATTAAGCACCTCCTCATCCGGAGAAAAATAAGCTACATATAAGTCATCACGCCCTTGAAAAACGCCGCAACCTGTAAGAAGTAGCGAAGCCGATGCGAAAATAGCCCACAAAAATTTGCACCAACTGGAATTATTTACCGCCGACCATTTTATTATATTCATCAACTTTCTTTTCATTCCAGTTATTTGGCGATTTGATATTATTATTGATGTACCCATTATGGGCCGTATCATCACCCCCAAGTGATCCGACCCCAAAAACACTTTTCCAGAAATTACTACGGACCTTATGCACATAGTAATCAGCATCACTTGGGTCCGCGTATTTCGTTCCACCAATAAAAGAAACACCCAATATAGACGGCATAAAATCATCGGGGTTATTTAAATAAACCATGTGATCGGAAATTCTTCCATCACCAATAACCGACTTTATTGGATTCGCTAGCCGCCCCGCCCTTACAGCAGAACCAACATTTATTGAGTTAAACCCTGAATTATCATTTTTGTAGCCGGAATCAGCCACAGCAGCGAGTGCATTTGCCATTACGATGGTGCCGCGACTATGCGCCAGCAGCTCCAAGTCAGCGTTGTCACCCTGCCTTAGTATTGCGTCAGCTAGGCTGCGCGTAGTCTCGGACGAGTTCAATCCGAAAGGAACCGCGAACTTTTCCCAGCCAGCTGCGAATAGATCCGTAGCGAGGCCGCCAGTACCATAATATTGGACATACACGGTATCATCTACTTTACTCCGCCTATCATGGCCCATCGCCAATTGTCCAGCCCGCTGTGGATTGTTGAGGATTCCATTGGTAGCAATAATATTTGCACCCTCTGGAATTTCGTTCAAGAAATTAATTACCACATCATTTTCTTTACCCCAAGCTAGAAGTCCATCAACCCCCTTCCCTGCTGGTGGCTTTAAACCAGCACACTGATCTGGAGTCTTACCAACACCACATGTAAAAGCAATTGCTTGGGTTTCGTGTCCTTGGCGAATTGCCGTATCTGCATTGAGTTCGGCACCATTGTAAAGAAACAAATCTTTTGCGTAAGAGAGGGTGTCACCCAGGGAGGAACTCCCGGTCAAGAGACTAAGACCAAAGCCAACACCAGCATAAGTCAATGTCTTTCCAACCTTTCCGCCATCACGGTCTTCGCGCAAACTCACTACTTCAGCACGTAGATCGCTAGAAAGCTGAAGATTGCCGTCCGCTAACGCTTGATCGGCTCGCTTCTGGACATCATCAATCGCCTCCTGCTTTTTACGAATCTGCTGCGCCTGGTAGTTTCGGACCAGGTCAGTTGCAACAGACCCGATTTCCATTCTTTCAGACACTTTCTGCTCGTCGAAAATTTTCTTTAAACCGCTATTTGCCAATTCATCCGTATCTCTCTTAATGCCATCTAACGCTGATGAGTTGCCATTCCTAACCTCCATTGAGCCGGCAGCAATGGCACTATGCGTGACACTAGAATCTTTATCCGACTGTGGCAGACCCAGCGTAGGCTTGAAGCCTGATCCGCTAACGCTCACACCAAGACTATTGGCTTCATACTCGGCTTTGTTCTTGAGATCTTCTGCCGTGAGGCTATCCGTCGATAGAGTATTCAATGATGAGCTAGCTGAGCTGACAATCGCACCGCCGACTAGCTTGGTGTCTCCGCCCACGACAATGTCGAAGCCGCCATTGCCGGCCTGGATACCGCTCTGCTCGGTCACGCTGGTGTAGCTGCTGTTGACATTTTGCTGGCTGTAGCTGCCGCCGCTACCAGAGCCGGTCGCCAGGGTCAGGCTGGCCTGTTGCTGCTTGCTTTTGTACTCGTTGGTGTCCTGCTCGCTTTTGATCAGCAGGTCGCCGCCCACATTGGCGAGCACCTTGTTGCCGATAGCCTGTGCGCCCTGGATCGTGGTGTCGTTGCCACTCACCAAGGTCAATGTATCGTTGGCAGTGACCACGCTTTCCGTGCGTAGATCGCTGTTGCCCTTGGCACTGCCTTTGCCTGCTGACACCGACAGGTAATAGCCGGTGACTGCACCAACACTGATGCCGATCTCTCCACCGGCGTTCTTGTTCTCCGATTTGGTGGTGTTGGTTTCCTTGTTGCTCAGCAGGTTGAGATTGTTTGCAGCAGCCAGGGCCACATTTTCGCCGGCGATCTTGCTGCCGACGACATTGAGGTCGCCACCAGTTGCTGCAATGGTGACGTCGCCGTTGCTGAGGATGCGACTGCCGCCGGTGGTTTCCTCGTGCGTGGTCGTCTTGCTTGACGAACTGCTGGCACCGATACCAAGGCGCAAGCTCACGCCCGCCGCATTGGCTGCACCTTGCGCGCCATCCGCTGCAGCAGTACCTGCCTTGGTCGTGTTTCCTGCAACCGCTTGGCCGTCGTAGCCCTTCAGGCCATTGTTGACCATCCCCACGGTGTCGCTGACCGCATAGCCCGCCTTGGCGGCGTAAAGCGCCTTCAAGCGGTCGTCTTCAACTTCCGATCCACGCTTGACTGCGCCGTAGATCGCCTGCGCGGCGTCTACAGCCCCACCGGTCAGCCCCAGCGTAATGCCCGCACTCTGCTGCTTGGACGTCTGCACCGTATCCACGGTGTTTTCCGCGGCAGCAATCGTGACTTCCTTACCCACGATGGTGGTGCTGGTGGCGCTCAGTACATCGCTACCGGTGATGGACACCTTGTTGCCAGCAGTAATTGTCACCGCGCCGTCGGTGCTGCCGACCAGGCTGCCGCTGTTGGACACCTCGGTGACGTCCAGCCCATCGGTTTTTTTGGTGACGCCCAATGCGGCGCTGAATCCGCCACCACCATATAGACCGGACTTCTTGACCGTCTTCTCATGCTCTTCGCTGTGCGTGTTCTGCACCGTGTCCAGCGTGATGTTGTTGCCCGCGGCCAACACCACATCGCCGGTGCTGGCGACCTGCGCGCCTTGCGACAGTAGATCGTTACCCGCCGCAATCTGCACCGTGTCAGCACTGAGCGTGGTGGTGACCGCCACGTTGTCGTGCCACGCATCATGCGTGGTGGTCGTCTTGCTCGAGAACGTACCCTTCTTCTTCTTGGTCATGTCCTGCACGGCGTCGTGCTGCTCGCTGGCGGCGAGCAGATTGACGTCGTTGCCGGCGGCCAGGGTGATGCCGCCTTCCTTGGTGGCGGCCGATGCGGCGGTCAGGGTGATGTCGTTGCCCGCCTGCATGGCCACATTGCCGCCGGCACTGAACTCGGTGCCGTGGACGGTTTCGTCGCGGGTGCTGGTGGTTTGCTTGAAGCGCTTGCGCGTTTCCAGGACATCGCTGGTGTCCACCGTGGTCAGCGTGCTGGCGTTGATGTCGTTGCCGGCGCTGATCCCCAAGCCCTTGCCTGCATCGAGTTTTGCGGCCACAAGGTTGACGTCGTTGCCGGCGCTGAGGATCAGGTTGCCGCCGGCAGCGAGCGCCTGCTGGTCGATGCTCTGGGTGGTCGTGGTGGTGGTGACGCGGGTCTTGCCGTTGCGCGAGTTGTACCTGTTGGTCTCGCTGTCGTTGAGCACGGACTCGACATTGAGGTTGTTGCCGGCTGCGGCGATCAAATCACCGCCCGCCTTGACCTCGGCCTGGCGAATGGTCAGGTCGTTGCCGGCGGTCAGCTGCAGGCTGTCGCCGGTGCTGATGCTGGTGCGGGTGGCGACCTTGCCGTCCAGGCCGATGGTCGGCGTCAGCGACAGGTTATTGCCTGCCTGCAGCGCGGCGCTTCCGCCGGCCGCGATGGTCACGCCGTGCAGTTGCAGGTCGTTGCCTGCAGACACGATCAGGTCCTTGCCAGTGGTCACCGACACGGCATCGCCGCCGCGCAGCAGGCCGTTGTCGTCGCGCAAGGCGCTGGGCGTGAGGCTGAGGTTGTTGCCGGCGATCAACGCCGCACTACCGCCGGCCTGCACGCGGGTACCGGTCAGGGCCATGTCGTTGCCGGCCATCAGTTGCAGGGTGTTGCTGGCGTTGATGCCCGACAGGATGCCGACGCCGTTGATGGCCTTGGCCGCTTCGCTGACCAGGTTGTTGCCGGCCACCAGTGCGACATCGCGGCCCTGGATCTGGCCCTGGTTGAGCAGGTCGTTACGCGCTTCCAGCGCTACGCTGCCGGTGCCGCTGATGCGGCCCTGGTTGAGCAGGTTGCCGGCGGTGATGCTGACATCGGCACCGGCGATGACGCCCTGGTTGCTCATGGTATTGGTGGCATTGAGCGCGAGGTTACGAAGCCATTGACATGGCTCGTGCCCGGTAGCAATCTCTTGCTCCAAGGAGCGTAGAAACTCCTCACGTAGCGGTACCCACCTCCGTCAAACCGGTGGGTTTTTTGTGCCTGCATCTTTGCTGGCGCAACCGACGCGATGCCTGCGTCGGGAGGGCGGCTAATACAACACCCGCAAGGGGAATATGCCCGCCGGCTACGTGCGGTTTCTAACCTCCCGACATCCCGTCGCTGATCGGCGACGGCGCCTGTTCGCAACGGAGGGCTTTGCCATGCGTCAACCGCCATCTCGCACCACCACGCGCAAGCGCGCAAAGCGTCAACCACCCCTGGACGCGGTCTGGCGCATCAAAGAGTCGCCGCTCCCCCCGATGCTCACCCACGAAGAGATTGAATCCGCCAACGCCGCCGACCTGGTAAAACAACGGCGCGTCGTACGTCGCCCGCGCCCTCCGCAACAACTGACAGTCGGTTATGGCTACTATCACGCAAGCGATCAACGTGTTCCTACACTGCGTTTGCGCGGTCGCTGGTTGGAACAACTTGGCTTTGTTATTGGCAGCAAAATCAGCATTCGCATGCGCGATGGCGAGCTAGTCGTGAGTCTTGCTAGTCGTCCCTGAAAAATCTCTTTCAGGCGCTAATCGGCAACGGTGACCGGCCCAAGGCGCCCAAGGATGGCTAAGCCGTGTAGCGCATCCGCGCATGCAAGCGCAATCCAGCGCAGAGCGACGACCGGTAAGCTGGGCGGCTTGGGTCCAACACTAGGCGCCGTTCATGGGCGCCATAGCCCAGGTGGCTCTGAGTTCAAATCGAGTGAACGCCCAGTTTGTCCAGCAGGAAGTCACTGCTGATGAAGTTGTCGTAATTGATAAAGAGCGAATCGGTTACACAGTTCATTTGGTAGCCCTCAGAGGCGTCCACACTCGGATTTTTATTAGATTTCACATCGGTAGAAATTACTGTTAATAATGCCTCACCACGATACTCGTCAAAGCTGAAAGTAAACAGACTTTATAAAATAACCATCCGGGGAAAATAACGAAGTCTCAACATCTGGTAGCACGACACCAAGATCATCTCTTTCAAAATTCAATCCAATATCACTAGCTTTTTTTAAAAAATCTTCAATATTTTCATCAAAAATTTTTATTCCATCAATTGATAAATTTGCCCCACTCATGAACTCAGCACCCTCCACAATATAGGATTCTGAATAAAATACATGGACCTTATGCTTAGAAAAGTTATCAGTAGTGTTTTTTGCAAAAGAGTTTTTACTAAACTCATCAAAATCACCCAATATTTCCCTTACCTTAGATCGCGCCATTCCCTTTAGGATTGGCCCAACTCCAAAACTTATTTTTTCAAAATTCATGCTTATTTAACCTTAGCAAGGCCTGCCTGCTGCCAACAATGTTGGGACGGGAATGGTGGCGGGGTCGACACGTGTGCGCGTTTCGTTTGCACCTGCGGTGACACGGTACCGGCGGCGGTGGTCTGCACAGTTGCCTGATCGACCGTACTGCGTACCAGCCCGCTATCATTGGACATGACCGTTGCGACCGGCATCTTGACGATGCCGCCAAATGCAGCGAGCGACGCATCCTGCGTGCTAGGGCCGACTTAGGCGCCTGCGCTGCCGCTGGTGCCGGTGGCGACCGTCGCTTAGTTATCTCCGTCCCTGACGATCTGATTTCTATTCATTCAAACCAAGTGAGCTTGGAAGATTTTTCACAAAATCGGCAACCTCACCCTCATAATTTAAAGATTCCGAAACCAAATCAGAACACAGCAGAACCCTTTCAATATCAGGAAGTTCCTGCAGCTCAAAGGCCAACTGCTCCATCATCTGAACAGCCGCATCTTGATCGACAACTTTAGCATCAGAAAACTCTAGAAAATTACAAAAATTAGCTATAACTTTGGCAAAAGTTTTATTAGCTTCACTCATGGCTTAACCACCTCTACAGTTATGTTGTTAATACCAAGCTCTTCGAACATTTTCTTGGCACGATTAGCCTGCGCCTGTGTGGGCACTTCCCAGCGACCGGTTAAACCCTGTTCTGACAAAGCTTGAGATTGACGTAACGCCTGATCTTTCGCCTTTGGCGTGGTAACCACTGATATTTTACGATCCACCAACACATCTGCGTCAACACCGTCGAACTTGACAGGCCGTTCCGTTCCATCTGGCATAGTCCTCGTGATTGAAGGCGCTTGCGATGCTTGGGTTTCCACGTTTGATCGCGCACCTGGGGCAGAGTCATTATAATCGCGCGCTTTGGAACTCATCGACGCTTTTTCATCAACCCAAACAATCTTACCTTCGGCGTCATCAATTTTCTTTCCAATACCCTGCGAGCTCTCAAGAAGGCTGTTGGCTGCCTTCCCTGTACTAATAACACCAATAACGGACGCCATCGAGTCGACGCCCATCCCTGCCATCATATTGGTGGCAGGCCGTACCGATTGAAGCTGCTGCTCGTTCTGGGCTCCTAGGCCATAGGTCCCTAGAAAATTACCAAACGGATCGACCAGATACTGCTGTTTCTTGTTCAGCAAGAACTCGCCTGGCGCAGAGTTTTCGAACAGCGTACTCGCAACAGTCTTGACCGGGCCTCCAGCAGCCGCCATTGCCACGTAAGCGAGCGCCAATGCTGTGTCTTGGCCCAGCCAGTTGCTTGCTTTCTCAACGCCTCGCCCACCACTCTCGATGACCCCGCTGACCAGCTGACCGGCGTGCAGTAGCCCCCCGGACGATTTACCGACTACCTCTACTGCTGGAAGCTTCTCGGCACTTCCAATAGCAGCGAGAGGCTGTCCATCAAGATCGATGCTTTGGGCGCCTTCAACATAGACCTTACCCAGCAGCCCGAGAACCGACTTCTGATCCACCATATCCAGCGCACTGAAACTCTTGCCGAATTCCCTCTGCGCCGATGCTTCAACCAGCGCCATACCGGCCATGTTGTTGGCGACGCCAGGCGTTGTCAGCGCCGCCGCAAGGCTGGCCGGATCTGCACCATTCTTGATTGCCTCGTTGATCAGCGTACGCATGCCTTGCAACAGGGCTTCGTCACCGCCGGCCATCGCGCGCAGAGCGTCGGAAGCCAGCAGCTGTCGCTTACCGTCCCGGTAGTCGTAATAGCCATACTGCTGAGAGGTGTTGGCAGCGATGGCACCCGACGTGGCATCGCCCAACAGACCACCGGCGATCAGACCCAAGCCGATGCTGGCCAGGTTCATCGCCCCTTCGTGGGCAATACCATCGCCATCCACACCTTTGTTGATGCTTGCTGATAGCTTGGTCAGGAATCCTTCGTTGGCAGCTACACCAGCAGCAGCGCCTAGAGCACTGCCCCCGCCCAGACTGGCCTGGAATACGCCTGCCAGTACCTGAGTTGCCATCTTGGCATTACCGCCATCGGACCACTGCTTCAGACTGGACTGAGCGGCGTCACGCCGCACCGCTGCTGCTGCACGCTCTTCATCGGTTGTAGCAGCTTGATAATCCTCGGCTGCGGCTTTGAGCTCTTCTGTTGCCGCGTCACGCCGTGCAGCAATCACTTCTTTGGCAGTACGGAATCCGACTTCGCCTGCAACCTGGCTCAGCTCGACCTGTTCCTGCAACTTGTTCGTATCAATCGCCTTGATGCTATTGCCATCAAGCATCGAAGCGCTACGTTCCAGGCCTTCCAGTGCACTGAGATCCTTACTACGTATTTCAATAGCACCAGCAGCAATGTCACTGCGAGTAGTACTCATTGCATTGCTATTGGCGCTGCCCAGAGCACTGAGTCCTGCACTTGCGGCGGATTGCGCTAATCCAGCACCACTGGTCCCCGCGCCCACACCGATGTTGGATGCCTTTGCCTTTGCTTCGTTTTGAAGATCTTCTACCGTCAGGCTGCCCGTGGACAGGCGGTTGAGTGTCGCATCCGCCATACTTGCAATTGCGCCGCCAACGAGGTGCGTATTGCCGCCAACACTGATGTCGAACCCACCATTGCCGGCCTGAATGCCGCTCTGTTCGTTGACACTCGTGTAGCTACTATTGACCTTCTGCTGACTGTAGTTCGCACTACTGCCGCTAAAGCCCCACACCAACGTCATGCCCGCCTGTTGCTGTTTGCTCTTGTAGTCGCTGGTGTCTTGCTCACTTTGGATCAGCAGGTCACCACCAACATCGGCCAGCACCTTGTCGCCGATTGCTTGTGCGCCCTTGATCGTGGTGTCGTTGCCACTGATCAACGTCAACCTATCGTTGGCGGTCACCACGCTCTCAGCGTGTACGTCACTATTGCCCTTGGCACTGCCTTTACCAGCATAGGCAGTGAGATACACACCCGTCGTTGTGCCAACGCTGACACCAATCTCGCCACCGGCGTTTTTGTTCTCCGACTTGTTGGTGTTGGTCTCCAAATTACTCAGCAAGTTCAGATCGTTCGCAGCAGAGAGCGCGACGTTTTCACCATTGATCTTGCTGCCGATGACATTCAGGTCGCCGCCGGTCGCTGCGATGGTGACGTTGCCGTCGCTCAGGATGCGGCTACCGCCAGTAGTTTCCTCATGCGTAGTTGTCTTGCTCGACGCACTGCTAGCACCGATCCCGATGCGCAGACTCACGCCCCCCATACCGCTGCCAGCGGCCGCAGCTGCCTGATACTCGGCCACGCCATCGCTGACTGCATATCCCGCCTTGGCGGCATAAAGTGCCTTTAGACGATCGTCTTCTACCTCCGAACCACGTTTGGTCGCGCTATAGGCCGCTTCCGCCGCAGCCACTACCCCACCAGTCAACCCCAAGGTGATGCCTGCACTCTGCTGCTTGGACGTTTGCACCGTATCCACGGTGTTTTCCGCCGCGGCAATCGTGACTTCCTTACCCACGATGGTGGTGCTGGTGGCGCTCAGTACGTCGCTACCGGTAATGGCGACCTTGTTGCCAGCAGTCATCGTCACCGCGCCATCGGTGCTGCCGACCAGACTGCCGGTATTGGTGACCTCGGTGACGTCCAGACCATCGGCTTTCTTGGTCACGCCCAATGCGACGCTGAATCCGCCACCACCATATAGACCGGACTTCTTGACCGTCTTCTCATGCTCTTCGCTGTGCGTGTTTTGCACTGCGTCCAGCGTGAGGTTGTTGCCTGCGGCCAACACCACATCGCCAGTGCTGGCGACCTGCGCGCCCTGCGACAGCAAGTCATTGCCCGCCGCAATCTGCACCGTATCGCCACTGAGCGTGGTGGTGATCGCCACGTTGTCGTGCCACTCATCATGCGTGGTCGTCGTCTTGCTCGAGAACGTGCCCTTCTTCTTCTTGGTCATGTCCTGCACGGCATCGTGCTGCTCGCTGGCGGCGAGCAGGTTGACGTCGTTGCCGGCGGCCAGGGTGATGCCGCCTTCCTTGGTGGCGGCCGATGCGGCGGTGAGGGTGATGTCGTTGCCGGCCTGCATGGCGAGGTTGCCGCCGGCAGTGAACTCGGTGCCGTGGACGGTTTCGTCGCGGGTGCTGGTGGTCTGCTTGAAGCGCTTGCGCGTCTCCAGGACATCGCTGGTGTCCACCGTGGTCAGCGTGCTGGCGTTGATGTCGTTGCCGGCGCTGATCCCCAAGCCCTTGCCTGCATCGAGCTTGGCAGCGACCAGGTTGACGTCGTTGCCGGCGCTGAGGATCAGGTTGCCGCCGGCAGTGAGCGCCTGTTGGTCGATGGTTTGCGTAGTGGTCGTGGTAGTGACGCGGGTCTTGCCGTTGCGCGAGTTGTAGCTGTTGGTCTCGCTGTCGTTGAGTACGGACTCGACATTGAGGTTGTTGCCCGCTGCAGCGATCAGATCACCGCCAGCCTTGACCTCGGCCTGGCGAATGGTCAGGTCGTTGCCGGCGGTCAGCTGCAGACTGTCGCCGGTGCTGATGCTGGTGCGGGTGGCGACCTTGCCGTCCAGACCGATGGTCGGCGTCAGCGACAGGTTATTGCCTGCCTGCAGCGCGGCGCTTCCGCCGGCCGCGATGGTCACGCCGTGCAATTGCAGGTCGTTGCCTGCAGACACGATCAGGTCCTTGCCAGTGGTCACCGACACCGCATCGCCGCCGCGCAGCAGGCCGTTGTCGTCGCGCAAGGCGCTGGGCGTGAGACTGAGGTTATTGCCTGCGATCAACGCCGCACTACCGCCGGCCTGCACGCGGGTGCCGGTCAACGTCATGTCGTTGCCGGCCATCAGTTGCAGGGTGTTGCTGGCAGTGATGCCCGACAGGATGCCGACGCCGTTGATGGCCTTGGCCGCTTCGCTGACCAGGTTGTTGCCGGCCACCAGTGCGACATCGCGGCCCTGGATCTGGCCCTGGTTGAGCAGGTCGTTGCGCGCTTCCAATGTCACGGTGCCGGTGCCGCTGATGCGGCCCTGGTTGAGCAGATTGCCGGCAGTGACGCTGACATCGGCACCGGCGATGACGCCCTGGTTGCTCATGGCGTTGGTGGCGTTGAGCTCGACGTTGCCGCCAGCGATCAAGGCGCCATTGCCGCGCAGCTGCAGCGAGTTGGAGGCCAGGTAGACCACCGGCACCAACACTTTCTGGCCCTGGTAGTCCTGCTCCACCATCCACACGATGTCTTGGGTGAGCGCAGCGGCCTGCGCGGCGGTCAAACCCACGCCCATGCTCAATTGCAGCTGGCCTGCGGCAGCCACACCGGATTCCAGCAAGGCGCGGTATTGCGCCACGCCATCGGCGTAGTTGCCCAGGTAGCGACGACCGGTGAGCTGGGTGATCTGGTCCAGCACCAGGCGCTGCTCATAGAAGCCGTCGCCCAGGCGGGTCTGGGTCCACTCCGGGTCCACGCCCAGCTTGTCTAGCAGGAAGTCGCTGCTGATGAAGTTGTCGTAGTTGACGAAGCGCGGGTCGGTCTCGATCAGGTAGCGACGGCCCGGGCCATTGCTGCGCCAGGCGTTGATGCCACCGAGGCCGGTTGCTGCGCGACCCATGGCGGTGCGGTCAGTCGCCGTGCCATTGGACAGGCGATACAGCCCACCGATGGGTAGGTCGATCTGCGTCAGCGAGGTCTGGCCGCCGCCCACGATGTTGGCCACCGGGATGGTGGCGGGGTCGACACGCGTGCGGGTTTCGTTCGCACCGGCCGTGACACCGGTACCAGCTGCGGTGGGTTGCACAGTTGTCTGATCGACGGTGCTGCGCACCAGCCCACTGTCGTTGGACATCACCGGTGCAACCGACATCTTGACGATACCGCCCGATGTGGCGAGCGTGGCGTCCTGCGTGTTGGCGCCGACTTGAGTGCCTGCGCTGCCGCTAGTGCCGGTGGCAACACGGATACTGCTCGCTCCACCAGTGGCGCGGCCGATCACTGCTTGGCCACCCACTCCTGCGGCGCTTTGCACGGTGCGACCACTCAGGCCACCTTGAGCGCCTACGCCATTCAGCGAAGCGCCACTGATGGCACGACCATCGCTACCAACAGCGCCGTTGCTGATATTCGCGCCATTGAGGCTGACGCCTTGGTTGCCAGTCATGCTGGCGCCTAGCGCGATATAGCTGCTATTGATCGTCGAGGAGTTGAGCCTCTGGTCTTCTTCTTCGTAATAGCAAACGACCTTCTGCCCGACCGGCTGCATGCAGTCATTAGTGATCGCGGTAACGATATGTTCCACGTCGCTTTGCCGAACCGTCTGGTTCAACGCCAGTGCTTGGTTAAGTAGCTGCTCGCCGCCTACGATCATTCCGTCCGAGAGCCCACCAAGACCTCGCTGGTTAGCAGCGAACAGGCCTGCCGCAGCGATGGTCGACGCATTATTCGTCACGCTCCCCGACAGCAAGATGTTTCCGCCTGCCGCGATTCTCCCCTCTGCGCTTGCAGAAGACAGCTGCTCCTGCTGGATCACCTGATAGTTGCGATAGATACCCGGTGCGAGCCCTGTATAGGGATAAGGCGCGCGCGCGCCTTGCAGATTCCGGATTGCCTTGCCTTCGATGAGCTCTCCGCCCGAATACACATCGTCGCTGCCGGGATCGGTGGAGACGCTGGTTGTGTTCACCACGCGCCGCCGGTTATTCAATTGCCCAGCCGCAATCAAAATGCTCCCATCTGCCTCAATACTGCCCGAGAGGTTATTCACCACACCCGTACGCGCTACCAGGGTGCCGCCCCCATCCTGCGCGGCACCAATGGCGATATTGCCAAGGCTGAAGATGCGCGCGTCGCGGTTGAGCAGCTGGTCGCGCACGATCAGGTTCATGTTGCCGGTGGAGCCGAGCAAGGCTGAGCCGTAGGCGGCATTGTCGGTGGCGCCACCGAAGTCGGCGCCGTTGACTAGGGTGCCGGTATTCACCGTGACATTACCGCCGACGATACTGCCGGTGTTGTAGACGCTGTTGGCGACAAGCGACAACGCGCCGTTGCCGGAAATGCTGCCGGCGTTGTCGATGACATTGCCGCCGTTGAGACGTGTATCGTTGGACAGGATGTTGGCGCCGGCACGGTTGGCGATGCTGCTGGCGGTAATGTCCAGGCGACGCGCGGCCTTGAGCGTGGCTTCGTTGACCAGGTTACCGCCCACGCGCAGGTTGAAATCGCCGTTGCTGACCAAGTCTGCGCCGGCGCGATGCGTGTAGTCGCTGCGCAGGGTCAGATCGAGCAGGTTCTGCGCCAGGATGCTGCCGCCACCGTCGAAGCCGACGGTATCGATCACCACATCGCCAGCACCACCGATCGCGCTGCCGGCACCGATCTGGCCGCCGGCATTGCTCAGGTTCTGCAGATTCAGCCGGACTGCCTGCTCGGCCTTGATCTTGCCGTTCTGGTTATCCAGCGTGGCGCCTGCGCGCTGCAACAGGAAGCTTGCACCTGCGTAGACATTGCCGCCCTGGTTGTTCAAGCCGTTGGTATTGGCGATGAGATCACCACCAGCGACCAGCTGGCCACCGTTGTTGGCAATGTTGGCCGCATCGATCACCACGCTGCCACGGCCACCAAGATTGCCGCTGGTGTTGGTCAACGCACCGCCTGTACTGACACGCGTCAGACCGCCGCCATTGTTGACAATGCTGCCCTGGGTATTGTCGATGCGTCCGCCCGAGACGGTGAGTGCGTTAGCAGCGTCGAGCTGGCCGCCGCTGTTGAGCAGCGCGCCTGTCACTGCAACATTGAGATCGCGGCCGGCGCTGAGCTTGCCGCCTTGATGGTTGTCCAACTGGCCGCGTGCAGTGATGCTGAGATCGCGCCCTGCTTGCAGGCTGCCGCCGGAGCTTGCGATGTTTTCCGCGGTGATCACCGCGTCGGTGCTGGCACCGATCGTGCCGTTGCCGTTGTCCAGGCCACGATTGAGTTCGACGCGCAGAGTGCCGCCCGCACTACCGCTACTCACCGCCTGCACCGTGCCACCGCTATTGCTTAGGCTGTCGCCACGCAAGGTCAGGGCACCACCGCTGGCCTGCAGTAGGCCACTACGGTTGTCGACAGCGCCACCACTTTGCACCGTCAGACCACGTGCGGCGACCGAACCGCCGATATTGTTGAGGTTGGCCGCAGTAAGCGTTGCGTCACCAGCGGCAGCAACCGTGCCGCCCTGATTGTTCATACCGCTGCTGGCGCTTATGTTCAGCGCCCCCTGCGAGACGATGCGACCGTCTGCATTGCTCAATGCACCACGACTGGTGACCGACGCAGTGCCGGTACCAGCGTGCTCGATCCGTCCCTGCGCATTCTCAAGGCTTGCGGCAGTGATGGTCAGATCCTGCCCATTGCTTGCCACGGTTCCCGACGTGTTGTCGATTGCGCCAGCAATGCTCACGCGCGTCGCGCCGATACCACTTTGAACGAGACGGCCGCCGGCATTGTTCAAGCTGCCGCCGTCGACACTGAGTTGCGTGGCCTGCACTTGGCCGCCAGTACCATTGAGACGGCCGTTATCGATGGTGCCGCCCGCCTGCACGGTTAGTGTGCCGCCGGCGAGCAGATCACCGCCACGATGGTCGAGACTACCGCTGGTGGTCAGCGCGACATTGGCGGTAGCGCGCGTGCTGGCACCGGCCAGCTGCAGCTGGGCGCCTTGCGCGAGCAGATTGCCGCCCGCCAACACCTTGCCCGAGGCACTCAGCTGGCGATCTGCGACGAGGCTCAGCGTGCTGCCGGTTCCGAGGTTGCCATCGCCGGCAATGCCCGCACCCACCGTACCGGCGATGCTGATCTCGCCCGCACGCAGGCTCAGATTTCCGGCGGCGGTGGTCTGCCCGGCGTTTTCGATACGCGCGCCTTGCAGCTCCACCGTCGCACCACTGACGACGCCCTGCTGACGCACCACGGCGTCGCTGGCCAGCGTGATCTGCTGGCCGCGTAGCTGACCTGCAAGGGTCAGATCGCTTTTCGAGCGCAGGTCGAGCGTGCTGCCTGCACTCAGGGTGCCGCTTTGCGCCAACGCACCGTCGGCTTGCGCAGAGAACGCGCCCGCCGCTGCCAAGCTGCCGTCGAGCTGCAGGTTGCCACGGCTGATCAAGGCGACGTCGCCGCGCTCGCTACCGAGCTGACCAGTGCTGGCGAGCTGCGCGGCCTCCACACGCAGGCCGTTACCGCCAATCAAATCACCGCGATTGTCCACCGCACCTGCGGCGGTCAGCCCCAAGCGCTGCAAGCCGTACGCCTGACCGGTCTGACGCAGCGAACCGACACCAAGCGTCAATTGATTGCCTGCACGTATCGCGCCGGCATTGTCGAGCAAGCCGGCGATGGACAACGTGGTATCGCCTTGCGCCAGCAGCACGCCCGTGGCGGTGTTGCTGGCACTGGCTGCGGTGACGGACAGATTCTGGCCGGCGACAACCTGCGCTGCGTTGGTCAACGCGCCGGCCGCGTTCAGCACGACAGCGCGATCGGCCTGTGCCACGCCTGCCACTGCCAGGTTGCCGGTGCTGCGCAGAGCCAGGTCGGTGCCCGCATCCAATGCGCCGCGGCTGTCGATCGCCGCGCCATCAAGACTGATCGCCCCACCGCCTTGCAGGACTGCAGCCTGTCCGGTAGTAACCGTTGCACCGCGTAAGGTTGCGTCACCGGCACTGACGGCCTGGCCGTTCAACGTCAGCGTGCGCTGCGCCTGCAGGTCCATGAACGAGGCCGACTGCAGCGTACCCGCTGCCACCAGATCGCGCCCTGCGTGCAACGCGACCGAATGCGCCTTGAGCGAGCCGCCCTGCTGCAGGTCACCTGCAGCGGTCGCCTGCAGCGTGGTCGCGGCGGCAACAACACCTTGCAACGCAATGTCGCCGCGGCTGACCAATGTGACGTTGGCCGTTTCGCTGCCGAGTTGCCCGCTGCTGCGCAGGTTGCCTGCGTCCACAGTCAAGGCATCCTTGGCGATCAAGTTGCCTCGGTTGTCTACCAGCCCGGTCGCCGTGACAGTCAACGCCTTGCCGGCGATGGCGGCACCACTCTGGTCGATACTGGTGGCGGTCATGCGCAAATCGCCACCGCTCTGCACGCTGCCGGCGTTCTGCAAGGTGCCAGCGATAAGTGCGACGCCACCCTGTGCAGCCAGCGTGCCCGTGGCAGCATTGCTGACAGAGCCTGCCTGCACCGATAGGTCACGGCCTGCGACGACCTGGCTGGCGTTGCTCAACGCGCCATCGGCACTGAGGAAGACATCGCGATTGGCTTGCGCCACGCCTGCCAACGCCAGCGCGCCGGTACTGCGCAGATACAGGTCGCTGCCGGCGTCGAGCGTGCCGCGGCTGTCGATTGCCGCGCCGTCCAGGGTGATAAAACCAGCACTTTTCAGCACAGCGGCAGTGCCGGTGGTGATGCTGTTGCCGCGCAACGCAGCATCGCTGCCAGCCTGCGCCTGACCATTCAGGACCAGCGCTCGCTGCGCCTGCAAATCCAATGTGGAGGCCGACTGCAGCGTACCGCCGGTAGTGAGGTCGCGACCCGCTTGCAGCCCAACGGTCTGCGCGGTGAGCGAACCGGATTGCACCAGGTCACTCGCTGCAGTGGCCTGCAGCGTGGTGGCGGCAGACACGACGCCTTGTAGATCGATCGCATTTTCACTGGTCAGCGTCAGCGCGCCGTTCACCGAGCCAAGCTGCCCGGTGCTGGTAATGCTGCCGGCAGCGATGCTGAGATCCCTGCCGGAGACCAGTTGACCCCGATTGTCGAATGCACCGGTCGATGCAATCGAGATCGCATCGCCGCTATAGAGTCGGCCGCGCTGCAACAGCGATCCTGTCGACAACGTAAGCCCGCGCTCGCCGTGCAAGGTACCGCTGTTGTCCAGTATGCCAGCGACCTCGACACGCAAATCGCGCATTGCGCCCAGCGTCGCGTTCGTCAGGTTTTCAGCGCTGGCCGCCTGCACAGCGAGGTCGCGTGCGGCGACAACTTGCGCGCCATTACGCAACGCACTGGCAGCAGTCAGCGCGACATCGCGTCCGGCCTGGGCGATACCGCCCAATGTCAGATCGCCTGCGCTACGTACGCTCAGATCGGAAGCCGCATCGAGCGAGCCACGGCTATCGATCGCCTCGCCCTCCAGGGTGATCGTGGCACCGCTCTGCAGCACGGCGGCACTGCCGGTGGCGATGGTGGCGCCGTTGAGCACGGCATTGCCCGTGCTCGCTGCCTGCCCATTCAAGGCCAGCGTGCGCTGGGCCTTCAGATCCAGGGTAGATGCAGCATTCAGGGTGCCACCAAGCGTGAGATCGCGGCCAGCCTGTAGCGCCACGGAGTGCCCGTTCAGCGCACCGGCTTGCTCGAGATCGCTGCCGGCAGTGGCGCGCAATGCGGTTGCCGCGGCGACCACGCCCCCAAGCTGCATGACGCTCTGGCTTGCCAATGTCACATCGGCACGTTCGCTGCCCAACTGCCCGGTGCTGCGCAACGCGCCGGCATCGATCTGCATCGCATCCTTGGCAACCAGCGCGCCGCGGTTTTCCAGCGTGCCCGTTACCGCAATCGTCATCGCGTCGCCCGCGGATACGCTGCCTCCCTGGTCCAGCGCTGCCGCGGTGAGCTGCACATCGCCACCAGCCTGCACGCGGCCGGCGGTATTGAGCTGTGCCGTGGTCGTCAGGGCCACAGTGCCCTCGCCTGCCAACACGCCAGCGGCGGTGTTGTCCAGACGCCGCGCCTGCACTGTCAGATCGCGGCCTGCGACAACCTGCGCAGCATTGGTGACGGCGTTGGCCGCGCTCAGATGTACATCACGTCCACTCTGTGCAATGCCGGCCAGAGACAGATCGCCATCGCTGCGTATCTGCAGATCGCTGCCAGCGTCGAGCGTGCCGCGGCTATCGATGGCCGCGCCGTCCAGCGCGATCGCACCGCCAGCCTGCAACACAGCACCCTGGTTGCTGATCACCGTGGCCGCACGCAATGCGGCATCGCCACCCACCTGCCCCTGTGCGGCAAACGTCAGTGCGCGCTGTGCCTGCATCTCCAGCGTGGATGCAGCGCGCAGGGTTCCGGCAGCCGCAAGATCGCGTCCGGCAATGAGGGCCATGGTCTGCGCGGTCGCAGAACCTGCCTGCTGAAGATCGCCACCGGCCGTGGCCTGCAGCGACGTACCCGCGGCGACCACACCCTGCAATGTGATGTCGCCGTCGGTGCTCAAACGCACCTCTGCCGCTTCGCTGCCGAGTTGACCGCTGCTGCGCAAGCTACCAGCCTCGATCTGCAAGGCGTTCTTTGCCACGACATTGCCGCTGTTATCGAGCGCACCTGCAACCGATGCCGACAGCGTATTGCCCGAACCGACACGGCCGCTCTGGGTCAGCGTGTCAGCAGCAAGTTGGAGTGCATTGCCTGCATAGAGGCTACCGGCGTTATCGAAGGTACCGGTGCTGCGCAGACGCGCGTCGGCATCGGACGAAAACGCCGCGCCCTGCGCATTACGCAGCGACGCCGCATCCACTTGCAGTGCACCTGCTGCAACCACGTTGGCGCGATTGTCCAACAGCCCACCGGCCTGCAAGGTCGCAGCGCCAGCGCTCTGCACCGTGCCGCTCAGGGCCAGATCGCTGGCGCTTGCAATCTGCAGATCGCTGCCTGCATCGATCACACCATCGTGATCGACAGTGGAGCCGCGCAATTGCAGCGTGCCGCCGCTACGCAGCTGCCCACGTTGACGTAATGCATCGTTCGCCTGCAGGCCGAGCACACCCGCCGATTGCACGAGGGCATCACTGCTCAGCGCGCCGCCGGCGGCGATGTTCAGTGCACCACGCGTGCTCTGCAACGTCCCCGACACCGTGGTATCGCCGCCGCTACGAAGATTCACGCTGGCGGCGTTGACCGCGCCGGACATCTGCGCGTCCGTGCCTGCATCCAATGCAAGCGTGCCGCCTGCCACCGTGTTGCCGCTCACGCTCAGGCCAGCGCGGCTGCGCAGCGAGGCGTCACCGCGTTGGCTCCCGATGTCGCCGCTGCTTTCCAGCCGTGCGGCGTCTACGGTCAATGCATTTCCGGCGACGATGGTCCCGCCGTTGACCACGCCGCCAATCACGGTTGCCTGCATATCACGCGCAGCGGACAGGCTACCGGTGGTGGTCAGATCGTTGGCCTGAAGACGCAAGTCGCGCCCGGCATAGCCGCTGCCGGCATTGCTCAGCATGCCGGCGCTACGCAGATCCAACTCCGTTCCAGCCGAAACGGCGCCGCGTTGCGCAATAGCGATCGCAGCGGCATCGAGCACGAGCGTATCGGCAGCGATCACCTGACCCTGCACATCCAGGCGTCCACTGGCCTGGATCTCTACACCCCGCCCGGCCTGCGCCAAGCCGCCCATTCGTACATCACCGCTGCCGGCCACACGCAGTGCGGACGCTGCATCCAGTGCCCCCAGCGCATCGATGGTGGTTGCGCTCAATGCAATGGCGCTAGCGCTCTGCAGGGTGCCGGACAACGCAATGCGATTCGCGCGCAGGGTTGCGCCCATGCCGCCATAGGCCACGCCACCGCTGCGCAACACGCCGTCAGCGCCCAGCTCCAGCGCGCCGGTGGTGTGCAGGCTGCCATCGGCGGTCAATTCGGAGCCGAACAAACGGATCGACCCCGCGCTACTACGCCCGGTATGGCTCAACACACCGTCGGCCTGCGCATTCAATGCGCCGGCGGCCACCAGATCACCGGCCAGTCGCATCCCTGCGCCACGCAGGCTGACATCGCCCTGCTGCGAGCCGAGCACGCCACGTTGGTCCAGATCGCCGGCTGCCCGCACAGTCAAGCCATCGCGTGCCACGGCAGTGCCGCTCAGACTCACTTGCCCGGCGCTGTCGATCTGCAGGTCGCCGCTCTGCGCGGCCAGGGTGCCGCGGCTGACCACGCCCACGCCGGCTTCGGTGGCGATCAGACGAATGCGGTCGGCATACATGCCGCCCAACTGCGCGACGTCGATGCCGATCGACGGCGCAGCGCCATCGGTACCGGGCAGCACGTCGAGCAACATGCCGTCGTAGCTGACGCGTCCTTTGCCTGCACTCGCGACCAATTCCTTGGTCCAGATCGACCCAGTGACACTGAGCTGACGCGACAGCAGATCCAGACGATCCACATTGAAGGCATCAAGACCATTACTGCCGATGCTGAGCGCCCCGCCGGTGATGGTGAAACCATTCAATGCGCCATCGCCGCCCAGGTTGGGCGTGCCGGTGGTCAGCGTGACGCGCGAGGTGTTGAGAAATCCGCAGCCGTCACAGGAAATCCCATTGGGATTGGCAATGACCAATTGCGCCTTGGCGCCGGCGATTTCGGTGTAACCCTGCAGGCGGCTGGTGGTGGAGGTGACCTCGTTGAGGATCAACGATGCCGAACCACTGCGCTGCAGATTGTTGTTGCCGGCCACATAGCCGCCCAGCTCGGTCTTGGAGATCTGCGCGCTGTTGTTGAGGATCAACCCATTTGGGCCGACATTGAAATTGCTGTAGCGATTGTGCGAAATGCCGCGCGCATTGGGGGCAACGATATCCACCACCGGTACGCCATTGGCCGCGACCTGCTGGCCGGGTGTCTGACCACCGGGGTTGGCCGTCGGCGCAACTTGCGCCCACGCCGGGAACGATGTCCAGGTCACGGTGAAGCACAGCAGCAGCGCCAACGCGCGCTTGCTTTGTTCGGCCACGTAACCACGCACGCTCATCGCTTGGGTGTCCATCGTTTCTCTCTCGCCGCCCGCAGGCGTCATCAATCAACAAGCGCGCCGCCGGTTGGCAGCGCGATCCATGTCAGAACTGGTAGATCACACGCACGCCATAGGCCGGCTGCGCAGTTCCAAATCCATCGGGCCGGTGGATCGCCCAACCGGCAAACGCGTCGACGCTGGCGCCGAACCAGCCACCGCGCAGCCCCGCTGCGCCGCCGACCAGGCTGCGGCTACGCAGCCCGCTGGCGCTGGTGCCATCGATCCGTCCTGCATCCAAACCTAGGTAAGGCGTGAGCCCGATTTGCTGCACCGGAAAACTCAGGGTATTGCGCCAATACGCGCCTTTTTCGGCGCCCAGGGTCGCTTCGCCATCGAACCCGCGCACGCTGTAGCGGCCGCCGATGGTGAAGAATTCCGAGCCAAGCAACAGCTCGCCCGCGGTCTGCGCACGCAGACTGCTTTCCCAGGCCATCGGCACCGGGCCCAGCTTGAACGGCAGTGCAGTACTCACGTCCAGCGTGGTCACGCCATACCGAAAGCTGGGGAAGCCGATCTGCGGGTCGTAGCCGGTCCATTGGCTGTTGAACCACGGCGTGCCGCGCCGATGTGCGACGCGCACGTCCAGCTGCATCGTGCCCAGATAACGCCGATGCGTGAAGTAGAACTCCGCGCTGCTGGTATCGCGGCGCTGGATACCGATCTCCACGCCGTCCAGATAGCTGCGCGCACGCCGCCGACCCAGCGTGACACCGGCAGAGGTCTTGCTGGTGCCATTGCGATGCAGGACGCGCTGGATATCCAGCTGGGCATTGCTGGATTCGCCGCTGGACTGAAAGGTCTGCAGAAACCCGTCCACGCGCTGGTGATAACGGTATGACGATGCCGAAAGCGCAACCGTCCACCAGCCCCACGGCAGGCTGTAGCTCAGGCTGTTGCCACGGGTGCCGCGCTCTTCATCACGTGTCGCCAGATCGTGGCTGTAGCCGACACTGAGCAGGTCGTTGAGCCCCAGCGGATTATCCAGCGACACATCCAGCCCCCCCTGCATGCGGCCAGTGGCTTCCACGCCAGAATCCTCGGCATTGACCACACCGCGCCAACGCCGGCCGTGCTGCAGGGTGATGACCAGATCCGATTCGCCCGGCGCCTCGCCCGGCGCGATATCGATCTTGGCGTCTTGCGATGGCAGGCGCTTGAACTGCTCGACGGCCTGTTCGATCGCGCGCAGGTCCAGCACATCGCCACTGCGCAACGGCAAGGCGCTCTTCCAATGCGCAGTGCCGCTATCGGACACCACGCGTACGGCACGCAAGCGGCCCGGCATCAGTTCGAAGCGCAACTCGCCGCGCGACAGGTCCTGCTCGGGCACGCCGATGCGTGTGGTGACAAAGCCGCGCGCAACCAGCTGGTCCAGTGCGCGACGGCGAATGACGTCGATGCCGATGCGGCCGATGCAGCGCCCCTCGTAACGGCGCAGCGATTTCCACAGCCAGGCGAACCGTGCAGCATCCTGGCCCGCACCCGACAGGCGCACGCGCGTGATCGAGAAGCACAGCTTTTCTTCGGGAAGCGCAGTGCTGTGTGCATCCACGCGCTCGGCGTCCTCGCGCGGGCCGGCGAAGGGTGCCTGGCGCTCCTGCTCCTGTCGACGCTGAATCTCTTCGGCCTGGCGCAGTTGCTCCTGCCGGTCAAGGCTGCTCGGTGCCGATTGTTGTGCAGCCGCCTGCCCGGCGACCGCCCATAGGCAAGCCGCCAGCGCCCACGGCGCCGATCGCATCCACATCTGTCGTGTCCCCTGTGCAACGGTCACGCCTGAGCCTGCCGTCGCTCGCGTCACCGCACCTGGCTGCCAAAACGGCAGCACAACCCTTGGGTGCGGCGAATGCGGCGCAACTTTGCTGCACCGTTAAGGACAGGTCAACGCTGCGTGTAGGGGCCACCCTGTAAGAAAATCCCGACAACTACTTTTATGTGAAATAAGTCACATAAATATCGGACGCGACCGTAACGGCTACGCAAACGTCGTCTACCGGCAAAGGGCCGCCAGGGGCATCAAGTTCCGTCAACACGCTCTTATTGAACGATTCCTGACATGCCTTGCAATGCATATCAATGACTCTACTCTCGTTTAACCAACTTCTGAGACCCAGGCAGGCGTTCGAACGTCGGTCTATGCATCGCTGGCTACGCAATGCTGCGTCGCTTTCCACCGGGCCAATGATTGGGCGAACCCCGCGGAGTCATGCCAACCAATCTCAAGTAATGAACATCACATCAACATAGTGATGACATTCGCTTTACACGGGCATACGCAGTATCGCCGCTCTTCATAGCTGGACCGCTTGTGAATTTTTCTTCCCTCCTGTTTGCACATGCACGTGCAGCGCGGTCGTCCTGACCGCACAGGCGCACTCACTCCCCTGATCAGCCTCGCCTTGTTTGCCGTATGTGTGCCCCTGGCGCACAGCGGTGAAGTGCGGTCGACAGATGTGACTGACGCCTCCATTGCCTTAACGCCCATGCAGCAGGCCGAGCAGTTACGCGGCCAGCAGCGCTTTGCGGATGCGCTTGCCATCTACCAACGCGTCTTGCGTGCAGACCCGCGCGACAAGGGTGCGTACACCATGCGTGCGCTCACGCTCAGCGATCTGGGCAGCGCGCAGCTTGCCGCAGAAGCGGTGTGGCGCCATCCCGATTGGTTCTCGCAGCAAGAGCGCGAGCGCATCAACAACGATCGCGTCGCACGCATGATCGGCTGGGCAAGTGCCGAACCGGTCGATGCCGCGCACCGCTATGCAGAGACCGATCAGGCATTGGTCAATGTGGCACGCATCGAGCGCGACGCGCCGCCACAGGTGACGTGGGAAGCGACGCGCTTGCGCATCGATCGCCTGATCGCACTCAACCAGCGTCAGCGCCATCGCGATGTGGTTGCCAGCTATCAGGCATTGCGTGCGGAAGGCATCGAGGTGCCCAGCTACGTACTGCCGACAGTGGGTGACTCGCTGATGGGGTTGCGTCGCCCTGCCGAGGCCGAAGCCGTGCTGCGGCAGGCGCTGCAACACAACCCGGACGACTTCAGCACCCAGCTGCTGCTCGGCTACGCATTGCTGGAGCAGGAACGCTTCGATCAGGCGATGCCGTTGTTCGAGCAACTTGCGGCCACGCAATCGCCGTGGCCGCGCCGCGCCGGCGCAACCAGCGGTTACGAAAACTGGGACCGCTTCAGCGCCGATGTCGCACTGGCGGCTGCGCGTTCTGCCGCCAACGACAACCGTGGGGCGGACGAGATACTGCGCGAGCGCATCGCGATCGGCCCCGACAATGCCGAGCTGCACGCGGCCCCTGGCGTCGATCGAATCGCGCCGTGGCCACACCACGCAGGCCCTGCAACGCAATCAGATCGCGCTGACGCTGGACCCGCATCAAAAGCAGGCACGCAGCGGCGTGGTCGAGAACCAGCGCGATCTCGATCGCCTGGATTTGGCCGATGCGCAGTTCAACACCTTGCACGCCGAGTACCCCGACGATGTCGGCCTACAACGGCTGGGGGCATCGCTGGAGCGCCAACGCGGCTGGCAGGTGCATCTGAGCCATGCGTGGGGACGCAGCGACAACGACAATAGCGCCAACGCAATCTCGCCGCTTGGCAACCATTTTGGCAGCTCGCTGCTGGAAGCCGAATCGCCGCTGCTGGGCGAGCGTTGGCGCGTGGGCCTGCGCGCGCGCGAGGACTGGGCCGATTTCCAGGACACCCGCGTGCGCTATCGCAGCTTCTGGCTGGGCACGCACTACCGCTACGACCGGCTGGACCTGAGCGCTTACGGTGGACGCGCCCTGGATGATTTCGATCGCGATGGCACCGCCTGGGCATTGGATGCTGGCTGGCGATTTTCCGATGCGTGGTACGGCAGCGTCGCCTGGCGGACACGCGACCCGGAGGCCTCGCTGCAAGCGCGTCGGTTGGGCATCACCGGCGACAGCATCGGCGCAAGCCTGCGCTGGACACCCAGCGATGAAACGCGCTGGGAGCTGCAGGCACGCCAGCTGCGTTACAGCGATGGCAATCGGCGCAACCAGCTCGATCTATCGGGCAGTCAACGCCTGTGGGCACGCCCGCACGTGCTGATCGATGGACTGTTTGCCGCATCCGCCGGGCGCGCCGAAGATGACCGCGTTGTCGACTACTTCAATCCACGCCGCAGCTCGGGCGTGGCCGCAGGTGTGCGGATCGAGCAGATCGGCTGGCGCCGTTACGACTATGCCTTTCGGCAGCGTCTGGAAGTCACTGCTGGGCCGACCTATCAAGCCGGCTTTGGCAGCCAATGGGTGCCTGCAGCGGCGTATCGGCATCTGTGGTCGCTAGGCGATGGCAGCGTGTTGACGTATGGCGTGAGCTGGTCGCGCCCGGTCTATGACGGCCGGCGCGAACACCAACTTGGACTGGACCTGGATTTCCGATGGGGAGGTACGCCTTGATCCGCCTGCCGCTGTTGCTGCTCGCGCTGCTGCTGATGACGTTTGCGTCGTCGGCGCATGCGGGCCTGCTGGTGCTCAGCTACCACGATATTCGCGACGACGTCGCCGCCAAAGGTGACCCGGACCGTTATGCGGTGTCCACCAGCAACTTCGCTGCGCATCTGGATTGGCTGCGTTCGCACGCGTATCACCCGGTGAGTGTGCAGCATGTGCTGGACGCACGCGCCGGCCGGCGTGCCCTGCCCTCGCGGCCGGTGTTGCTCACCTTCGACGACGGCTTGCGCAGCGTCTATACCCGGGTATTTCCGCTATTGCAGGCGTATGGCTACCCCGCCCTGGTTGCGCCGGTGACCAGCTGGGTCGAACTGCCTGCGGGCAAAGTCGTGCCCTACGGCCCGCGCGATTTTACCCGCGACGATTTCGTCACCTGGGCACAGCTGCGCGAAATGCAGGACAGCGGTCTGGTCGAAATCGGCTCGCATAGCGACGACCTGCACAAGGGCATTGCCGGCAATCCGTTCGGCAATCAGACCCCTGCTGCGGTCACCCGGCTGTGGGATGCGAGCAGCGGCTACGAAAACGAGGCCGACTATCGCCAGCGCATCGAAACCGATCTGCGCCATAGCCGCGATACCATCGTGACGCACCTGGGCAAACCGCCGCGCGCGATGGTGTGGCCCTACGCGGCCTACAACCGCGCCAGCAATGCCATTGCCGCGCAGCTGGGCATGACGCTTAGCTTCGACCTGGAAGGCCGCTCGCACGAAGCCGATATCGGCCAGCAGGGCCGCGATCGCGTGGACGGGCAATCGCTGGCCAGCCTTGGGCGTTTGTTGTTGTTCAACAATCCCGACGTACGCGATCTGGCCGGCGAATTACGCCGCGATCTGTCGCGCGATGGGCTGCGCGCCATCCAGATCGATCTGGATTACGTGTACGACCCGGACCCGGCACAGCTGGCGCGCAACCTCGACATCCTGGTTCAGCGCGTCAAGGACATCGGCCCAAGCCACGTCTTCCTGCAGGCCTTTGCCGACCCGGACGGCGATGGCGCAGCCGACGCGCTGTACTTCCCCAACCGGCACCTGCCGATGCGCGCCGACCTGTTTGGGCGCGTGGCATGGCAGCTACGCACCCGCGCCGGTGTGCGCGTGTTCGCCTGGTTGCCGGTGCTCGGCTTCCATCTGCCCGACGCGCAGCAGCAATCGGCGCTACAGATCCATGGCAAGGACCCGAAGGATGTGCCGCGCCTGGACCCTGGCAATCCGCGTACACAGCAGTTGGTGGCCGATATCTACGAAGACCTGGCCGCCAACGCCTACTTCGAAGGCCTGCTGTTCCACGACGATGCCTATCTGCGCGACGACGAAGTGCCAGCCTACGGTGACGGCGATCCGGCCAAGCGCACGCAGGCACTGATCGGCTTCACCCAGCAGCTCAAGGTCGCTGCAGAACGTTGGCGCCCCAAGCTGGTGACGGTGCGCAACCTGTTCGCGCAGCCGGTACTGGAACCGCACAGCGAAGCCTGGTTTGCGCAGCGTCTGGATGCCTTTTCTGCCGCCTACGACTACACCGCGCTGATGGCGATGCCGTACATGGAAAAAGCCGACGACCCGCAGCAGTGGCTGATGCAACTGGCCACGCGTGTCGGCCAGCAGCCACGCGGTTTCGACAAGACCATCTTCGAACTGCAAACCGTGGACTGGCGCACCGGCAAACCGCTGCCCGAAGGTGTGCTGTTGGCACATTCCAAGCTGCTGCTGGCGGCCGGCGTGCGTCACCTGGCGTATTACCCCGACGATTTCATTGGCGGCCATCCGTCCCTGCCCGAAGCGCGCGAAGCCATCTCGGCCCGCCAATTCCCCTATATCGAGCGATGACCGATGACGACCAGCCTCTTACTGGCCGCCCTGTTCAACTTCGCATTCTACTACCCGATCATCATGGCGTTCTTCTGGATGATCGGCGGTATCTACTACTACCTGCGGCGCGAACGCGGCACGCCTGGGCCGTCCAAGCCGCCGCCGATGGCCAGCGAACCGTTCGTGTCGTTGCTGATGCCTTGCTACAACGAGGCCAAGCACGTTGCCGAAACCATCGCGGCGATGAGCGCGCAGCACTATGCGGATTACGAAATCATCGCGATCAACGACGGCAGCACCGATCGCACTGCCGAAGTCCTGGACGACCTCACCTATCAATATCCGCGCTTGCGTGTGGTGCATCTGGAGCAAAACCACGGCAAAGCCAACGCGTTGCGGGTCGGCACGCTGGCAGCGCGGTCGGATTACCTGGTGTGCGTGGATGCCGATGCGATTCTCGACCCCAACGCAACGCGCTGGATGGTGGGCCACCTGATTTCCGGCCCGCGCGTCGGCGGCGTCACCGGTAATCCACGCGTACGCAACCGCACCACGCTGATGGGCCGCATGCAGGTCGGTGAGTTTTCCGCGATCGTCGGCCTGATCAAGCGCGCCCAACGCATCTACGGCCGCCTGTTCACCGTGTCCGGCGTGATCTGCGCCTTCCGTCGCTCGGCCCTGCACCACGTCGGCTTCTGGTCCGACAACATGGTGACCGAAGACATCGACATCTCCTGGCGCCTGCAGCTCGACGGTTGGGATATCCGTTACGAGCCCAACGCGCTGTGCTGGATCTTGATGCCCGAAACGTTTCGCGGTCTGTGGATGCAGCGCCTGCGCTGGGCGCGCGGTGGCGTGGAGGTATTACTGAGCCATGGCCGACGCGCACTGGCCTGGCGCAGCCGGCGCATGTGGGCGGTGTTGCTGGAATACGCGCTGAGCCTGATCTGGGCCTACGTGATGTTCTTCATCATCGTGTTGTGGGTGCTCGGCAAGTTCATCGCGATGCCGCCCGCGTTGTATGTGGACACCATCCTGCCGCGCTGGCACGGCCTGGTGCTGGCCGTGGTCTGCCTGCTGCAGTTCGGCACCAGCCTGATCATCGAACGTCGCTACGAAAAAGGCCTGGCACGCCAGTTCTTCTGGGTGATCTGGTACCCGGCCGCCTTCTGGATGATCGGCATGCTCACTGCCGTCATCGCCTTCCCCCGCGCTCTCATCGCACGCCGCAATAAACGCGCGCGATGGAAGAGCCCCGACCGAGGAATCCAATGACCCCGCCCATCATCAACCTTCCGCAGCGCCTCGGCCGCTCGCGCCGTCTCGCTTACGGCGCCGCCACCGCCGGCGCCTGGATGGTCTATTTCTATCTCTGGGCACCGCTGGCAACGCTGATCGCCTGGTTCTTCGGCCTGCGCAGTGCGTACACCGAGCTGTATTTGAAGCACAACGCAATCGACCCATTCGCGCTCGGCGCGCTGCCGGTGATCGCACTGATGGCCGCCATCACCACGGTCGGCTGGGCCGAGTACAACCGCCTGCGCTTCGCCAATGCGGACAAACGCAAGCGCCCGCGCACTGTCGCCGAGCCGGAAGTCGACCAGCGTCTGGGTGCCCCCGAACAACTCGGCGCCTTGCTGCGCCACAGCCGTATCTCATCGGTGGCGATGGACAAGTTTGCGAGGCCGGTGGGGGTGCGGGTGGTGCGGCATGGGTGAGACGCGATGCTTGTGAGCCGTCGGAAGACAAAGTTGTCTGCGGTCAAAGCAATGATGGCGCTCCATGCCCATTGAAGCATTTCTTGATGAAGTATTGGGAATCTGCGGGCCAGTCCTGGTACGAAGAAGTCGTGTAGAGCGTGCAACGTACTTCCTGCAGGCGCTCATGGCAGCTACGACGAAGTGTTCGGGATGCCGTCTGCATTGAAGGTTCCGCACTGATTACCTCCATCGGCGGCGCCTTTTATCATTACTTGGCGCGTCGCTAGGCAGCCTGTAGATGCGGTTCAACCCGGCAAGCGACTCGTCATGTCGACGCGTCTTGGCGCGCCTCTGCCATGGTCAACGTTGGCACTTAGTTGTCTATACGCGGCGAAGGCTTTGCGCCGCGCCTGGATCTGCCCTGTGTCAAAAGAGGTCAGACAACTGGCAGCAGCAGTCTCGCCGGGCGCTGCCGGTGAGACTGCACATATGCCAGGGGCCCGTTAGAACTCCTGCCAGCCGCCTTCGTTGCTCCCGGTCGCCTTGACCAAACGCGGCTTGGCGGCGGCCTTCCGCGTAACCGCTGCCGGTCGTGCGGCAATGGTGGGCGTTGTTGAACGGATCGGTGCAATCGCCTTGGCCGCCGCTTTGCTCGAAGGCTCGATCTTGAACACCGCCACCGCTTCGGTCAGCTGCACTGCCTGCTCTTCGAGCGAGCGGGCAGCGGCAGTGGCTTCTTCCACCAGCGCGGCGTTCTGTTGCGTGGTTTCGTCCATCTGAGTGACAGTCTGGTTGACCTGCTCTATCCCTGCGGATTGCTCCTGGGAGGCGGCAGAAATTTCGCCCATGATGTCCGTCACTCGCTGCACGCTGGCGACCAATTCCGTCATGGTCGTGCCAGCGCTACGCACTAGGACTGCCCCCTCTGCTACGCGCTCCACCGAGTCATCAATCAAAGACTTGATCTCCTTCGCTGCATCAGAAGAGCGCTGGGCAAGCGTTCTCACTTCTGAGGCAACTACAGCGAACCCCCGACCCTGTTCGCCGGCACGGGCCGCTTCCACTGCCGCGTTCAACGCCAAAATGTTGGTCTGGAACGCAATGCCGTCAATAACGCTGATGATGTCTGCGATCTTCCTAGACGAAGCCTCGATACCGGTCATCGTTTCAACGACTTTGCCGACCACCTCGCCGCCCTGCTCCGCCACGCTCGCCGCACCAAGGGCGAGCTGATTGGCTTGGCGTGCGCCTTCAGCGTTTTGCCTCACCGTGGAAGTAAGCTCTTCCATGGAAGCTGCGGTCTCTTCTAGGTTAGCCGCTTGTTGTTCCGTACGCTGCGACAGATCCTGGTTACCGGCTGCAATCTCGCTGGCAGCGCCTTTAATCGATACGGCGGACGCCTTGATACCGCCGACAATCTCCGCAAGCTGAGCGGCGGTAGCGTTGGCGTCGTCACGCATCCGCGCGAACACACCCTGCTGTTGCCCTTGCATACGGATTGTAAGATCACCGTCTGCGATCGCTTTAAGCAGCCGCGAAAGCTCTCCGAGGTTATGGTCGACGTTGTGCATCAGACCATTTAGGCCATCGACCATCGCCCGGAATTCAAATTCATAGGCCTGCGCGTTGCCACGGGTAGTGAAGTCGCCAACAGCAGCAGCTTCCACCAAGCCGCGGATCTCACCGTTGATGGCAGCTAGGTTCTGCTTGGTTGTGTCCATCGCCTCGGTAATCTTGGCTTTCTCGCCAGGCAGCCGCGGCATATCAACGGACATGTCACCTACTGCATAGCGCTGCATCACTTGCAGCATGTCTCCGACGAGCCTGACCTGGTCACCGACCAAACCGTTCGTATCGGCGACCATGCGCCCATATGCACCCGAGAATGCATCGGCATTCATGCGATAGCCCATCTCACCAGCGTCGTGACGCCGCGCCATTTCGGCTTGCGCGCTCGAAACTTCGGTGAGCGTGCTGACGACCTGGTTCATGGCTTGACCTAGAAGCCCAATTTCGTCGTTGCTGCGCACTGTCGCTTGCGCAGCAAGGTCGCCGGCAGCGACCGAACGCGCAGCACGTGCGACAGTTTCGATCGGGCGGACGATCGATCTCCGAATCCACCACGCCAGCACGCCCAAGAGGCACAGGGCTGCAGCGATCGTTGCGACCGCGGAATACATGAGCTTTTGCTGGGCAGCCTGGGAAGTAGCGAGCACCGCGGCGTCTGCCAATGTTTCAGTTCGGCTAACCAGAGCCTCGAGGATCTGCGTCGGAGCGCGGTCCTGTCCCTTCACCAACGCATCGCCAGTCTCAGCAACGTAGCCAGCTGCCGCGAACTTTTCTAACGCTGCCTCATAGTTGGCCTGCAACGTCAAATGCGACTTGGCAAATCCTGTGCCAACGCACGCGCTCGGGCGTCCGGCATGGCTTGGGCGAGCTTCTCGGTGCCGGATTGCACCTTCTTTCCCTGCAAACGGAAAGCGTCCAGGTGTTTTTCCAATTGGGCCGGGTCCCGCCCCCGGATGAGCACATTTTTCCACTCCTGCACCTGCATCCGGAAGTCACGACTGACCGCTTCAGCCGCCGACGCTTGGGCAACTTCCTGCGGCACCTTTCCGGAAACGCTAATCCACGCGGTGGCTAATCCAGCCAGCGCGCATAGCAAAACGATCAACAATCCAATCGTGACTGCGCCAAGCAACTTTTTCTGGAGGCTGACGAATCTGGTTACGGCGTACGACATTGAGGCATCCTAATATGGGCATGCCTCTTATCGACTTTATCGAAACTCCCTGAAGCGAAGAAGCGTCGTGAATACCAGGCTGCGCCACCTCCCATTCAGGATCGACAAGCTCTATTGATGCTGCAAATTACCCCGATAGGTTTTGCCTATCGGGCGTAGCGGCGGGCTTGGCATTGGCGCCTTGTCACCATTGCGTTTTCACGGTTTTAGAACTCCTGCCAGCTCCCTTCGCTGGTTAGCGAGGCTGTGACTGCACGGAGCTTCGGCGTGGTTGTATGGCCTGCCGTTACTCTGGCATTGAATGCTGGCGTTGCTGAGCTGCCTGGCTGACGCCGCACCGGTGCGGCCACATAGGTGTTGTCGGTCTTGAATACCGCCACCGCATCAGTCAGATGCACAGCCTGGTCTTCGAGCGACCGTGCGGCGGCGGTAGCCTCTTCGACAAGGGCCGCGTTCTGCTGGGTGGTTTCGTCCATATTGGTGATGGTCTGGTTCACCTGCTCGATGCCGACCGACTGCTCCTGCGAAGCGGCGGAGATCTCGCCCATGATGTCGGTCACGCGCTGGACGCTGGCCACTACCTCAGCCATGGTCGTTCCCGCGCTGTGCACTAGGGCGGAGCCTTCGGCCACGCGCTGAACAGAATCGTCGATCAGGCTCTTAATTTCTTTTGCGGCACTTGAAGAGCGCTGAGCGAGCGTACGAACCTCGCTGGCGACAACTGCAAAACCACGGCCCTGATCACCCGCCCTTGCCGCTTCGACTGCGGCGTTTAAGGCCAGGATATTGGTCTGGAAGGCGATGCCGTCGATGACGGAGATGATGTCGGCGATCTTCTTGGAGGCCGCTTCAATGCCGGACATCGTCTCCACCACCTTGCCCACCACCTCCCCACCCTGGGCTGCCACGCTGGCGGCGCCGATGGCGAGCTGGTTAGCCTGACGCGCACCTTCCGCGTTCTGCTTAACAGTGGAGGTGAGCTCTTCCATTGAGGCAGCGGTTTCTTCGAGATTGGCGGCCTGCTGTTCGGTGCGCTGCGACAGGTCCTGGTTACTGGCCGCGATTTCGCTGGCCGCGCCCTTGATCGAGATGGCCGAGTTCTTGATGCTGCCAACGATCTCGGCCAGCTGCGTGGCGGTGGCATTGGCATCATCGCGCATCTGCGCGAATACGCCTTGGAAATCTCCGCTCATGCGTGCGGTGAGGTCGCCAGCGGCGATCGACTGCAGTAGGCCGGAAAGCGATTGCAGGTTGCCATCAGCGGTCGACATCAAGGTGTTGAGGCTGTCCACCATCACCCGAAAGTCGTACTGGAACCGTTCGGCATCCCCGCGTGCGCTGAAGTCGCCTTTGGCCGCGGACTGCGCCAGATGCTTGATCTCATGATTCATTGCAGACAGGTTCGTTTTCACCTCGTCCATTGTTCGTGTCAGGACCGCCTTCTCGCCGGGCAGGCGATCCATGTCCTGACTCAGGTCGCCGATTGCATAACGCCCCATGATCTCCGCCAGCTTCAACTTGACAGAGATATGCGAGGCAACAAGCGCATTGGTGTCATGTGCCATCCGGCCATAGTCCCCCGGGAATGACGTTGCATCCATCCGGTAACTTATCTGGCCCTCGTCATGACGCTTGGCCATGTCCATCTGCGCTTCGATCAAGCTGCGCAGCTGCTCCTGCATCTTGCTCATGGCCTTGAGCAGCCGCCCGCTTTCGTCGGAAGCTTGGGTGTCCACGTTGTTATCCAGCTTGCCGCCGGCAATCGATTCGGCGGCGCGGGTAGCGCGGCTCAGTGGCTGTGTCAAACTGCGAGTGATTGCGAAGGCCAACACCGTGCTGACCAACACCACTACCAGACCGCCTGCGATGAGGAAGCCCTTGCCGCGGTTCATCGCCGCAACCGCGCCGTGATAAGACTCTGCGGTTTGCTTCTCCTGCAGGCTGACGTTTTCGGCAATCTTTGCCTGCCACCTCAACATTGCTGGCCGAGCTTTCTCACTCATGAAGACTTGCGCTTCGGCATTTTTATTTGCCGCCGCCAGAGCGATCACCTGATCGTTCAAACCACGAGAGACCTCGCGTGCAGCGTCAATCTCTGCACGAACCTTGCGGCCGGCTTCGCTTGGCGGATATGCATCGAGGGACTTACGTTCGTCCGCATACCGCTGGCGCTGATCCTTGATTTTTTCCAAAGCTTCTTGATTTAGCGCATCAGACGTGACCATGACCAGCGTACCGAGCGCAATGAAGATATTGGAGTTGGCATCACGCATCGCGTTGCCTATGCGCATCTTTGCAAAGTTGACCTTTACGATGGTGTCCATCTCAGTACGGGCACTAGCCATGCTGCTGAGACCAATCGCCACAAGCAGACCGGACAGAAGAATCAGGATTCCAAAGGCTGCGCCCAGGCGGCGGCCTACGTTATAGCGCTGCAAGAAACTATTCATAAGCGGCCAACCCTATTTATGGATGGAAAGCAGGTGCGGCGATGGATCGCACCTGCCGTACATCAAACTTATCGGCGGCTGTACCCGCCGCTAAATAGCTCTTGTGCAGAAAAAGCACTGCGGATGGGTGAAATTCACCAGCAATCGTTTTCATAAATGCGAGCTCGGCCATGCTCGCACGTAAAAAGCCCGCTCGTAAGCCGATGCGTTTGACGAGAACATATGTCTATCGGACGTGCGGCCTAGAAGCCGCTCATATCGCGGGCGCCCAGCGCGTCCAGTGCCGACTCACCTAGTAATACTTGCATGCAGGGCTTTGCAGGAATTGATTTGGGCACATCATTGCGCTATTCAGGCAACGCCAGTGGCCAGATATTTATTATCAGCAGCTTATGCGTGCTTACTTTGGAAGAGAGCGACCCGCACTACTCCAATTTATTGACACGGCTAGGCGTCAAATGCCTAAGCCTAATAGCCACCCCACACAGCGCAACGCGTGCACGCTTCAATGCGACGCCATGCAGTTTGAGTTCCTCAGTGGCTGCAGCATAGACGTCCCAAAACACTGAGTCTTCCATGCCGTGCAACTCATGCGCAGACGTTATTCTGTCGATTGCGATTGCAAGTTGTCGCATATATGTTGAATCATTCACGCGACTGGCCAGCAGCTCAATCGTCCACGCTACCACTCGCGCTGGCCTAAAGCTAAGGCTAATGAAGACAGCTCGTCCACCAATTGTAGAGCTGGGCTCCATTGGTATACAGAGATCTGCAAGCACATTCCGCTTTTATGAACCGAGCGTACGGCACGTTGATGGCCGCTTATGAAGGCACAACCGTAGCGTGTCTTGCTGCCGGCCCTTTCAGACAAACCTCCGCAGCAGACGCATGGCGTTCCGAGGGCCACGGCGTGAGGTGACCCATCGCCTCATGACCGTTCATGCGTAGCCACTTCGAGACGTCGCCTTCCACCCAGAGCGGCAGAATATGTCGGCGGCATGGTCGATGAGGCTACCAACACCGAGAAGCCCATCTGCAAGCGCCTAGCGACATCCATCGCATCGCGCAGGCCGTACCGACCCAGCACGCACCTCGAGGCGTCGCCAATTGCGGCGACAAGGTGCAGGAGCTGGGCGCAACGCGAGTGCGAAAGAGCAGTCGCGGCGCGAGATCAACGATGCGCGGATCAGCCAGCGCTCTGATGGTGAACCATGACCGAGCTCGCCTCGCGCACCGCGCCCTTACAACACGATCTTGCCCGTAGCCGTGATGCCAGAGACTTGGCCGTACCCATGCTGGTTGGCGAGTGCCAACGCTTCGGCATTGCTCAGTTCATCGCGGCCCACCGGACTGACGACCAGGCGCTCAGTGGTGAAGCCGTTTGCATCGACTACTTCGATGACGGCATCAAAGCCGGAGCCCTGGAAACGCTGCACCGCAGCGGCGCGGAGCGTATGCCCCGCCTTAGACACTGGCCGTCCCAACAGATGCGCGATCTCCTCGCGCGCCTTCGCACGACCCAAGGTTCGGGCTTCTTCGAAATGTCGCCCAGCGCTAACCGCGTGCCCGAAGAGCGAGACGGACCGATCCGGTTGTTGGAGCTCAACAACACGAACGCTCCAGATACCGTCACTGCGGTCCAGATGGACCTTGGCAGTAACGCCATCCTGATGCACGAGCAGTACTTCGTGAGGCATCCCCGAATCTGGAATCATCGCAACGTCCCCGTGCCCAGATGGCTGCGAGCCTATCACTGCACGGTGCACCACGGCTTTGCTAGATCCGTTGGCTCAATAATCAGCCGGGTCGATATCTGCAATCGCGGCCAGCCCAGCCGCAACCGCTTGGCGACGTGCATCGTCGCGATACTCCGCTCGCCCCGCATTTTCTATGGTCAACAACGGACCGCTGCGGCGAACGTGAAAAATATAGACGGTCGACGTCCACATCGAACTGTCGGACACCTGCATTTCAAGCGTCTCGACGTGGAAGTCATCACACAAACCAAGAACGGACGCAGCAGTGGGCAAGGGAGAAGACATGCGTCCAAGTATGAGCTCCCGGCACGCCTGCAAAAGAAAACCTCACATGAAGCAATTCATCTGGAGCGGAAACCGCCATAGACATCACATCAATTTTCGGCACTAGTACCCGTCCCGTCGCGGATAGTGGCGGCCTTTCGCCATTCGTCTGCATTCAAGTGACCGCAGAATTCGCAGGCGACACGAAGCGCTTGTGCACGCGCTTCTTCGCGTTGCGCACCTTCGCCTGCCCCCTCGATCGTAGCGACCGACGCGTCGCGATTGCGGTGATAGATATACGCAGTCGACACCCAGCGGTTCTGTTGAGCCTGATGCACTTCCAGCGTCTCAACTCGAAACTCGCCACAGTAACCGTGGACCCAGCCACGTTGAATACGGATGTTTCGCATGACTGCAAATGTTCTGCCTGTAGATCTGAAGACCCTGTGGAAATACATGCACGCTGGCCGCAAGCGCATCGTTTGGTCTATGCAATGAAAGGTGACGGCCCGTACTGGCACCTTGGCGTGCAGGACACTGCTACCCATCACCGGAGCAGCAGCAACAATCTCATGCAAGCGAGGAAAATTAGGACGGCCTGGCGCCTAGCCAGACGCACCGCGGCTGAGGATCTTTTCCCGGATGAGCTCAAGCGCACCGGACTCGGCTTCTTCCCGCGATGGGAAGGGCACCGACTGCAGCGGCCCGAACGCCCTGGGCCCGCCTACTTCATATGCCACAACCATGCTGCGCCAACCATCCGAACTTTGCGCGCTACTCACTTCGATTCGGAAGCCGCTTTCTTCAACGTGCAGTGCCATATACCCCCCCAGGTGGACACATCGTGCAACACCGCGACGTGCCGCACAACGGGTCACGTGGCGCACTTAGTAAACCGCTCAGGCCCTACGACGCAAAGGAGGCCGGGATGTCAGCAGCGGAGCCGCTAAATCTCTCTGGCAAGGACTGGCTCAATGTCACCGAGGCCGCGCACTACTGTGGCGTCTCCGAATCTCAGTTTCGCAGGAATGCCCTCGCCTACGGCCTAGCGCCGCGTCGCTTCATGGGCAAACAACTCTACGAAAAGTCCGCGCTCTATGCGCCGATCCACGGCGCACATCAATGGCAACAGTCTCACTCTGCTGGCGCGGCGATAGCGCATACCTCGACTGGCGACAAGCTGGCAATCGGTACCGGCTCTCCCTCGGCCGCCTCGGCACTCATGAGGCTGAAGAAATACGAGCAGCGAAAGAAGCTGAGCTGACGCACGGCGTTCGCATTCTTGCGCGGCTGCCACAGGTGAGCGCTTACCTTGAGTGGTACCTGGATTGGTACGCCGCCGAGCACCCTACGACTGCGGGCAAAGCGCGTAGCGAGGTGAAGCGCTTTATCGCCAAGTTTGGCGACCGCCCGATCGACACACTGCGCCCGGTAGAAATGGAGGGCTACAAGCGCGACCGCCTTCTCACCGATAAGGCGGCGCCAGAAACCGTCGGCAAGGAGATCCGACGGCTGCAAGCGGCATTTCGCCGCGGGATGGAGTGGAAAGAACTCGACGTGAACTCGCTCGAGAGAGTGAAGCACCGCGAGGCGTACGCAGCGTTGCTGTCAGCTTTTATGACCGAGCTGCGATGCGAAAGCTCTATCGCGCAAGCCCCTCACGCGCACCGCCGTGGTTGTTCATGGCGCACACCGGCTTGCGCCGTGGTGAGGTGGCCAAGCTGCACAAATCGTCGGTGCAAGGCAGCAGGCTCATGATCGAGAGCGAGCCGGATGAAACGGGAAGTGGCCGTACCAAATCGGGCAAGTGGCGTGAGGTTCCGCTCAACCGCTATGCACGATGCGCACTGCGCCGACTGCCTGATCGACTTATCGACGTGCACAAAGACACCATCAGCGACTGGTTCGCTGCAGATGCCCGCAAAGCGGGAATCGGTGGAAGCCTGCATCGGCTGCGCCACACCTTTTGCGCCCACCTGGTCATGGCGGGCGTACCGCTGCGCCGGGTCCAGGTTTTGGCAGGACACGCTGACTATGCGACGACTGAAAAGTACTACGCACATTTGACACCGCAGGGCGACGAGGCTGCGGTCAAACACCTGAGATTTTAGGGGCGGTCCACGACGCCAATGCAGCTGTGTCCACTGTGACCAACCCCTGTGGATATGCGCCCTAATAAGCGAAATGGGCAATGCGCGCGTGTCGCTAAACCATTGATTCTTGGTGACCCCGGCCCGATTCGAACGGGCGACCTTCCCCTTTAGGAGGGACAACGTCGCTACACTAAGACCCAACCAGGACAAGGCTTTGCGTTGAAGTCCAGCCCGAATGTGGTAAGTCTGTGGCAACGACCGGCCCGCTCAACCGATTGTCAGAAAAGTGGTGACCCCGGCTGGGTTCGAACCAGCAACCTCGTCCTTAGGAGGGACGCGCGCTATCCAATTGTGCCACGGGGCCATCCGTCCAAGGATACAGGGAGACGCTAAGTGAGCAAAGCCAAAGCAGCTGTCAAACCGGGGCGCACCAAGACCTTCACTGGCACGCTTCCGCGCGGCATCAAGGCCTCCCAGGCCGTTAGCTCGGTGGCGGGCGTGACGCTCAGGACGGATGGGCAACTCAGGTGGGAGGCGCGTATCCGAAGGTCCCTCGACGGGCAGGCGTTGAAGTTTCCGCTGGTGCGCTACCCCGTCGACCCCAAAGCGCCCCCGAACACTGAGCATCACATCGACGCTGCACGGCTCATGGCCGAGGCCTATGTCCGCCGAGAACACGCCTCCTTAGAGCTTCGGCAAACCCCGTATGCCCACACTGCCGAGGCTTGGACCTTCGGGGATCTGCTGCGCCGGTTTGTCCAAGAAATCGATGATGGGCTGATCAAGCACGCGTCGGTCAGAACCGACCACTCTAATGCCTATCTCTTCTTGGGAGGCGGCAACGGTCTTGGGTTGAGCCACACCGGCATGCCCCACCTCACCCGCAAGCTGGCCAAGGATTTGACTCAGGATGACTTCCTGGGACGCCATGCCAGCTCGTTCGTGAACTCATACATCAAGGTCAAGCGAGACGGCACCACGCTCCCGATGGCCCAGGGGAGCAAAAAGCGAGCCCTGACCACGATCCGGAACCTTTTTCGGATTGCGCACGAGACCTGGCAGATCGATCTGCGCTCGCCGATCAAGAGCTTGAAATCCCTCAACTCGGACGACTCGCGCGACCGGACGCTCACCGAGGAGGAATGGAACGCCATCGTTGCGCAGCTGGATGCTGGGCGGACCGACCCGGCAACGGCCGATGTCATTCGCTTTGCGCGCATGACCGCAGCCCGCCGCTCCGAATGCGTGAAGCTCGATTGGGCGGACATCAACTTCAAGAAAAAGACCGCCCGACTTCGCGAGACCAAGGCCAAGAATGGCAAATACAATGAGCGCGTGATCCCGCTGACCTCAGAGCCCATGGCCTTGATCGCTGCGCGCTTTGAAGCCAGCGAAACAAAGAAAGGAGCGGTCTTTGTGAGTTCACGCGGCAAGCGTATTCGGGCAGACACCGTCACTCAGGCCTGGGATCGGGTGCGTGGGCAGGTAGCCGAGAAGCTCGGTGACCCCGATATATTGACCGCGCGCATGCATGATCTTCGCCACACCCGCATCACCGAAATGGGACACCACCTCAATCCAGCGGAAGCAGCAAGGATCTCAGGCCACAAGGATCTGAAAACCTTCATGCGCTACTTCAACCCGGATCCCGTGGCACTGGGTAGGAAGCTCGAACAGCTTGAACGCCAAGGCGGCGCTGGCAAAGATGTCGACGAGGTGGTGAAGCAGTTGTTGACTCTTAGTCCCGAGAATATGGCATCAGCGGTAGCGCTCGCCTTCCAAGCGAGGGCGAAGGCGCCATAAGTTAAACCGGCTCGCACAGACCTACACCAATCACATCTGCGCACTTTGACTTGTTGCAGGGCCCTCAACGATTACAAGGGTTACAGCACACTTATCTAACCTACAAAGATTAGATTTTCGCCAAGCGAAAGCCCATAGATCAAAAGCAAGACAGAATCTCTACATATCGGATCCGGCCTTAGATGCTCGTGAAAAACCGATCGCTAGCTTTTATTGCATACGTGATCAAACATCACTCGTGTGACACACCCAAAAAAGAAGACAAGCAGACATCGCCAATTGTTGACAAAAATAAAAGTCGCCCTACGTTAAAAGAAAAGGAATAGAAATGGGCGCAATGTTAAAATATCAGAAGTGGTCGGTTGCAATCGCTTTTGCCGCACTGGCGTTTTTAGCTTTCGTAAGATTAATTAGCTGAAAAGCGGAACCAATGTTCCGACGACTACCAGCAGGGTGCCACAAGCAGTATTTGATGATGCCGTGAGTAGCGCGTTCGCAATGTCAGCCTGCGTTAGAACTAAGTATTCTTCGTCTGGCGAACTCTGCTGCGACTCCAAGTCTGAATATTTTTTCTGAGCATTGGCGATGTTCGAACCGAGACGACCAATATCAGGAGGATTTTCGCGCCATATCTGATCCAAGAGATCAATTTTTGCGCGTGTTAACTGAACTGCGCGAACAAATTCTGTCGGCCTTTCTTTCTCTTGATCGATGAGGCCGCGCAAATGCCCAGCCTGATTGCTCGATAGATAGACAGCCGCGAGTATTTGCACGGCACCCGCAAGAAGGAAGAGATACTGTGCAGCAATGAGAAGTTTAGAACGACCGGTGATAGCGCCGCCGACTAAAAGCAGGGCTCCCAATGCAACAACCCCAAACATGTAAGCATGTGGACCCCGATTTTTTAGCCATGGGAATTTTTGTGAGAGCATCCCCCATAGCCTATGTGGCGAGCCTTCCTCAGGTATGCCGCTAGGTTCAGTATCTGGAATTTTCATTCTGACCTCTTGGTATCTGTATCGTCAATGGATGAAACTACGTTAGCAGCTCAAACCCGCCCACGCCCCGCATCCATAACCGAAATCACTTCGTAAAAGCAGGTTTTAAGCCTTCCCCAGTTTCTCTGCGACCGCTGATGCAGACTCAAAAGAATTAATTTCCTCGCAGTCACGCGTGACCAAGACCACTTTCAACTGACCCTGCGTTGGAGAATTGGTCCAGTAGTCCCCCGACATCGACTTCCCCTGATCCAGAAGCCGAAGCTTCCCATAACCGATTGTGATCTTGTTCTCGCTATGCGCAGTTCGGACCATTTCAAAAACATACTCAAGATGGCCCGCCCCCGTTTTCTCACTCTTTTCCAGGTGTTCAATCGTTGAATAAGATTCTTGGGTCTTGGTGTGCGACTCAATCGATGCGTGCAAGTAACTTTGGCGAATAACAAAGAAAATCCTAATAGGGTCCAACGACGGCCTTCCTTCTCGTACACCGTAGTCTGATGTCAGATGCCCAACCCAGAGCCCGTGAACAAGTGGACGCCTCGTAAGCTTAGCGATCAAGGGATAAATCCATCTCGTCTCAGCTAGAAAATTCAAGGCGACGGTAATCACCACGATTGAGATCGAAGAGGCCCTGGGCAACGCATCCGGCCACTTCTGGCCACCGTAGTAGACCAAACCGGTCGCGATGGCGGCACTTAGACAAAGCACCGCGTATCCAGCAATTTTGAGAAGCTTCCGAATTTCGGGAAAGCTAGCAGTGACAGATCTCATGCGATTTTCTCGGCCAGCACGCACTTCCCACCAGAGAACAATAGCAACTCACGTCGGTTAGAAATGATCCCGACATGCGCAATGCCTTCCACCAGAGAAGCCAATGATGCGGTCATGAGTCTTGCCCCGGTAAGCGCTGGGATAAAATCACCCGCCTCTGGCAGCGGGGGTGAAACGAACTGTGCCAGATGTGTCAGACACTCCTTACTCATATCCACAAAATGAAACCCGTCGTGCCAACAAGACTGGACCCGGGACACCTCTAACAATTGAGTTGCGATCTCATGACTGCCGACAACTGGCAGCTTAGGGACATGCGAATCAGAGGCAAGTTGGAGAAACGGAAGATGATTGAGGCTGGTGTAAAACACCACGCCAAGCCCAGCAAAGTCGGGTGTAAGACCCGAACCGACCAAGTGGAGCACT
The DNA here is from genome assembly GCF_001908725.1 of Xanthomonas vesicatoria ATCC 35937. Taxonomy (NCBI): domain Bacteria; kingdom Pseudomonadati; phylum Pseudomonadota; class Gammaproteobacteria; order Lysobacterales; family Lysobacteraceae; genus Xanthomonas; species Xanthomonas vesicatoria. Next base: position 84,227 of record NZ_CP018725.1, on the reverse strand, counting down.
TCAAAGGAAAATACATCAGTCATCGGTGCACCTAATCATTCATTTATGCCTATAGACGCCGCTTTTTCCTGCAGGTTGAAGCTCTGAGAAATGAGCTAAGAGTTAGGCTAAGGCCACGCCCAAGACATGTTACTGATCAACGATGTCTAGTGCCCTTGCCCCAAGTCAATTCACCCGTAAGTTCGGGCAAGCCCCCGTCGTCCTCCCAGCGCTTTCCAAAGCGGTCATGCTCAACTTCTGGGAGCTCTTCTTGGTCGAACCACAGCAATGATGTCGTGGTGTCCCTTAGCGAAAAGTGCCTGCCGATCTCGCAAAGCTCAAGACCCTTTTCCCAGTTCTCAAACCAGATATCTTGTGGCACCCAATCTGAGTCGGTGCCATTGCCCCCTAACTCGCGTAAGCGATACGTCACAGAACCAGACGGGATGCTGGCCCTTGGCGGGATCCATGCCTTGACCTCGCGCAGGGCTTTGGAGAGCACTGAGTAGCGCACGACGCCACGCTCCATGGTGACGAATGCACATGGATAGTCAGTGAGGCTAGCGTAGCGTGAAGCGGCGGCAGGAAAGGAGGTGCCAAACCGCACGGCCATCTGCTCGATCAGCGCAAGAGAGGGTTCGTCCTTGGGAACTGATGCCAGCCACTCCTTGTAGGGCATCAGCAGTTCAGAAGCAAAGACGTCACAAAACACCTCGTTGGGGTCGCGCTTGGCGTATCCCCACTGCGGCACTTCTTCGTGTTTGGAGGGAAGTCCAAGCACCACGTGGGCAATTTCGTGACAGATGGTGAAACGCTGACGCTCCGCGCTCTCCAACTCATTGACAGTAATGATGCTCTTACCGTTCTTGCCTGGAACCGTGTATCGCATCACCGCGACTTTGGCTTTGCCCAAGTGCTTGCCAGGCCTGCGAGTGAGTTCGCGGGCGCGTTCAAACTCCCCATTGCGCGCGGCCTCCTGCGCTTGTGCTCGGAGACTGCGATGATCCACACGAGCCGCGTTGCCGGCATTTTTCAGATGCGCATTGATGACTGTTGCAATGTCTCTGCGGATTTGCCGCAACGCTCGTGTGCCGCCGCCTTGTCGGGCGTCAAACTCAGCGCAGGCGCGCTCACCGAGCCCACCCGGACCGACTTGTCTGGCTGACATCAGCAAATGCACATGGTGGTTGCGCTGATCACCCAGCTTGCTTGGCGTGTGGACTGCCACCAGCACGGCCACTTGGAAGCGTTCGACGAGCAATTGACCCAGCGCCAAAGCGAGCACTCTTCGTTGGTGTGGATCGAGTTGATGCGGAAGCGACACCTCGACTTCTCGGCAAACGCGCGCGTTCTTGCGAGTCTCGGCCGCTTCGTTCGCGTTCCAAAAATACTGCGCATCGAAGCACCACGAGGGCGCGCCCTTTGGCGCAAGCATCTGGTGAAAATCGACACCGCCTCGGTGGGAATAATTGTGACCAAGCCCTGTGCTCGTATCGAGCAGATCAAACCCTGCTCGGTAAGCCGCTGCTGCGACCGACGAGTCGCCGTTGCCTCGGCTAAAAGACTTCATTGTTGCGTGATAAATCGCCATTTGTGAAACTCCTGCTTGTGGAGCACACAAAGAAGCGGCATAACATCCCATGTCGAGAGAAAAGCGAACTCGACAGCAGAGAGACCTTGATCACAGGGTTTTGAAGTGGCTGTGTTGCCTTGCGGAGCATAGGCAACGAGGTGGCGAAGCCACCGCACCGACGCGCAGCGTTGGCGCACGGTTTCTGCAAAGCAGAAACCATAAGTGCGCTCTTGCTGTTTGATTCTTTAGTAGAATTTTCGCGCTACGGCTGGGTCAGCAATTGCGCCCCTACGCATGATTAATAGTTATATTAGAAAATGAATAAGAACTGTACAGATCTGACTTTCTCCATGCCCTGTGCCGATTTCCAGGCAATGGTCTATGCAGTCGTGATGTCCCGTGGTTTTCGGAAATCCAAGCAGCAGAAGCACGAACTGCCGTCAGGTTGGTAGCATCACCAAAGCCGATCGAACGCGAAGTCGCAACAATTGCAGAAACAAGGAAGCGAAATGCCCAATGACTACTGGGACATGGATGACAAGAACGCCCCCAACCTGTTGAACCTCGCCAGCGTGAGCACTTCGATGCTCGTGCCCTTCCCAGTGGGAAAGCTGCCAGATGCTTCCGTGCTTTGGCTCAATGAGCGCTGGTTTCATGACTTGGGCATTGCCATCCACGACAAGCCCACTCGGACCAGCATCTCAGCGTCCTTGCTTGAGCGCTTTGCCGTGACCTCTCTCGAAGCTCACTGCGTTGCCGGCAGCTTCGGACGCCAGACACTGGGCGCTGATCGCTATGGTGGGAGCGGTGGGGCGATCCACGGAGGGAGTGGCCGCTGTGGCTCCGATGGCATGCTCATCGCCAAAGGAACCGGCCCTACGCCATTGGTCTCCGAGGCGCATGATTGGTCACACTCCCATGGCTGTCTCTATCTTTACGATGCCATACGCGAGGCAGTTGCTAGCGAGATCCTCAACGCAGAACTCCCCCACGGGGCAGTGCCCATCGTTGCCATCATTGATGCCGGCTTCTCCCTGGCACGCACCGACGCAGACGAACCGGAGCGTTGCGCCATTCTGATCAGGCCCGCTTTCCTGCGCTTGGCGCATTTCGAGCGCAGCCTGTATTTCGGAACAGCAGGCAACGCCGACAGTGATCAATTTCAAGATAGCCCGCGGGTCAGAGATGCCATCCACTTTGCCGACGAACATGCACAGCGCGATGCCGGCAATCCCAGCGGCTTAGGCGTTAACTTGTCTGGGCTCTACCTCCGCCTTGCCGAGCAAATTGCGGCAAGTCGCGCGCATCGCCTTTGGACCGGACGCCCGACAAGTGACAACATCACATTGAACGCGCAGTTCCTGGATTTCGGCGGCTTCCGCGCAGTTCCTAGCTGGAAGCATGGCACAGATGGACATCGTCACTTCTTCGGCGATGAGATACGTGATGTTCGCCACTCGCTTCCATCGCTTGCCTATTTCTTCAAGAAGTATTCCCGCTTTGACAAGGCAATCGCCAACATCGATCGACTGCTCTTCCAGATCGAGCATCACATGGAAGCTGCGTTTCTCCATCACTGTGCAGAAGCGTGTGCTTTGCCTGAGTCAAGCCAAGAGGTGTTGCAGTTTAATACGCTCATTGCGCGCTACTACCGCGAACAACAACGCCTTGACTATGCATTCGATCAGCCCACAAAGCACAACGAGCGCCACGATTGGCTCTCCGACCACCTCAGAGGTAAAGCAACCCAGGGGTCTCAGCTTGGCGAAGAGATCGTAGCGTTTCTGCGCACACTCCCGAACGCGGATCTTCATCTTTGTGCGGCCAACCGCTGGGTGAGACCACGAGCACGCCTTTCCTATCGCGTATCCAAGCGCCGGGCGATCAAGCTGGTGCGGTCAATCCTTGCGGATCGGTCGTCGGGACCCGAGCGGGTCTCGGCATTTATCGCAACCGAGGTCGCGGTCTCGCGCCGTGTCTGGAAAGGCCTACCATCACACTGGCTTGTCCTAGGCTACGCAAGCGATCACGTGTCCACCGCTTTGTATTTCTTTGATACGCATCGTATGGCCTATACAGTCCAGCTGGATGGGCCACGCGTGTGTGGCGGAACACTGCTCTTCGGCGCCGAAGTCGCAGAAGAGACACTGGGCATCAGCAATTCCGGCTATCGAACCGTCGTGCTTGTCGACTGCGAACCCACCAGCTATCTGGTAGGTCTAGGCTTGACCGGGCGTGCAACCGTTCCTGCCTCACTGCTCACCTTCCCTGACGCTGCCCTTGCAGCGCAGACATTGAGATCCACTACCGCCCATGCAACCTAATGCCGTTGATGCGCAGGCGCTTGGCCTGGCGATGCAACTCCTGTTCAAGACTGACCGCAAGAAGTTCAGTATCGCAGCGGCTTATGTGTGGCTATGGCCTGCGATTCGCCTAGGCCAGTTCGTCACGATCGAAGACGACGATGGGGTATGGACCGGCTACGCCTTATGGGCATATCTAACGCCTGAAACCGCCAGTCATTTGGTTCTGCAAGATCCTCCGTTCCTGCCGATTAGCGACTGGAACGAAGGTGATCAACTCTGGATCCTGGATTTCGTGGCTATGCCAGGGCATCACCGACGCCTGGCGAGAGCACTCCGGCACCGCTTGTGCCCTCACTTCAAGCAAGCGCATCGCTTGGTGCGAGATAAGACGGGCGCTATCCTGGGAACCAAGACTTACACCCTTCGCAAAGATGGCTGAGGAAGACACGTTGCTTCCTTGATACGAATGGACGAACCTAAGCGACAAGGCAGTTGCAGCCCATGCATGAAGTGACATCAAGGCCGACCAAGGCCTGGACTGGATTTTTGTTCCTGGGCTTCGGTTCTGGTTTGCCTTATCCGCTGATCGGCAGCACCTTAGGCTATTGGCTCAGCGAAAAGTCGCTTTCGATCGCAGTCATCGGTGCCTTGGCTTGGACCGCGCTTCCCTACTCCCTCAAATTCCTATGGGCTCGCCATCTCGACCAACGCCGTGCCCCGGTCGTTGGAAGCACCATGGCGCACCGTCAGGGCTGGATTGTCTTGTCTTCGGTCATGGTCGCTCTATCCCTCCTGGGCCTTGTCCTTAGCGTCGTCACCGGTAGTCTGCCGCTCATTGCATTGAGCTCCATCGCAGCCGCCTTTGCCGGTGCGACCCTGGATGCCTCAGTCGATGCGTTTCGCATCGAACAGGAGTCAGTGCACCAGCAGCCAGCCAAGCTCCTCACTGCCTATCAGTTTGGCTACCGCATTGCTCTTCTGCTGAGCGACGGTCTGGTGTTCTTGCTCGCAGCGCGGCTGTCCTGGCAAGTTGCTTACTCCCTTCTGCTGCCCCTGATGTTGGTGCCCATCTGCGGAACGCTCCTTCTGCAATCTCATCCCGATAGCACCCGCACCCCAGATGCCACGAGTGCGGAGAAGCAGGGGGCTCCGTTGGTGTCGCTTCGACCCTCCACTGTCCAAGGGTGGATTGCGGTGGTCGTCTTCATCGGCTGCTATCGCCTACCGGACATTCTTTTGGGTCCCATGATCAATCCGTTCTTCTATGCCCTTGGCATTGGAAAGAGCGTGGTCGGATCCCTGCATATTTGGCTTGGGATCCCTGCGGCCTTCCTCGGAATTTTGGCTGCAGGCACTAGCTTGAAGCGCATGTCTCTGGGCACGACCATCCTTGTTGGCGCAGCTCTCCAAGCCCTTGCCCTCCTCGTTCTTGCATCGCTCTCGTCGAACGAGCAGTCTGCTGAACTGCTTTGGGCTAGCGTTATTCTTCAAAACCTTGCTAGTAGCTATACCGGCATAGCCCTGGTTGCTTACATGTCAAAGCTGGTCACGCTTGGGCGCGCAGGAGAGCACTACGCTTGGCTAACAAGCTTCTACTCGATCTTCGGGCGGGTGCTTGCCGGCTTTTCAGGCCTTGCAGTGGCTTATCTCACCACGCGCTATGGACAAAGCCAGGGCTATGGCAAGTTTTTCATTGTCATCTGCCTGACGTGCGTGCCTGCCCTCCTCGTCTACTTGCTCATCATTCGGAATAACTTGAAGGAACGACCAGAGCCGTAAGTGCCATCACGCTATCGCCTCCCATGCCACAGCGGCTGCTTATGACTATGTAGTGCTTGAACTCATCGTTTCACGCCAAACCTGTTGGTCGCTCATCTCAGCGCTAGCCAATTAGATAGATACCTAATTGGCTAGCACCATCAAACCTCTCAGTTTCGACTTCTCGTGAGCCCAAGCAAGCACTCACCGTTCCAACTCGCTTTCACATACACAGACGTTTCACCAAGATCGGTTTTGTAGAAAACCTCCTTGCTGGCATCGGCGAGTGGCGCATGGGGATTGGGTGGTAGGACATATGAAGTGAGCGCAAACTTTTGCTTGATCTTAGATACTTCGTAACAACGACCGGGAGCGAGCTCCATATACATAAAACTCACTCCTTTATCGAGCTCAGGGGGGACCCTGAACTCAATAAAAGAGATCGCATACTGATCCCGCGTCTTGAACGCATTTGAGCGAAAAGCAATATTCAAAGCTCGACTTGAACTCACCTGATGGAAATCACGGAGTCCAATTTCGCGGAAAGTCTCATAATTTACTGGCTTATTAGGGTCATAGATTTTACCAATTACCTCATCCAAACTTAGTTCGGGATCTTTATTCTCAGCGTGTACGACCGCCCCCATCACCAGAACCATTACACTTACAAAAGCCAGCCCTCTGTTCATCAGATACCCATCACAGCAACCCAAACCACCGACAAAAGTTGCCACCATTTTTATTTATTAAAAAACTCAACTATCAGACTTAATGCATCAGGTTGCATCGATCAGCCCTGACATGATTGACCGATGCAAGATGAATATTAACCTCCCGTATTTCTGGTAGAAGCAGACGAATTATCAGCCCGCTTTGTAGAAACACTAAATCCTGAAACACAAGGCGAGGTGACGTCCGTGGTCGACACATAAATTTTATACGACCCTTTTGTGAGTGTCGCCGGTTGCGTCCAAGCTGCACCCTTTATCACTGATCGGGGTTCACGAATGCCTTCAATAAAGCCATATTTCTTCACAATATCGTCGTATTTTTCACAGCCCGGGACTTTTTTTTCAGCATAAATAGCTGACAACGCAGCTATTTTCCATACCTGAGAACCTGCGTCACTACGATGAACCCCGAAGCTGAATGCAGTCACTTGAGATTTCGGGTCATCTAATGAGACCCGGTAGTGGCGACGAAGGGCTTCATCCCTTGTGATCTCGACCTTAGCCATGTCAGTTCCAAGCAGCCTCTCAACTTGAGGCTGCTCGACATCAACGCCAGAGCTGAATAACGATATTAAATCGCCGATTTTGTTTTCGGAGCCAAGAGCACCTCCAAATGCTAATGCCGGCACTAAAAACACAACAGTTAAAATTGCCCATGGAATAGGACCGCTACGATACAATCTCATTATTTCACCTATTTTTTATTCGAATTATAAACAGATTCGTAATATTGCTTCACAGTTTGCCCACCACCATGGTCCTGATTACCATACCACTCAGCTATCTTAGCGGTCGCCTGCTCCGTTGTTAGCGTGGTGCCAATTTGGTTATAGATGCTGGTCAGATCAGCTGGATACTGGGTAATACTGGTTGCTTCGACCTGTTTAACAAAGTTCATCTCGAACATGACTGAGCCAGCCTCATTATTAAGCCATGCGTTGACATATTGTTCTTGAGTCGGCGTTGTCGTTCCATAGTTGACAGAGTTATAGACATGATAAAGCTCATGAGTCAGCACAGTTGCAGCTTGAAGTGAGGTTCCTTTGAGGTCATCATCTAGATAGATATTACCTGCCTCAACTTCGCCCTTTACTGTTCCAAGATCTTTAAATTCGACGTCCGCGCCGCCCGCAATATATTTTGAAAGCAAGCTCTTCACTTCGTCGCTTTTATTCAGATACGCGTCCGCACCCGCACCCAGCCCACTGACCAGAGGCGGCGGAGGCGTGGGTGCACCACCACCCCCGCCCGGAGGGGTTATCGGCCCCGGCTGCTCAACTGGCGGCGAAGGGGGAATAGTCGGGGGCGGACTCGGAGGTGGACTCGTAGGCGGGTTCACCACAATTGGTGGAATCTCAGTGGGCGGCTCACTTGGATCGACGTCTGCAGCGGCTGCAGCGCCTGCTACTAGGAATAGCTCTTCGTTTGTCAATTCTCTCATTACGGCGCTCCATCATGTGCGTTGACTTTAGATACGATTATTTTTTTCATTGAATACAGCCCTTGCATTTCCTCTCCAAAAAATATTTATTGAGGTTTCGACTTATCATTCTTGGCTAGACTTTTCGGCGGCATTCACATCATCGTCTTCTTCAAATGATCTAGGCTGCTCCTTGATCAAAGGCCTCAAGTTTCCGCTTACGAAGAGATACTGCATATCGCACATCCGAGATATTTTCTTGTCGTGCGTCACGACGACTGTGGTCGCGCCAATGCTCCTGATGTTCTTCATCAGCTGTATGCCCATCTGCTCATCAACGCCAGTCGTTGGCTCATCCATCAACAACAACTTGGTGCGCCTGTAGAAAGCCCTAGCGAGGAAGATCCGTTGTTTTTGACCACCTGACAGCGTGTTTCCCAAGTCACCGACTCTGGTGTTGAAGCCCATTGGCATGCGCTGAATATCGTCATGGATGCATGCCAATTGCGCAGCCTGCACGAGACGTTCTTGGTCAATATGCTCATCGAACATGGAGATGTTTTCCGCCAATGTTCCGGACAACAGATTGTCACCCTGCATCACGATGCTGACCTTGCTCCGGTAGCTCGACTTACCGACCTTGCGCAGATCCTCTCCATTGACCAGGAAGTCTCCGACTTGAAGGTCTTCAAGCCCCGCCAGAACGCGGATGAGTGTGGTCTTGCCCACGCCTGAGTTCCCCACAATCGCAATCGCCTGGCCTGCCGGGGCCCTGAGCTGCAAGGCGCTCATGATCCACTTGTCCGTGGACGAGTAGCGGAAGTAGCCGTTGACAATGGCAATGGCGGGAGCGGCATCCTCCAGCGCACCGTTGCCATGCAAAAACGACTCAGGCTCGCTGTGGGTGATGTCTGAAATGCGCTCCGTGTGCAAGCGAAGCAGCCGGAGCTGCATCAAGTAGTCAGCCAAGTTGATGCTGCGCTGGCTGAACTGGGTCGCATAGATCAGAAAGACCGTCAGCACCCCGATCGTCATATCCCCACTGAGCACCAACCGCGTGCCCTCCCAGATCACAAAGATGCGGCACAGGCCCTGGATGAGAAGCTGGACAGAATCAAAACCAATGCGGATCCGCTCGGCCCCGATTGTCGCGTTGGTCGCTTTCGCGCTGTAGTTCGTGAAGCGCGACGCCCAGAGCGCTGACTTGTTGAACAGCTTGATAGGCTGGATGCTTCGGACCGTTTCGTAGAGCAAGCTTTGCCGGCGTGCATCGATGTTGATCTGGTCGAGGTTGGCCTCTTTGAGCTTGGCGTAGTAGGCGTAGCGCGAACCCACATAGGCAAGGGTGAAAGCCAACAAGGCGAAGGAAAGCGGCGCGTCGTAGCTCATCAAAAGCAACAACATGAGGAAAGACATCACCCCATCAATGACTGCTTCCAGCATCTTCGTCGTGAGTGACTGCTGGATGGAGTAGATCGACTGGAAGCGACTTGAAATGTCCCCGGTATGGCGCTTCACGAAATACGACTGAGGTAACGACACCAAGTGACGGAACAAGTTGCTGCTCCACCGCAAGCCGGTGGTGGAAGAAATCCACAACAATGTCCACTTCCTGGCAACGGTCAAGACGAGTTGGACCAGGAGCACGATCGAAAAGCCGATCGCCAATGTGGTGACCAGGCCATCGTCCTTGACGCTGAGCACCTGATCCATGGTCAGTCGCAGATATTGCGGCGCAATCAGCGCACAGCCTTCCAAGAAGAGCGCCAAGATGCCCACAACCCAGAATGCGGGCACCAGGGACCGAAGCGAGCCTGCCAGATCGCGAAGCGACACCGACGGCACACTCTTGATCTTCTTGAAGGCCGGACCGGGATGCGCTTCCAACGCAATGCCGCTAAAGAGTTCATCGAACTCATCAAGCTTGATCTTCTTGACGCCGGTTGCGGGATCGCTGATATGCACATGACCGCCCCGCACAGCCGTCAACACAACAAAGTGCCCGTGGTGCAGGTGGACCATGCAAGGCAGCGACAGCTTGGGCAGTTCGTAAAGCTCTAAGCGAAGCGGACGCGTCGTCAGCCCATTGGCATCAGCGATTTCAATCAGCGAAGCAAGCGTTGCCCCACTGGTCGACACCGTAAAGCGGTTGCGAAGCTCCCCGAGGCTCGTTTCATGGCCGTAGTAGGAGAGCAGCATCGCAATGCAGGCCAAGCCACACTCACTGGACTCCGTCTGGCGGATATGCGGCACACGGCGCTTCGAGGAGAACACTAGGCCTGGTTCGGCAGAGCGATCCGGCTCCGCATTGCCATTGGCTGATGGTGTCAAGACATCCTTCATCGCTTTTCACCCGTCAAGCGTGATCCCATCGTTTGGAAGGGGTCAAACATCCACTCCCAGATCTTGCGCCCCTCCAAGATCAGTTCCGCATCCACTTCCATCCCCGGAAGGAAGGACTTCGCTTCTTGGGCGACTCCGATGGTTTGCGAGGGCAATGCCACCTTGGCGGTATAGACCGGCTCAGTGGGCGACTGGCGACCATAGCGGCGCTCCAACTCGCCGAGGGGGCTGGTTTGCGTTGACAGCGATGCGATGCGCCCCTGGATGGCGCCATACTTTGCTTTCGGGAATGCGGCGATATTGAGCAGCACCTCGGTGCCGACCGCCACATGTCCGATGGCTCTTGAAGGAATGAGGATTTCAGCTTCGAACACCGACTCGCTTGGGGTGATGGATGCAATGATCGAGTCGGTGCCGATACGCTGACCTTGGGATGCATAGATCGCTGCGACTGTGCCACTCAAGGGTGAGGTGATGGTTTGCAGCCGGTCGGACTTGGCTCTGGCCACTTGATCTTCGATCGTGGACTTCTCGCGCTCGATTTCGCTTGCTTGCCTGCTGGCCGTTGTCTTTATCTCGGTGATCTCACCCAGCAATGCGGCACGTTGATTGCGAAGTGTGGACTGCTGCGCGCGGGCATCCTGGATCTGCGTCTCTGCATCCAAGAGGGCATTTTCGTAGGTGAGGTAGGTGTATTTGGACACATACTTCTCAGCAAGCAGCGGCTCGATGGTCTTCAACAGTTCTTGGTTCTTGGCATATTTCTTTTCCAAGATTGAGATCTTGCGAGCGACTTCCTGCATCGCACCGCTCGTTTCTTCGACTTGACGCGTCAGTTCCCGCTCGCGCTGGCCGGAAAAATCATGCGCCTGCAATTGCTCCTTGGTCAGCTCTTCTGATCGGGTGAGCGCACGTCTGATGGTCTCATCGGACAGAGAGCGGCCCGCTTCATCGGTGATGTCGGCTGACAGCTCCGCGAGCACTTGGCCCTTTTTGACCAAGGCGTTGGGCTTCAATGTCGTTGACAGGATGAGCCCAGGCGTTCCACTGCGGATGTCCACTCGCCCATGCGTCGAGATGATCTGGCCCGACACATGCTCTCGCTTGGAGTAGGACGCGGTTAGAACAAACGCGGCCAGCAAGAGGAAAAGCACACAGCCACAGCCGATCCAGATCCGGATAGACGAGGGAAACGCATCTTTTAAGTCGCCGAGTGTGGAGGTCGCCTCCGGCCCCTTTCGCTTGCGAAAGAGCGGTTGTTCTGCGTCATCCGTCTGACCTGACTCGCTATCCATAGCACCTACACTTCGATATCTACTGCACAACTTGCGTGAGTTGAGGCTACCCGCGCAGCCATTAAAATTACATTTACGTTTTGTTGATCTGGCGTTGACATCCGTGTAGGAATTGTCTGACGATGCCAAGACACCAGCGAGGCCCGATGCATTATGAGCTGGGTGGATCGCTGCGCTGGGCTTTGAGCTGCAATTCGGCCACGACCTTTCTCTGCTCCTCGACGGAGAGCTTGGCGAGCGCTTGGATGGCGTCTGCGACCTCATCGGTCTCGGCGAAGAAGGCAGCCAGCGGCATGCCGAGGGCATCGGCCAGGCGCTTGGCGGTGCGCAAGTCGCACTCGTTGACACCCTTCTCGTAGCGATTGATGCGAGTCCTGGCCACTTCAGTTGCCAGTCCAGCGGCAACCCCCAAGGCTTCCTGGGTCAGCTCGGCCTTCTGGCGCGCATGACGGAGGCGGTTGGCAAAGATGAGACGAGCGTCGTCCAGATCCAAAATGTGACCACAAGCATGCAATGACGTGTTTGAGCATGAGGTCTCCGACTTGCCTTGTCTGTTACTTTATCAGTAACATGATTCCGACAGCCAATCAACTGCGACTGCCAAGCACCAACACCGGTCATTCCTGCCGGTGTGCGGAGGCTTGCAGTCATTGAGCATGCCGGCAATCAGGGCATCTGAACCTGTCGGTTTGGTGGATCCCTAGCGCTCTTCCTTCCTCTTGGAGATACACATGTCAAAGCTTTGCTTGGCCCTGGTTGGCCTGATGTCGGTCTGTTTGGCCAGCTGCTCTGGCGGCGGCCCCGCTGAGACTGAGCGTGAGCACGCTTTTTTGCAGTTCGTCAAAGCGAACAGCAATGAAGAGGCGCGCATCGAAGACTTCGAGAGTAACCAGTGCCAAAAGGCGGAAGGTGCGCCGAGCTACACGTGCGATGTCAGCGCCAAGGTTGAAGCCATGGAGCGGGACTTCGGCCATCAAATGGACGGGGTCTACACCTTCACCAAGGTGGGCGGCACTTGGAAGATCACCGGTCGCGTCCAATAGCCATCCGTTTGCAATTAACGATGGTCCCATTCTGTTCTGAGGAGTTCACATGACCGTTGGCACGTTTCTCATCTTGCTTGTCCTGGGCACAGCGGTGCTGGTCGCCTTTGCCGTCAATCGGGCTGACCGATTGCGCAACCAGCGGGAGATTTTTGGTCGGGAGTTTGATCGCTCCTATTTTGGGCGACAAGGAGCTTTGGCGATCTCGATTGAGCGGTCGCGGTTGAAGATTCGTGCCGGCAGGGCAGTGAAGATCTACCCGTTGATAGATGTTCGCTCTTGGGAGAAGCACTGGCACAACTCAAGGCGGGAAGGCACGATCACAGTCAGCGTTCGAGATGTGGACCATCCAGTTTGGACGATCAAGTTCGGCAGCGAGCGCGAGATGAACCAGTGGTATGAGATCTTGAATCAGGCGATCAATGAGGGCGAGAAGCTCTGACCGCTCGTTTTGCGAGCGGCCAGGGGCTGCTTGACGAAGAGCCGCTTTGTGCTACGAATCAAGTGCATCAGCCACTTGGATTCTTCGCCATGCCTCCTTCCGTCAGCCAGCAAGCCTTACCTCTGGACCACCAAGAACATCAACTCCGCCAAGCCCACGTCGAAACTTGGATCACCCAACAAAATGCGGCTGGCTTCGGCGTTGACCAGCACATGGCCAATGCGCTCAACGACTACCTGGATGGTCGTGTGGATCTCCCTGGGCTGCTAACTGAGCTCCGTCGCCCTTACTTGAATTAACCTCGCCAGCGGACACCCCCCCGGTCAGACCGTTTGCCGGAGCGTCTTCAAGAGCACGAGTCTCCATGTCCGGCCCATGCCGCTCGCGCTGGACCTGTTCCGCCCTGTGGCCATCCGGCACGCTCAACAGTCGCCCCTCTTGGCGGTAACGGGACAGAAGCCTCTCGAAGCTTGCTTGCCCTTGCACAAAGGTCCCGTTGCCTCGCATCGCTTCCAAGCGTTCCGTCAAGGGCGGATGCTCAACCGCTTTGCCGATGCCAGCCTGGGCAAGGTGCGCATTGATCCGGTCAGCGATCACGGCGCGGATCCACTCGACTTCTTCCTTGCCATTGATGCGCCCGTCTAGCACACGCGTCTTTGTCGCCAGCCCCGAGGCTTCCATCTTTCGCGTCGTGGCAAGCAGATGGCAATAGAAGTAGCGAGGATCATCTTTGGTGGGGCGATGGTGGCTGGCCTGCACCGCAAAACCAAAACGGTCGATCAGGCGACGCGCGATATCGAGCACCAACTCCCAGCGCTTGGGGTCATCGAGTTCGTGCGGCAGCGCGATGGCGAAATCTCGGCACACGGTGCTGTTGCAGCGTCGCTCTGCGGTTTCTGCAGCGACCCAAAGTGCTTGCGGGTCATCTGCCCATGCCGGTGAACCAGCTGGTGCCAGGCAACGCGACTGGATGATGCCTGCCCTACCCCGATAGTCGTGACGAGCACCTGAGATGGGATCGGTGAGCAGGTAGCCGCCGCGATAGGCGGCAGCTGCGATTGCAGAATGCCCCTTGGCTCGGCTGTAAGTTTTGATTCGGGTGTGATAGATGGCCATGTGTGTATCCTGAGTCAGAGTTCATCAGTTCTGACTCAAGATTTCGCAGGGCTCAATAGCTTAAAAGGCCTATTTCCAAGGATTCTACTTTGCCTGTTATGGAATCAGGCCGAACTTCGATCGACCTCAAAAATCCACCCCAAGCTCACGAGAGGCTGGGCAGGATGACGAAGCTCGGCGCTCCATTTAGCAAATCGCCTCACTGCTCCCTGATGTGCCTCGCCAATGAACTGCCCCTTCATGCCGAACGCAAACTTATCGGCATCGCCCCACCGGTCCGGGATACCACCGACTAGCACAACACCTGAGGGCGTCACCGACAACGAGGCCGTTTCCAAGGTTTGGTGTCCCGGCACAGCTCCCTGGGGCACAGCCGCGAACCAAGCAAATGGCTCGGCCAGCGTCAGGCAAGGCGGCATACCTTGGACCACCTTGAAGACCGTCCCGACACGATCTCCTTGCAGCATCACGAAACATGGGGTGGGACCACTAGGATCCGCTTGGTTATCGACGAGCAGAGCCCAAGCTTCCCGAAACAAGAAAATGCTCCCAGGTGAAAGATCCTGCGGGATCCGCTCTGCAAATGCCTCTGCGGGAAAAGTCATCGTGCACCTCGACTTTGAACTGATGGGATCAGCTATTCCAACGACGACGCAGGAGCACAACCAAGTCTTCGACCATGCGCTGCGCATCCATGGATAGCGATTGCCTGACTTGGTGGGCTGGCGTGAGAAGCACCGGTTCTTGATGCTCTCCCTGTCGCCAAGGCGCTTGCATGCTGTTGGGACTCGCTTCGTGCTCTGCGCGGGTCCTCCAAGCGCCGCCATGCTCTCCCAGCAATCGCACCGCAGGAACGACATGGCTAAGCCGTTCGGTGGGGTCAATCTGACCCAGGAGCCAGGCGGCATAGGCGATCGCCGCTTCGAGCTTCTCAGCGACGCTTTCTTCCAAGACGACCGGTAGCCCCATGCCGCGCTCTGGTGGCGGAACAGGCAAACTGATCAGGAGATCTCCGTTGGGCCAAAGTCCGATCGACGCGCCGTCACTACGCTGCGCTTCTTGGACCAACACGAGCGCCTCACCGTTCAAGCCCGCCTTCATCCCCAGGCTCCGATCAAAAACGGCTGGGACTCCAAAGAGTGCATGCTGTTGCATGGCATCCAGAAGGGGCTGAGCTTCCATCTCGGCGGGGCGAAGCACCGTTGTGTTCGGTCCAACTGCAACAGCAAGCTGCAAGACCGTGCCACTTTGCTGATAGCCGCGCTCGATCCGTGGGAAGAGCGCCAGTGCACGATCGCGCAATCCTGTGGGATCGAGGGGCGCCACGGCCTGCATCAGCTGGAATTGATGGATGGCACGAGTTGCCTTTTGTCCTAGTTCATCGGCTGAGACAAAGCCGTCCCAGAGCTTACCACCTTGCCAATTGCCGATTTCTCTAATCAAATCGGCTTGATCCGGTTCCGCTTCCATGCCCGACTGCACGAACATCAGGAGCGGCTTACGGTTCCGGGCTTCATGAACCTCTTCGTGGGTTGCCGAGACGCCTCCTGCCTGCTTGGCGCCGTAGCGAGGCCCAAGAATGAGGATGACAAGGTCCGCCTCGCGCACACCACTGAGGCATGCGACCTGAGGGGAGCTTGCCCGCGCTCCGAAGTGCTCCGCCATGATGGCTTGATGACCGAGAAGCTCGATGGCGTGCTTAGCTGCCGCTCGCTCGGCTTCCATTCCCGTGATAAGCGAACTGATGAAGATTTTCATGTCTAACCTCCTTAGTCAGCAGACGATATCCAGATCGCGGCATTCTCAAAATGAAGACTAGGCCTTCTGAGAAGTGAGCTCCAAGCGACGCTCTGTTCGGTCGATCAGCGCCCGCTGGCGCGTGATGTAAACCTCACCCTTCCTCAGGCGAGCGATCATGCCAAGCGGATAAATCACACACCCGTAGATCGACAAGCCAAGCAACCCTAGGCCTGGCACGATCCACTTCGCTCCATCGGTCATAAAGGCCAGTGGGGCAAGCATGATGGCAATGCCCAAGATCCCAAAGCAGCAAAGCACTTGTATTAGTAGGAACTGCACGATGTGGAACTTGTCTTGGCCAAGGTGCTCAATCTTCCGCAGCTCAGCTCGATTGATGGCTAGGCTTATCCGATCATTCCAGAAGATCGCTTTGCCGTAAGCCCAACGTGCCAAATAGATGACTGTCGAAGCCACTACGCCGCCGATCACCGCTTGTGCCAACCAATTGTCCATGCGTTATCCCCGTCAGTGAGTTTAGGGGCTCCTGAGGTCTGCGTGTCAGCCCCTGCCCCAGGGCTGATCTCAGCCGAGTTGTGTCTCAAATTGTGCGACTCCCAAAAACCGATCGATATCGGTCTAGAAGGACGAAACTCGGATTGCCTAACTGTCTTCTTAAGAGTGATTAGATTAGGCAACCCGCAACTCATTTATCTGGCGTTCATTTTATTTATGTGAGATCTCTCTCACTTTTCGGCTAATTGTTACTTTTAAACACTACAAGCGCATTGATGGTTTCAAACCCATTTATACCACTGCAATCATTGCCCCATATAGCTTGTTAATAAAATATTTTATGAAAGCCGAACTGAAAATGTAGCTGTTTGAATGGCAATTAGTGAGATCACCTTAGGCAATCATCGGCACGAAATTTCTGTCCTATTTTATCATTGACAGAAAATCCCCTCCCCTTATCAAACGTCTACTTCCTCAACATTGGATTGTAGATGCACTTTAAACACTCTCAACTTCATCGATATTTGCAGCATCCCAAAGGTCAGTTATTCATTCGAAGCATTCGCATCGGCAAAGTCGAATTCAACGACATGGTCGTTCAAGACCGAGCCGGCGCGCTTCACCTTCAGGACCTGGTCCAAGCGACTTACGACCATCATGAAAAGCTCCGCCGGCTTCGGCGATCCGGAACTCGCTATCCAGAACCCCTACCCCTTGCCACTCCGGCGCGGCTCCTTTCTGAAGAGGTCGACGACTTCCTCAAAGACAAGGAGCGGCAGAACCTTCGCACCACCACGATCGATGCGTATCGCCGCACGCTTGCCATCCTTCAACGCGTGAGCGGCAACACCTCCGTTGCTCGGATCGACCACACGCACATCTACCAAATGTGGGATCTGCTGCGATGGGCGCCCGAAGACTTCATGACCAACCCCAAGCATCAGGGGTTGAGCGTCGATGCCTTGATCGCCAAGGGTCAACGTCAAGGACGGCCACAGCCGGCCAACGCAACACTCGAACTGCATCGGCGCTTCCTCGCGTCCTTCTTCAATACCCTGGTCAAAGCGCGTGCCATCCCGCATTCCCCAATGGATGCGTTCAAGCCCGCCAGAGAAGACCTCCTGGCTGATCAGGACGAGCCCGAGCGGCTGCTCTCAACCGAGGAAATCCAGAAGATCTTCAACCCCGAGACCTTTCTACCTTGGGCCAAGAAGTATCCGCACCGTTGGTGGTGCCCGCTCATTGCTCTCTTTACCGGCGCTCGGATCAATGAGATCGCCCAGCTCAAAACCAACGACATCGTCCAAGATCAAGGCGTATGGTGCTTCTCGATCCAGAAGACCGTGGACGAGGACCTGGCGCAAAGCGCTGGCAAGCGCAGCCGTCAAAGCCTGAAAGGTAAGAGTGCTATTCGCAAGGTGCCGATCCACCCAAGCCTCATCCAGGCGGGCTTCCTCGACTTCCTGGCGGACATTAAAGCGTCTGGCCACCCGCGCCTCTTCCCCAACTTGTCGGCTGGCACCTGCCGCAAGACCGGTGAGCCGAATGGGCGCTACAGCCAGGGCTTCGTCAACCAGTTTGCGGCTTACTTGAAGGGCTTAGGCTTTGGCAAAGGCATCGGGTCGCATGCCTTCCGCCATACCCTGGCTACCGAGCTCGACGCCAAGGGCGTGCGGGTTGAGCACATTGCGCTGATCACAGGTCACGCGCTCAACAAGAAGGCTCCCGTTCTGCAAGACAACTATGTCCACAAATCGGCCGGGAACACCCGGAAGATCCAAGTGGAAGCATTAGGCCACTATCAGCCGGCTGTGACGCTGCCCAGCTATGTGCGTGGGCAGTTCAAGGAGCGGTTGAGGAAGGGGGCGAGGATGTATCCGTAACTCATCAACATGATGGTTGGACTGGACAGCTAATGCCCTCCACAGCCTAGGAACTCACTGCAGTAGAGTCTGCTACTCGAACAAATAAAAAGCCCTGCTTTGCAGGGCTTTTAGAGAACTGGGGGCTTGAGCCGCTTGGTTAAAGCACTTAGAGTGCATTTTCCGCCCGGGTCGCGCCCCGCTTAGATGATTGGCATAAAACTGTGCCGAACTAGGATCTTAGGCCGAATGCTTAGCTCTGTCAACCCCAACGACAACATGGCGGCAGTCCGCCTTTTGGATTTCTTCGCTTCTCATGTGCCGTGGCATCGATCCCTGTGGGGGGTGGGAACCATCTTAGCAATGGAGGAACTCCACGAAGGTTGCGCAATGCTTCGCCAGGGACATCTAAGCGAAGGTTCAATCAAACGAATGAGTTCAACGCTTATAAAACGGGTGGGCACCGATCTGGCCTTCCGTATAGAAGAAAAACAATTTTTACAGCAGCAGATCACCCAAATCCCCAGAGCCGATGGGGCAGCCCATCACGGATTGAAGCAGCTTGCCAAAAGGGTGTCCTCTGATTACCTGGATCGCTGGGCTCGTATAGTCGCAACCGGCACCTATCCTATGGAATTGTTTGCTAGGAGCGTTGCTGCACACCTGCTAGATGCAGGATTTTCCGAGCAGCATCTCCACGACTTGGTGAAAAGCCATCTAAATTCTACCCCTGCTATTAGTCTGGCTGAACTTTGCGAAGCTCTACAGGCCGAACTAGTCCAACAACCAAGTCGTGAGTTCGAGGTGCTCGTAGCATTCAGTAAAGCACCTGAGTTTCCAAATGGTGTGCCAGCCGAATGGTTGCAAGCGACAGCTATACCTCAATGGCTAACTGCGAATGGTTTTGCTACTTCTGGTGTTCGTGCGCAGGTCGCAACTTTACTCACCGTTCACGCGAGGGATTACCTTGGCGCTGCAAAAGCGGCCTGGGACGAACATGAAAGGCATGCTGCTCGCGCCTTGCTCTCCACAGGTAAGCCGCTAAGTGTTGTCCCCACACTATGGGTTAAAGGTGCTAGGCAGCCATCTCTCAAGAAGGAGGCCTTTCGCGGGGTAAGTGTCAAAGAGCTTTTCCGTGGAGATCGTATTTTTTCCAATGACGCCAATCAAAGCGTTGATGCAGCTTTAGAACTACTGGCACATTTAGAGGGTGGTTCAGCGCCCGCAGCGATTGCGGGTGGGTGGGCCGCCATCGAAGGATTACTTGCGGATCCCAGTGATCGAGCAAGCGCAGCCGACAATTTGGCCACTCTAGTGGCATGCTCGCTTCCCCGTGCTGAATTGACAGCACTCGCACACCGCGCGATTAAAGATCACCCGATTGACTGCGCCCAACTAATTCAAATACAAAACAATCGAGAACGCTCACGCCAATTAGCCCAAATGATTATAGACGATTCACTTCCACTAATGGCCGGACTAAGTGATCAAGCGGCAGTAAAACGATTAAAGAATTTGCTTATAAACCCACATCGGGAGCTTGGAATTGTCAA
This sequence comes from Xanthomonas vesicatoria ATCC 35937, assembly GCF_001908725.1. Classification (NCBI taxonomy): domain Bacteria; kingdom Pseudomonadati; phylum Pseudomonadota; class Gammaproteobacteria; order Lysobacterales; family Lysobacteraceae; genus Xanthomonas; species Xanthomonas vesicatoria. Next base: position 64,553 of record NZ_CP018725.1, on the reverse strand, counting down.
AGATTCTATCGCTGAGCCACCCCCGATTTCTCGGACAGGTTAATTAGGGAACAACAGCCATCTTCTCGAACTCGGCCGGCGAGCGATAGCCCAGCGCACTGTGCAACCGCTGCCGGTTGTAGAACACTTCGATGTACTCGAACACTTTCCCGCGCGCTTCGTCGAGACTGGCGAAGCGCTCGTGGTGCGTCAGTTCCTGTTTGAGCGAACTGAAGAAGCTCTCCATCACCGCATTGTCGTAAGGCATGCCCTTGCGGCTCATGCTTGCGACCAGCCCAGCTTCTTGCAACTGCCGCTGATATGCACCGCTGGTGTATTGCGTGCCCTGGTCACTATGGTGGATTGCGCCCTGCGCTGGCCGTCGGCGGTGCAGCGCCATGGCCAGCGCAGCGCTGGCCAACGCCTGATCGGCCCGCTGGCCCATCGCCCAGCCCGCGATCTGCCGGCTGTGCATGTCTAGAACTGCCGCCAGGTACAACCAGCCCATCCGGGTCGGGATGAAGGTGATGTCCGCCACCCACACCCGATCTGGCCCCGGACTGACGAACGGCCATGCCAGCCGGTTAGGCGCTACCGCCGCACGCTGGTATGTGCTGCGCGTGCGCAGATAGCGTTGTCGCCGTTTGGTGCGGATCGCATGTGCCTGCCGCAGGCGCCGCACCCGATGCCGGCCGCATGTCTCACCTTGCTGACGCAACGCGCGCCACAGGCGCTCGCTGCCATACGCCTGGCGGGTTTGTGCGTGCAACTGCTCGATCCGCTGCAATAGCCGGGCATTCTCCTGTGCACGTGGCCCCGGACGGCGAGCGCACCACGCGTAATAGCCGCTGGGCGACACGCCCAACGCATGGCAGAGCCAACGCACCCGGTAACCCCGCTGATCTCGGATCCAGGCGTACTTCACGGTAGCTCCCGCGCAAAGTACGCCGCCGCTTTTTTTAGGATCTCGTTCTCTTGGCGCAGCCGCTCGTTCTCGCGCTGCAGCTTGGCCAGTTCATCCGGGTTGGCCTTGGGCCGGCCACTGCCGCCAAAGGCGCCAGCGCCCTTCGCATCGAGATCCGTGGCCCACTTGTAGAGCCGGTTGCGCGGGATGGCTAACTCCCGCGCGATCATGGCCGCTGGCCGATCTCCCGCCTTGAGCAACCGCACTGCTTCCCGCTTGAACTCCGCTGTAAACCGCTGCCGCTTCTGCATCGAACACCTCCCTGCGAGGATTGTCCTCGCTTTCAGGTGTCCGAGTTATCAGGGGTGGCTCACGCTGACTCATTTCACCGCCTTTATCGTCAGCGCAATCTGATCTTACATGGAGGGAGACTAGATAGTGTCGCACTTACTGCAAGTCTTCGGACTGTGGCAAAACTCGCAGGGGCAGGAATGGATAGGATTACCCACGGTCATTACGTTCAGGGATTAAGCCCGCTTGAACTAGTAGCAAGGGCGAATCTTTCATTAGCTCTTGCTAATATCAACCAACCGACAGATTGTGTTGACTTACTAGAATACGCCTAGCTTAAGGCTTGACTAGTGATGTAAAAAGTTTCGGCCAATCCCTAACCGACGCCAAGGAACTGACAATGGAGGTGCTAATGCCTTGCTCGCCGCCAGGCACTGACAAAGCTGTGAGCGGGCACATGCAATACCGCACTGTTTAAACTTGCACATAGCTTTGTATGTGCAGGACTACTGACGGTTGGAGTTCGGCACTTGGTAGCGCCTTTATCATTCTACTCATTCCACGCCAGGACCAGACACGTCTATCACCACGACGTTGATCCTTTTTGCGACAGAACTTGGCAGCACTCCTTGCAGCATGCGCTGCATCTCAGCAGCAGACTGCGGCCGGCCCTTTCCATTAGGCGGACTTGGGATCTTAGGTCCGCGCTTCTCCCCATACCAAAACACCAAGTAGATACCTAAACCACCAGCCTCGGGATCAGGAGTGTATAACCGATCAAGCTGCCCGATCGCCGCAGTCCAGACCTCTGCGTGGAAATCACGTTTGATCTCAATGACCGCCTTAATATTGCGACCCAAGATCACGATGTCGGCTCGCTTATCGGCACTCATGTGCCCTTCGGGCTCTGCGCGAAGCTCATGAGGATATAGTCGATAACGGAGCATGCCGAGCAACGCGTCTCTGGCCTGATCTTCCGTTTTTGGCCGATCAAGACGATTAGCGCTATCGGTGTTCCAAAAGAACTTATAAGGGTCTTCGTTACCATGACTGATGTGTCTCTGCACATCGCCTAAGTGATCAAGAACCACGGCAACCATATCCTGATGCGAGTGTGGCGCTCGATTGGCCAACGCTTCCTGTGCGACCTCCCAACTTGGTGCGACATGCGAAGCATCCACGCTTGCGGTCAGCTGATTGGCTTTATGGTGCAAGACCGAGTCGCGGTAGCTCTCCACCTCAGAGCGCTGCACCAACCTAGCCATGACCATACGTGCTTCATGGCTCGTCAGCGAAGCGATCTGCGCGATCATGGACTGGATATGCATCGATGCATCCCAGGGATTGCGCATTCCCATTGAGCCACCAACCGGCTGAGCTTTCTGTGGATACCGTGAAGACGCCCAGATCACTACAAACTCAAGCTGATTCAGGGAATACGACCAGACCTTATGCGATCCGAAACCTGCGTCCACGCCTTCTTCCAGGATCTCCCAAATCGCTACGTCAAGTTGCTCGGATGACAAACTACTTAAAATAGGCTGATAGACAATAGGGTCATTGGTGAAGCCAAACCAAAGCCAAATTCCCAAACATTGAAGCTCATTCGAACTCAGTGACGGCTTGGCTTGAAGTGAGTTTACGGTTTCCAAAGCAAGCGACTTGATTGCATGCCACACGCCATCTTCCTGTATCCATAGCAATATTTGCGTGAGAACATCCGCTTTTGGCAGCGGATAACTGTGCAAAAGCTGGACCAAGCCCCGCCCTCGATGATTGCCTACAAGCGTCGGATGACCAAGCGCCATCAAGCAGTGAGGATGGAGACTATGCTGAGCTAGCTCGTTGGCCAAAAAGGCTAGGTAGGTATCAGCCGCCAAGACCGGCTTGGCCTCAATTACTTCATCAACCCATACGTGACGCCACTGATCTACTGAGGATTTTGTATGCACATACACAGGGAAAATCGCTTCAATCATCAGTGCAGATCCTAGCAGAGTATCCGGAAGCTCCTTAATCTCACCGTCCTTATCGCGATAGACGTCAAGTGCAGCTAGCAATGCAGTCCAAGGCGTTGACCGTTTCTCACAGTAATCGGCAAGTAATTGAGAAAGCTCTGGCGGTGCAACCCTTGTCAAGAGAGCCTCAAATCCTCTGAGAACACAGGCCGAGCCCTGCTCTCCTAGCGCCCACTCCAATCGCAATCGAGGAGATGAGGGTGCTGCTGCGCTCTGTGGACGATCGTGCCAAAAATAGATCTCGGTAGCCTCTTCAAGTAAGCCTAAGTCCGAAGCACTACTGACCGCCGCAGCATTCTGCTCAAAATTCGCCTGAATGCTCACTCGCCAGGCTTTGGTTTGTCTTGCCTCTTCTTGAGCGTATTGCGAAACGAAATCAGGCATCTGGTTCAGTTGCGCTCGCCACGCTCTTTGGACCTCACCCAATAAAGGATCCAGCTCTGCCAAGGCGGACAAATTAGTGCTATGCACAGTTGCAACCACACCAAGGCGAACGGACTCACTCAACGCTGCTCGGTAGATCAGGGATCTGCGCTCACCATGGGCGGCATGTATCGCTTGAAGCATTTCTTCGAGCATGTCCCCTACATTCACCCATGGCCTGATCAGATGAATGAACCGCAACCAGGAGTTTTCATCACTCTTGGAAAAATCAGCGTGCACCAGTGCTGCGCGAAGCGTTTTCCGTCCCAAATCGGGAGATTCCTTGAACGCTTTGGCTAGCGATCCGTCTTGACTGTGGTGTTGAGCGCGGCGTAGATAGCACTTGAGCCAGCCATAGGATTGCTGTGGATTTTTGCTAACTGGCAACGCGATGGCGAGAAGCCGTTCATAAAGCCGCGATGCTTCACGCGGCCCACGTCGGCTTGCGAAGATTGATGAATTAGGAACTGCACGAATTTGAATTATCTGCAAAATCTCATTTGCCATTGGAGGATCAACGTGATCCAACAACCCAATCGTAATTCCGATTGGAAGTTGCTCTTCACAAGACTCAAGATCATCCCAAAACGCGATGAAATCATCAGCGTCGAGTCCATCTCCAAGATGAGCATGAAGACAAGCACTACGTAGCCGTAGGTCATCTTCAGAACTACCTAATTGAGAATAGGCGGTAAGCAAAGCGTGTCGCGAAGCATCGTCGCCTTCATGAAGCACTTCCATTGCTACAACTCGCAATGCGTAATGCGCCTTCACATCCCCCACGAGTGCTTTGAGGATTACCGTGAAGCCTGGCAATATCCGGTCGCCTTTTTGCAGCGACAGCACAAATAGGCGCAAAGACAAGCTGCTTTCCGATGACGTAAACAAGCACTGGTATTGCTTTGCTAGAACAGGATCAGCTAACGCTTTGGCGGTATCTGGCAAATGGCGGCGAGACAAGAACCAAGGGTCTTGCTTGCTGTGGCTAGCCAGCGCGTCGACTAGTCTCAGCCGATTGGCTGACGACCAGTTAGATAGATCTCCATAGAGCAGCACACCAACCGGGTCATAATCGATCAAAGGCGTCGGGTCAGCTACGAGGGTGACCAGCCAAGCAAACAAGCCACGAAGTGCGGTAGGTGGCCGTTCCTCAATCCCAAGCAATGCAAGCAAGCGACCCAGCGAGAACCCGGATGAAAGCTGCCTAATGAGGTAGCGTGCTGCGAGGAACTCAGCAATCGTACGATGGGTGTAGTCCACTCCTCCTCGACCGATTGAGACGAAGGCCCGCCGACTCAATGCCGCGTAAAGCTCGGGCTTGGGCGCTAAATCGATCTCCCTGTAGCAAGCGATGCTTTCGTCATCGGAGCTCGCAGCAAGTGAGAAACCTTGGCAATTCGATAGCAAGCGTAACGCACACAAGGCTCCTGCTGCACTGAGAAGCTCCTTGGCCGTGAACCGACCTGGCCCCAAGTCTTTCTCAGCATGAAGAGGGTTTTGCTCATCAAGCAAAAGCAACACTGCACGATCAAAGAGTTCCGTCTGGCTTAACGGCCAATTTCCTCGCTGGACCACCTTGGCGAGCAGCAGCAGGGTATGAGGGTTTTCGAGCAAGGGGTCGAGTTGTCGCCGAACGGCTTCTTCAACAAAGCGCTCAGCATCGTCACAGCAGCTGCTTGCAAGCACGTTCATCTGCTCGCTTTTTGTTAGAGCAAGAAGCCGAACTACAGTGGGCGCGCCTGACTTGTTGAAGTAAGGCCGCAATGCCACCAGGTCAGTCTGATCTAGCCAGTCCGCCACACGACAGGACAGGCGCATGCCTTTGGGCCGAATCATTGCAAGTTTGAGCGTCAGCTGGTCGACGGTGGATTGATCGGATCGTCCCGAGCGCGTCTCATCGAGCGCGTCAATCCAAAGAATCTGATCACGCGGGACTTCGTCAGAGGGTGTATTGAGGAAGTCTCTAACAGTAAAGTAGCATCCGTCTTCTTTGGCGGAAGAAGCCTTGAATAGCGAACTTTTTCCAGAGCCTGGATCACCTAATACAACGAGATTTTGAGCGCTTGCATGAGCGCTAAACAGGGTCACTTCACTTCCCCGATCCGGGGAAGGATCAATTTGCTGAACTTGACGATCCAATATCATTCTTCGTTAATCAAATTCGATGCGAGTGGAGCTGACACTAAATATAAGTGCTATCAGCGTTGAAAAATGCAAACCTAGGCATTGACAGAATGAAAATCGCGGTTAGTTCTAGGCCACCACCTCCACTCTACGTCTTACTATGACCATCGAAGAATTTTGGAACCAAGCCTATTTAGCAGCTCTCAGTCGTGTGCCACCTCAGCAAGCACAAGTCGATGCAAACGAAGCAACTGAGATTTGCATCGCGCACTGGCAAGAACATGCGCATCGGATTTCCGACCCCCGATTTTCACTTTGGCAGACTCAACCCATCAGCGGCGTGCCAAAGACCATCGCGAAAATTCCCCTCAGCGCTTTTTCCCATCAAGGCCCGATAGTGAAGACTTCCGTGAAACGGAAACCGAAGCGTCGAGGCGTGACTTCTCGCTGACTATCTCAGCGCCAAGATTCTGAGCCACGCCAGTGGCTGAGATGAGACTTTGTGTTTGCTGGAACTCGACGAAATTCTCTCGCATCCAAACTTGGTAGGTAAGAAGGTGACGCTTCTTTGAAGCGTCAAACCAGTAGAACTCAATTACCTTTGCGCCCGATGCGATATCAAAGTAAGCAACCAGGCTCTTGTGAAACGATGTTGCCATAGGTGGTATGTTTTCAAGGGCTTTCTGAGCCTCCTCCAAGTCGTTCTGCACCAGAGAAAACCTACTCTTAATTTGCTTTTCGCTGGCTTTCGTCGGATCAAGAACCTCCGCATCGGCTGGATTTGTTGGCACCACCACGAGCGCGATAGGGTTTTCCTTTTCCGGCGAAAAACAAGAGAAGATGTGAGCTTGCGGTTTCGAATTGGAGGTCATTACAGCATCCCTGCGGTCTGGAGATGAGCCGGGTCACGCATGGACAAGCAGGCGCGTCCCGGCACGCCTAATATCCTTGAAATTGCTACCACTTGCCAGACTTGCTCATAGCGGTCAGGCAGCGCTTCTCATTGGGCTAAACATGGTGCGGGTCTCCGTTGCCCTAGGCGCCAAGATGATATGCCAAGCTAACTCCTCGGGTGCTTTTCTCGTGTCTGCGGGCACTACAATGGCCTGGGAAATGCGCCGTAGGCAGGGGGCCACGTGGCTAGACGCAGAAAGAAACAAGGCTCAGGCCTCACCGTGATCGTGATCGCCTTGGCGATCATCGCGATGGTGCCGAGACAGGTGTGGATTGCTCTAGGCATTACTGTTGTGGTCGCTTTCGGGCTCTACCTCTTCGTGAAGTGGCAGGCTCAGAAGAAGCCGCCCGCCCCGGTCGTGCGTGAGCCGACCCTAGCGGAACTAACGGAAACAAAGAGAGTTCAAAGCAAACCTCGCGGTTCTATAACCGCTGATCCCCCCGGCGCCAATCGGAAGATCCTGTCTTCCATGCTAGAGGCTGCTCAACCACCGATCGCTCCATTGCCCTCGCAGAGCAACCGGGTTGCCAGCGAGCCCGTTGCGGAACCGACTGCAGCCTTGCGCCAATCAGTCCCCCCTTCTCAGGTGGCGCCTCCACAGAACCCAGCTCTTGCTGCAAAGGACCGCCCTGGGAACTTGCGGACCGCGATGGCGCACATTGCCGAGCACGGCCCGACGACACCAGTAGCACCACCGACTCCTGCCCCTCCCGGGCAGGCGGAAATGTCTCCGATCATTCTGTCAGGCACACGTGCCGCACTGGAACCGAGCGCCACCAGAAATCCTCAAGATCGCCCCGTCCCTCAGCAGCCCAACGGCAATTTGCTTGAAGCAATGCGCGCTGTGGCTGAGCAACCATCAATCAGTCGGCAAGCGAACTCTGCCATTGATGCCGCGTCAGACGCTCCGCGCATCATCGTGCCCACCCCGAGCCGCCCACGCTCAACTGCTTCGCTTAGTCCAAGCGATCTAGGAACAACCAAGACACCAGACGCGCAAACCATCGCCTCGGCACCTACGGAAGCCCCGTCATCGCCGCAGCAACTGAACAGCAATCTTCTCGACGCTATGCGTGCGGTCGGTGCTAGAGCTGCGATGCCTCCACCCGCCCAAACAGCTTCCGACCCCACACTTGAAAATCAACACGTGATCGCGCCAACGCCAACTGCTGAAAGAGTTGAGACGATCCCAGCACTGCCACCTGCATTGCCGCCTATTCCTGCTCCGCAGCGCGAGGCACGTGTGCCATCAACCCCGCCACCATTACCTGCAGCCTCCCGCACAGAACCGGCTAACGCCTTGGACGAACTTCATCGCACCAGCATCGCCGGCAGTGCACCTGCAAAGGAATTTTTGGTGCCCAAGCCTCCTGCGGGCTGGGAGAAGACGCGTTGGGTGCAGCCGGGCGAGATCATCGAAATTCGCGGGGTAAAGATCTCGGGCGGACTGTTCTACTCGGGGGTCAAGCTCGCCACACCGAGGGGTGGGAATGAACCCAGCTTGGTCAATGGCGTTCTCGCCGTTGCACCAACTGGCAACTACCGGGAGCCGATCGGCTACCAGGAAAACTACGCAGACCTATCTGCAACCGAACGTCGCGCCTACATCAATTGGCTCGCTTCTGATCGATCCGATCCCGAATGCAACTACCGATACGTGATGTTGTTCTTGTATGGCATTGAACGCCGGGTCGTGATCGATGGAATCGATGAGCCAGAGTCAAAGCAGGGTTGGCCGGCCATCAAAGCAGCACTACGGCAGCTAGAAGCCGCCTACGGCAAGATCTACAGCGTTATCCGATTCCAGATCAACAGCTTGCTCGACTGGATGGAACTCGATGACATTGAGGAGAAGCTTTACACCAAGCCGCTTCCTAGCTTTCAGCGCACCCATGAGCTTCCGTTCTACTTACGTCTAGCTTTGGGGCAATGCTCACTAGATCGCGCCCCGATTCCAGCACGCCTCGCCCTCGCATGGGCACGCCTGAGCCCCGAAATCCCCCTCAGAACTGCCACAACGCGCTGCGCAGAGGAATTCGATCAGCTCTTCGTTGAGCGCTACCGGGAGCTTTTTGATGCAGGGTTGGTCCTGCCCAAGAACCGCACCAAGCTTAAATTCTCAAGACAGACCTTTTCTCCTGCTTTGTATGGCACCAGCTTAAAGCCCAAGACCTTTGGCGAGACACCCGATGTCACCGCGCTCACCGCGCCCATCAAGAAGCTCAACGAAATCGTCCAGCAATGCACGGATGAGCTCGGCCCGTTCAGTCGTCTTCTGATTAAGAACCCCCAGGCTCGAACCACGCTGGAAGGCCTGCTACACCTGCCAACCAGCATCTGGCCTGCCCCGAGCAAAGCAGCGCTCCAATTGCTGTCGGACGAGGTTCAAGGTCGTGCGATTACCCTGCCCCTGAGCCAGCTTGCCGATCGCTTTGGCAATGGCGGGGCATCGCTCAACCGAGAAAAGATCCGAGATCTCGCCAGGACGCTCGAAGCCACTCACATCGGCATGGAGCCCAATGTGCTCGAAGGCGCGCGGGCGCCTGGCGACACTGATCCTGTCGTCCTCTTCGCGTTGTTGCCCGGCCAAACCCATCAAGCCCAAAGCAGTGCGTATCAAATCGCCCTGTTGACCTTGCAACTTGCTTCTACCGTTGCACAGGCTGATGGCGATTTCAGTGCACACGAAATTGACCATCTTGGCCGAGAGATTGATGCATGGAGTCACCTCAGTCCCGCCGACCACAAGCGCCTTCGTGCGCATCTTGTGTGGCTGAGCCAAGCACCCATCACCCTGGCCTCGCTCAAGAAAAAGCTTGATCCATTGGATCAAACCACCAAGGAAACAATCGCGGCCTCAATGGCAAGCCTTGCGCAAAGTGACGGCACGGTCTCGCCAGACGAAATGCGCTTCTTGGAGAAGGTTTACAAGACGCTCGGTGTAGAGACCAAGCGTGTCTTTAGTGACGTCCATGCCGTGAGCTCTGGAAGAAGCGCCATCAAGGCAGAGCCAGCCAAGCAGTTTCGCCTGGACCCCAAACGTATTGCCGAACTCCAACACGATACCGCAAAGGTTTCTGCCCTCTTGGCGGGCATCTTTACAGAGGATGTGGCCGAACCGATCATCGAGCCCCAGGCACTACCGCCACCCCATCAAGACGCTGCTGCTACCCCGGGCCTGCTGGGCTTGGATGAAGCGCACAGCGCACTGCTGCGCCTCATGCTCTCCCGACCCAGTTGGACGCGCTCCGAACTCGAAGATGGCGCTTCGGATCTGGAGCTAATGCTCGATGGCGCACTTGAACACATCAATGATGCATCGTTTGATGCTTACGACATCCCATTCACTGACGGGGACGATCCGGTGGAGATCAACCCTGAGTTCATCGAGAAAATAGAACAATGAGCAACCCTATTCGTGCCAAGGATCGCGATGCGGTCATCCAGTCATTGCGTGCAGGTGTCGTGCCTCGTGCTGGTCAGCACCTGATCCAGGTCGGGCGCATTCGCGAAGTCGAAACGCTGGTCAGCGACATTGATCGCTTGGCCGATGGCGGCTCCTCGTTCCGACTGGTCGTTGGCGAATACGGTGCAGGCAAGACCTTTTTCCTCAACCTGGTGCGCGCCATTGCCATGGAGCGCAAGCTCGTCGTGGCAAGCGCTGACCTCAATCCCGATCGGCGTTTGCATGCCTCCGGTGGCCAAGCCCGTTCGCTTTATGCAGAGCTGATGCGCAACTTGGCCACGCGCACCAAGCCGGACGGTGGCGCGCTGCCAGGAGTCGTTGAGAAATTCATCGCGACCGCCAAGACCGAAGCCAAAGCAAAGGATGTTCCCACCGAGCAAGTCATCCGCACCAAGCTTGAACAGCTGACGGAACTCGTTAACGGCTATGACTTCGCTGACGTCATTGCGGCCTACTGCAAGGGCTTTGAAGAAGGTAACGAGCAACTCAAATCAGATGCCATTCGCTGGCTGCGCGGCGAGTTCTCCACCAAGACCGACGCGAAAGCTGCGCTTGGTGTCCGCTCGATTGTTGATGATGCCTCGGTCTACGATCAGCTCAAACTGATGGGACGCTTCGTGCGACTGGCCGGCTTTAGCGGGCTTCTGGTTTGCCTGGACGAGCTCGTTAATCTCTACAAGCTTGCCAACGCCCAGGCACGCAACTCGAACTACGAGCAGATCTTGCGCATGCTCAATGACTCCTTCCAAGGCACTGCGGTCGGTCTTGGCTTCGTGCTGGGTGGCACGCCGGAATTCCTGATGGATCCCCGTCGCGGCGTTTACAGCTACCAAGCCCTCCAAAGCCGCTTGGCCCAAAACACCTTTTCCAAAGAAGGGCTGGTCGACTTCTCTGGACCTGTCGTGCGCCTTTCGAGCCTCACTGCGGAAGACTTCTATGTGCTTTTGACCAAGATCCGCCACGTTTACGCAGGTGGTGATACAGATAAGTACTTGCTGCCTGACGAAGCGATCCAGCAATTCATGGAGCACTGCGCCAATCGGATTGGTGACAGCTTCTTCCGCACGCCTCGCACCACGATTACTGCGTTCATCAATCTCTTGGCGGTCTTGGAGCAAAATCCCGGCACGGCTTGGCAAACCTTGATCGGGGAGGTAGAAGTCAAGGAAGACCATGGCGGCGACGAAGATCTAACGGTCCAAGCGGATGACGAACTGGCTTCGTTCAAACTCTAATCGATGAGCCAGTCAAGCGCGTTCTCTCTTCTTTCGCCAGGCATCCAGCGCTACTTGTGGGCAGAGCAATGGGAAGCCCTGCGAGATGTCCAGGAAATGGCCATCCCACTGATCCTGCCTGCCGATCAAGATGTGATCGTTGCCGCTAGCACCGCCTCGGGCAAGACGGAAGCGGCCTTCCTTCCAGCGCTGACCTATCTTGAACAGCAAACCCCAGCAGGTTTGATCGTTTACATCAGCCCCTTGAAGGCCTTGATCAATGATCAATTCGGTCGATTGGAGCGACTGTGCGAAGACCTCGAAATTCCGGTGTGGCCGTGGCATGGGGACATCAGCAGCACAAGCAAACAGCGCTTCTTCAGGAAACCACATGGCGTCGTTCTAATCACGCCAGAGTCGCTAGAAGCAATGCTGTGCAACCGAGGCACCTCGATTGCCGGCATCTTCAAGCACCTGGCTTACTTTGTGATCGACGAGCTGCATGCCTTCATCGGCAGTGAGCGCGGCAAACAACTTCAATCCTTGCTACACAGGATCGATACCGTCGTTGGTCGCAAAGTGCCTCGCATCGGGCTGTCGGCAACACTCGGTGACATGCAGGCTGCGGCGCGCTTTCTGCGTCCAGCGGGCACCGCCGCGATTGTAGACGCCCCTTCCGATGCGTCAGAACTTCTCCTTATCATCAAAGGCTTTGAAGAACCTGTTCCTCAAAAGGGCGAAGCTGATGACAAGAAGGAGAAGCAAGAACTAGCACCATTGGCTGTGGCCGAGCACTTGTTCAAAACCCTTCGCGGCAGCAACAATCTGGTCTTTCCCAACAGCCGCCGTGAGGTCGAGCGCTATACCCACCTGCTCAATGAGCTTTGCGAAAAAGGTGGCGTGGCGCGCGAGTTCTGGCCGCACCATGGCAGTCTTTCCAAAGAAATTCGCTACGACACTGAGGCTGCGCTCAAACAAAAGGATCAGCCAGCGACTGCCGTCTGCACCAACACATTGGAACTCGGCATCGATATCGGAGCGGTCAAGAGCGTTGCCCAGATTGGCACGCCCCCTACCGTTGCCAGTCTTCGTCAACGCATGGGCAGATCCGGAAGACGCAAAGGTGAAGCTGCGATCTTGCGCGGCTATGTGATTGAAGATGCCATTGACTCGCAGGCGGATCTTCGAACACGCCTGAGGCTCGACACCTTCCAAACTTTGGCCGTGGTCATGCTGCTCACCGAGAAATGGTATGAGCCGCCTGTGGTCAAAGGTGCGCATCTTTCCACCTTCATCCAGCAGCTCCTTTCAGTCATCGCACAGTATGGCGGCCTGACCGCACCCCAGGCGTTTCAGTTGCTATGCGCGCCTAGCGCTCCTTTCAATCAAGTGTCTCGTGATGCGTTTGTCGAGCTGCTGCGCCATTTGGGTCAACAAGACATCTTGATCCAAGACGGATCCGGACTTTTGCTACACGGGCCTGTCGGCGACCGGATCGTCAACCACTACTCGTTCTATGCAGCGTTCACGGTCGACGAGGAATTCCGGATTGTCGCTGCTGGCAAACCGCTTGGCACCCTGCCCATTTCCCAGATGCTCACGACCGGCCAGCGTATCTTGTTTGGTGGACGCACTTGGCTTGTCGAGCAAATCGACGAGGCCCAGAAGACGATCTATGTGTCTGCCACCAAGAGTGGCGCGCCACCATTGTTCAGCGGCGGCGGCGGACGCGTGCACACCAAGGTGCGTCAGACGATGCGCGCGATCTATCAGGGAACACTGACGCCAACGTTTGTGGATGCGCGTGCGCAGCGCTTCATCGACGAAGGACGGACCAGCTACCACCAACACGGCTTGGATGATCAATTCTTTCTGGATAGGGGAAGCGACATCCTGCTTCTCACTTGGCTGGGCGATGCGGCCAACGATGCAATCGCTTGCCTACTCAATGCCAGGAACTTCAAAGCGCAGGGTAGCCGCCTGGGGGTCGAGATCACGCGGGGTCCGAATGCCCTTGAGAACATCCAGACAGCGCTCAGAGCGATTGCCGCTACACCAACCCCGTCCATTGAAGTGCTATTGGCAGGCGCGAAAAATTTGGCTAGCCAAAAGTGGGACAATCTGCTTTCGCCCCACTTGCTTCAAGTGTCCTATGCCAGCTCGAACCTAGACCTTGATGAGGCGATGGGTTGGCTACGCAGCTCCTTCCCATCTCGCAGTTGATCTACGAAAACTATGCGCCATATCGAAATTGTCCGATCGAAGCGTTCCACCCCGTCACCAGAAGACGCGAACAGTGCATCTTCCAAGAGGTCGTGGTCCATCACCCGCTTCGTCGGTAGTCTGGCTGCCGTGACAACACTAGCTGGAATCGTTCTTCACGGCTGCGGGCATGTCGCTTACACAAGCTATCTCAAAGCCTGGGGCGTTCAAGCCGACCTATTTCCCCAATCGACCGACTGGAAGGTTGTTCGCGGCTACTATGCCATCGTGCTGCAAGGGCTTGGAATGTTTCGCTCGTTCCCCTGGTTTTCCGTAGCAACAGCCTTTGTTTTTGTGTGGATCGCAGTTTTGATCTATCGGTTACCCACTCGACCAGTTGGCGAAGGTCGAATTAAGGAATTTTTCCTGCGACATCCATGGATCAAGCTTATTTCCTCATCGGCCGGCATTGCTGCCTCGGGGGTTTATCTCGCACTGACACTATTTCTCGTCGGCCTGTTGGTGGCGACCCTGCCGGGTTTGCTTGGCGAGCATGCTGGTAAAGATGACGCAAACGCAGAAAAGGGTCGACTCCTCGGTCCAGTCTCGCGAGGAGATTCAGAACTCTGGGAAAAGGGTGAGCGAAAGATCCGAGGCCACATCATTGCCAGCAGTTCTGACCTGATCGCCATCTACGACATCGATCTCCATCAGGTCCGAACGCTATCGCGTGGCGATTGGGAAATACGAAGAGTAGGTCCTTAGAAGCATAGGTGTGAGGATGCTGGCAACATCTGGTCTTATCTCGGCAACATCTGCTTACAAGCGCACGCCACGAGATGAGTTCATTGTCACCGTCTCTGCCGCATCGCTCTGCGCCCCCCTTTTGCGCTCGTTGGATTGAAGCTCTCTGCGCTGCTCGGTTGCGTCTACCCTGGCGATCGCTCCATCAAGCTTGGCTTCAAGCTCTTCGTAGCTGATCAAATCCCGCACATGGCTTAAGTCGACTCGGCGAACCAGAACATCCACCACTTCATCATGGCCATTTTCGAGTGCAACGTGCAAAGCCAATTCGGGATAAGCGGTCTTGTGCGCAAACTCCAAGATGGACTTGACGATGCCTGCATGCCCATTCCGGGCGGCGAATTGCAGCGCTTCTTGACCAAAATCGCGCGGCGCACGGCCTGTTCTGACGATCGCCCAAAGCAGAGTCCGCACCAGTTGTTCATGGCCCTTGGCAACAGCGGCGTTAAGTCCTGCTGTGTAGGTGTCTTCCGGATCTGGGAGGCCAGCTTCGATCAAGAAATCAACGACGTCGACATGGTTATTCTCGGCCGCCGCCGGAAAGCCGTGCTGCGCACATTGGATCTTCGATGAGAACGGCAAAAGATGCTTGACCACCTCCAAATATCCCTCTTTGCATGCGGCAATCAATGCTCGACTTCCCTGTGCCTTGGAATCTGAGAACAGGACCAATTGAAAGACGATATCTGCATGACCACGGCGCGCGGCCTCATACAACGCAAGTGAGTCATGTTGCAGAGGGCTACACTCTTTGAGCAGGCGTTTGACGCACTCCGTGTGCCCGTGCCTGACAGCAAGCACAAGAGCATAGTCATCCTCTGCATCGCAAAGCGCCATGAGCTGTTCGATCGCTCGCAGTGATCCTACCCTAGCAGCCACATCAAGCGGATAGACCTGAAATGACTTCGACAGCAGTGGAACCAATTGATCGACCAAGCTCTCCTTTTCGCTTCTGATTGCAACATCAATGGCGTAGCGTGTAGCAGCGTCGACATCACTTTGAGCCTGGCAGAGCGACGTCACATACGTCTCGCTTCCCTGCTTCACCGCCTGTCTAATACTCTTTTTAATTTCCTGATTCATTTTCTCTCCTTCCTTTCAACTTAACGCCATCACGCCTTTCGTCAAGATCGCAGCGTAACAGCGTCAGTCGATTGGACAGGCCAAAACGGGACTTACAGATCATTGATGCCTGGAACATCGTCATCGTAGTCGCACGCAATGAGCGAGCCGGTTTCATCTTCGATGCGAAGGATCTCAGGTGCGCTTTGCCATTGGTCGAAATCAAAGTCGCTGTAAGCAATCGCGTCGATATCGCATTTGGAGAGTGCTTCCTCTGGCGAGCTCGCTTCAATCGTTGCCCAGTGGACGATTTGGGCATACGCATTAATCTCGATGGTGTATTTCATCTTGCTCTCCGTGCTTGGCGACTTGCCAAGCTTCGGAACGCAATCTATGCATCAGGCCCGGATAGCTAAAGGACGAAGTCGTCCCGGATCGCTGAACAACCATTTATCCGTCGCCGGCAACCCTGGTGACTAGATGCACCAGACCGTCAATTTCCTAAGGCAGCCGGCGCACTAAACGGGCTTGGTTTCTTCGTCTAACTCTTGACGATCCAGCCACGCCATCTTGGCATCATGGACCGCCATCAGATGCGAGCGGTAGACGTTTCGCCAGCGCCTCTTCTCAGAGTTTGATTGCCAAGGCAACGCCAAGACCTGATCGATGGTCAGAGCCAAGATCGTTGCTCCCTGCTGGAATGCTTCTTCAATCGCACTCATATCAAGGTCCGTGATGCCCGCATGCGAGATCACGCTCTTGATTTTTTCTGAGGACTCGCGGATCACAATGAAGGGAATGCCCTTCCCTGTTCGGCCAAACCTGCCCGAGATCGGCTCTTGGACCTTTTCGCGCGCTTTGGTGATTTTGGCATACCACGTCAAAAGCTCGGCTTTGGTGATGGATCGTGGCGAGCTTTTGCTCCCTGCAAAGGGATTGCCGTGCTCTCGTTTGAGCTTGTCCAAGTGGCGTCTCGGGATACCGAGGTAGAACTCGGCCATCGGCTGCGTGAAACGCGTCGTGCTCGCTGAGCGGTCAAGTCTTTGCCTCAGGCCGTCGAAATCACGGCTGGCGATGATGGCATTGCGCTCATCGCGCTTGGCGATGACTTCAAGCGCTGCTCGAAAAAACCCCTCTTCGAAGCTTTCCGCCGTGCTGACATTGGTCATCCAGCCACCTCCTCAAAAAGTGTCTCTGCAAACCATGATCGCAGACTTGTCCCTCAACATCCTGACATCGCACTGGCGATGGCGATGGAACGCTCCGCTGAGCGAATCGGTCAGCAGGCATCACTGCTCAGACGCCGACGCAGTGCGCAGATTGATCGCTCTGTATTGCCTCTGGTTGCCGTAACGCGGCCCGTTTTTCTCGAAGGTGGCACAGAGCCTGTCTTCTCCACAGGGTGCCAGATCGGCACGCCGAACGCGATCCAGGTAATCGATGGATGTCTGCAGCTGTGCAAGTTCGGCACGCTTTTCCTTGATGATGGGAACCGAGTAAGCCACCGCACCCAGGCCCAAGACGCCTGCCAGAAGCATCGTGGCCGATGCGATCCACATGCGCCGCGTGATCCGTGTTTCCAGGGACTGCTGGGCATGCGCGTAACGCCGCGTGGCTTGCTGCAATGTCTCGTCTGCATGGACCATCTCTTTGTTGAACCGCTTGGCGGCCGGTTCCAGCGTCTGCGTCAATGCCTGATTGGTCAGCTGCGTCAGCCTCGGCAATGCATTCTCAAGCACCCGGTTGACCTTGACATCGGCGCTGCTGGCCGCGCGTTGCAGCACCTGAAGTTGCTCGGCGACCACATCGCGCAGCCGTTGTTCGCGCTGCTGCATGGATGCCACCAGGGTCGTCAGCACCTTGACGGTCTCCTGCAACGACGCGTTCGATGCGTTCAACATCACCATCATTTCCGCCATTGCGGTAGCGTCTTGCCTGTCCATGAGGTCTCCTCAACTCGGTTGATCCCAGAAGAGATTTTGACTAACCACCGCCTCCACCACCACCGCCTCCTCCCCCTCCGTCTCCACCACCACCACCGCCCCCTCCATCCCCTTGGGGACCGCTCTGCATCGGCCCTTTGGCGAACTCCGGCAGCGTCAGCACCATCACCGGCCCACGGCTGGTGTTGACCTCCGCTGAGACATCCATCCCCAGCGCCTGGCGTGTGGCGGCAAGCTCCTGGGCCTCCTGCTGAGCCTGCGCCTCCAGGAACTCGTTGCCTCTTTTGATCAGCGCCTGCGTCGCAGCACTATTGGCCACCCGATCTAGCGCTTGCTCGATCGCCAGCTCGTTCTTGCTGTCGAGCGCGTAGAGCACTTCGTCCACGTCCGGGTCGCCCGTGATGGATTTCCGCTCAACCGGCGAGGACTCGTTTGGCGCATCCCTTCCCCCTGGACCGGCGAAGCCCTGAGCTTGAGGCGGGAAGACATTGGTTTGCTCAGCCGTTTCGCTAGGAGAGCGGCGATCCAGTTGGTGCGCGCTGAATGCATCGATGCTGCCACCCTCTTGGTCTAGCGCCCTCTTTTGAGCGAAGGGATAAGGTTCTCCACGATCGCGATACTCCTTCCATTCCTGGTGGAAGCGTTCGTCTTCTCGATCAGCCCGCTCAATCTCCTGTTGCAGCTGGCGCAGCGAGCGCATGGTCTCTTCCAAGAACAGAGCACCGCCCGGGTCTGCGCCGCTACTATCCTGCGCTGGGGTGGATTGAGTGCGTTGATTTTCTGCGTCTGCTGTCACCACGAAGGAGCGACTCACAGCACTGGCTTCTGGGGACTGCTCGTGTGCTTGCGCAAGGTGTTGAGGTGGCAGCAACGGCGCACCATGAGCAGCGATCAAGGTGTCTGAAGGACGGGACTGCTGTGCCTTGGTCTCTTGCTCAGGAGTGGTAAGCGCCGTGGCCTTCGATGCCATCAATGGGTCTGCTGTCTCAGGCGTTGTTGGGGCCATGACGCGAACCGACTCTCCCTCCTGCTCACGCGCTGGGTCTTGCAGGCGGATCGGCGCTCGCTCCATCTCCGCCTGCTGCGTTTGCACCTGGTGATACAGCGCCGGGGACACCGCATCGGCCTGTGCGCTTTGCAAAGGTGGGTTGCCGGATTCCCGGTCCTCGGAGGGAGGCACCTGGATGCGCGCGGTGTCGCGGCTTTGCAACGATTGCGGTTCGAACGCGCGTTCTGCTTCTTGTGCTTGACGCAGCTGCGCGTCATCTGGACCAGGCGTTTGCTTCGGTGGGTCAGGTGGGTTGTGAGCCAGCTGTTCGCCTGTCTGTTGGTTCTGCACCTCTGGCTGCTGACGCGCGTCTTCCTGCTGCAACTGAGGACGCGTCGTTTGTTGAGCCAGCGCCGCATTCGGAGCATGCGGTTGAGGGTCGGCTTGCTGCGAGGCGTGCTGCTGCGCTTGGCGAGCCTGACTTTCCTGGACCTCAACCTGCCGGGCTTCTTGAGCCTGGCGGTCTTGCTGCTCCCGCTGTTGGTTGTCGGCCTGGCGCTCTTGCGCCTGACGTTGCTCGACATCCCTTTCCTCACGCTCCTGCAGTTCGCGCTGCTGGCTGGTCTGCGCCATGCGCTCCTGTTGCTCGCGTTCTTCCTGTTCGCGTTGCTGCTCTGCTTGGCGTTGACCTTCCAACACCGCCTGCGCCTGGACTGCCTGCTCGCTCTGCGCCTGTTCTTCGCGCTCCGGCTGTGCCTGCTGGATGTGCTCGCGCACTTGCGCGACATGCTGCTCGTGCGCAACACGATCTTGCTGCTCGCGTTCTTGTCGCGCCTGCGCCGCAATAGAAGCCTGCATGCGTGAATGGAGGTCGAGCACTTGCTGTGGACTGGAAGAATCGGAGGTCGAGGTGTCCGTGTCTGCCGTTCCCTCAGCCCCGCGCCCAAGGCTTGGCACCTCTCGCCGATTGCCTGGCGCCTCACTCAACGCCTGTCGGATCTCGTCGCTGCTGGTGACGGCCACCACACGAGTGACCCCATCGCTGCCGCGTTGAAGGTGCGCGATGGGGCTGTCATAACCGTATTGCCCCAACTCATTGCGCTGCAACTGCTGCATGGTCGGCCCGGTGATGCCGTTGGCGTCTATGGTCCGCTGCGAGGCCAGCTCCACGGCCTGCTGGGTCTGCGGGTTGACGTTCAAATCAACGCCTGCCGCCCGGTAACGATGCAGCAGTTCGTTGTGCTCCATCTGCGCAGCGGTCGGCGCGGGAAGTGCCTGGATCGCCGCCAAGGTTTCCTGGGAGCGCTCGATTGAGGGCTGCCGCAGTCGGTCGGTCAGTTCCAGCTCCATTGCCAGGTTGCCACTGGCGACGCCATCCTTGCCGGCCCACTGCCCAGACTCGTTCCGCTGGTAGACCTGGCCGTCGTGTCCCTGCACGTGACCTTGCTTGGCGAGGACGCTTTCCACTGCCGCAGGCACTTCGACACCGTAAGCCTGGGCTCGCTGCGCGGCATGGTTTTCCAAATAGGCGGCGGCGATGGCTTCGCGCCCAGTGGCGATGTTGCTTTCGATGCGGCCCAGGGCTTCTTGGTTGAGCTGTCGCGCGCGTTCAGGGGAAGCGGTTTGGTGTTCGTAGCTGCCCCGGTCGTTGGCACCGAACACGGCGGTTTTGACCTGGCGCTCCCATGCCTGGCTCTCGGGATTGCGATGCCAGTTCTGGTTGTCCAGTCCCACTTGGTCGCTGGCTCTTGCAGGGAGGTTGAAAGGGTCCTGTGGTGGTGGAGCCTTGCACAACGCCAACTCCACGGCCTTGGCGTTGGCCAGCGCACCCAGCTCCTGGGATTTTTCGTAGCTGGCGACCACGGGTTGCTCGCCCAACGTGCGACGTCCCTCCTGGGCGCGATCGATGGCCGCTTCGCGCTGCCAGTTGCGACCATTGAATTGCCACTCCACACCGGCCTTGTCGGTCTGGTGGTAGATGGCGCGGTTGTCCAGCAAATCGGCGCCTTTGTCGAACGCCTCGCTCATCAACAGCGCATCGCCGACCACCAACGCAGCAGGCACGAAGCCGCTGCCGCCAATCGCGGCGGCGGTGGACGCGCCACCGGCCCAGCCGCCGACGTTGCGGGCCAATGCATGGGTGACTTCGGACTGCGCGGCAGTGGCATTGCCCTGTTCCAGCAGCTCCGCCGAACGGCGAGCTGTTACCACCGCATCCGCGCCGGTCGCTAACAAACCTCCCGAACGCACCAAGGTGCTCGCCGATGCATTGCCCAGCAATACTTCCATGGACGCCGCACCGCGTTGGCCTCGGGGCACGCGCAGGTTGTGTGCGGCTTCCTCGCCCAGGGTCTGCTCGACCTTGAGGATGCCCTGCTCGGAAAAGACCACCCGTCCGTCGTGGTGGGCGTTTGCGATGGCGAGCGACAACCCATGGCGCTGAAGCTCGATGTCCCCGCCTCGAACGATGGCGGTGTCGCTGACTTGGATTTGGTTGAGCGTGGAGACGATGCGCGATTCGGAGTTCGTGACAGCACCCCAGCCGTGGTCTATCTCCGTGAAGCTCTTCAGGGCTTCAATTTGTTGGGCATGGGTTTGCTGGTAGGTCGGGATATCGCGGAAAAAGTCTTGAACCTTTTGATTGGTCTGCGCAGCGCTTAAACCAACGGGCGTATTGGTGTTCAGATCACCATTGATTAGGCCTACTTTGACTGTATCGCGTAGGCCCTCGACACGCTGGACAACACGGTCCATCGCAGCTGGGTCACCCTCCAACATGGCTTGTCCATCTCGGGACGCGTAGAGATCTTCAAGGTGATCAAGCAGCCCATACTGGTAAGCGCCAAGAGGGCCGCCGCTATGTGGCGTGATTCCCATCGTTTGAGCGAACGCGGGGTTGGCCGGCAGGAACAGTCGGTTTTCCGGCGCGTGGATATCGAACTTCCCCGCCCGCTGAAGCTCATCAAGCAACTCGCTGTTCTTCAGCGTCTGCTGTTCTATGTTGTGGTGATCCTGGAAAAGCGTTCGGTAGTTCGGCACGGATCAGGCTCCTTGTCGTCTTGCGGCTCGGCCTAGCGGTTCACCACGTCGTAGAACCAGAGGCCGTCCGACTGTCCATCGGAGCCGATACCGGCTGCTTTCACAGCATCCTTGAACACTCGATCACAAAAGACGCCACCGTGAAATGGCAGCCTAAATACATGCGCTGCCCCGAGCACATCGCGTTTGAAGGCCAGCCGCGAGCCTCCCGCTAAGCTGTAATATTTACCAGCTTCGTATTCGTCACTGACCTTGATATCGAGGTGAGAGGCATCTTCATCCAGCACGTCCACCGTGCGGACCACATCGCATAGGTAGACGTTTGGCCCCTTCGAGCCATCGGCTAAGCGATAGTCGGTTTCGACAAACGCAAACGCCTCAGGATCTACAGCGTCCATCACTCGACGCAGGCGCTCTGAAACCAGCCAGTAGCCGCTAAATCCTCCTTCCAGATCTTCGGGAGGCACGCCCTCATTGGGGCGATAGACCAGGCGTGGAACCTCGCGCAAAGCAGGAAACCCGCCATCCTTTGGCCTCAGAATCAGCCTAGGCCGAGTTAGGAGCGCCTCTCGGTTCTCAAAGACAACCCCATGGCCTTTGCCACCTCGCCGGACGTCCGGCTGCAAATGGAAGAACTCTCCCTTATTGGGCTGATTGGTCATTGTTGTTTCCATGCGTTGCCTCCCGTCCACCTTGGCATGCTCCCCACCTCAGTCGGGCAGAGTCTACCGTCCCGATCGCCGACCTGGGCAGACAAGAAGGCAAAAGGGCAACACCGTGCTGCTCGCTCCGGGAGACGGTCGGGGCTTTGCCAGCTCCCATCCCGCACGCAAGGGCATCCACAGAGCTGCACAACATGCGCTCGCTGCTCGCGTTGATGAAGGTGGACTACATAGGTGAATGGGTGGGCTACGCCCACCCCCTGGCCGCCAAGCTGGTGTGCTGACGCCCACCGATGACCAAATGGTCGAGGATCCGGATGTCGAAAAGGCCCAGAGCCTGCTGCAGACGCTCGGTGACCTTGCGGTCAGCTTCGCTTGGCTCCGGGTTGCCGCTCGGGTGGTTGTGGAAAAGGATGACGGCCGCAGCGTTCAAATCCAGGGCGCGCTTGGCGACCACCCGAGGGTGCACCTCGCAGCCGTCGATGGTGCCGAAGAAGAGATGTTCGGTTGCCAAGATCTGGTGCTTGATGTCCAGGAAGACGACCCCGAAGACTTCGTGACTGAGATGTGCGCAGCGGGCAATCAGGTAGTCGCCGGCTTGGTCTGGGCTGTGGATGCGGCCTTGGCGATAAAGGCGCTGTTCCAGGATGGTGGCTGCTGCGAGCAAGATGCCCTCTTCGTCCATCTGAATTTGGTATTGAGCCTTGATGTCTCGGGTGCGCTTCATCGGTTCTTCTCCACCAGCGCGTTGTGCGCCTCGTGGGAACCGACAGGCGAAGCGTCCGGCCCTACCGCACCCGAGAGCGAGCACTGCGCAAGCAGCGCGCAGCGAAGGGCCGCAACAAAGCGCAAGCGTCGAGAAGGAGGCCTGTCCTTGCGGTAGGGACAGCGAAGCTAAGGTCCCTTTCAGAGGCCCAGAGCTGGTGGAGATGAAAATGCGTTGAAACCCCAACTCAAGCGGCAAATACCGACCTCGGTGGTCAGGAGGAAAGCAAGAGTTCTCGGCCATCGAGCTGATGGGTCAGAGCCCCTGAGGACTTGGCCTTTGCGCGTCTCATTGCGGCGCGTTTGCGTGTCCGAGGAAAATTTGACGCATGCATACGACTCGGACCTGGAATCCTGACGACTTCAGCGCCTGCTTGGCGCTGTTCGATGGCAACGTGCCGGCGATCGTCGGCAATGAGGAACTCCCTGACTTCGTGCAATTTCTAACGCACCATGCTGCCGCCTGGCATTACCAAGTCATTGAACGGGCGGGCGAAGTGATTGCATGCGCGGGCAAGTCAATCAACCCGTATGGCACGACGGCCAGCCTCTTCTATAACGGTGATGTTTTTTACAACGTGCTCGCCAGTTACCGCGTCACTGTCGCCCAATTTATGGCCCCATAACCTCTTGCCATCGACACCCAAAATTTCGCGCTTTTATATATATTTAGCGACGCCCAGCACGCTCCCTCCAAGCGCGCTCGACTAGTTCTGGGCTAATGGCCGCTTTCAGAACTCGAAGTGCGTTATCCGAGTAACGAGGGTGCTTTTGAGAGCCGAACTCAAAAACCATGACATTCGCCGGATCCTCATCAACTTTTAGAAAATCTCGCACCGCCTTGGCCTTACTGGTATTCAAACCAAGCTTTACCGCAAGAGCACTAGGGCTTAAATGATACTTCCTCTGAAGATCCACCTCGCGAATGGCGGCTGCTCCCTCAGGATCGTCACCAGACACATATCGAATTCCGGGAGCATCTGGGGCCTTTGTGATTCGAACTCGAATAGTAGGACCCTCTCCTGAAACATCGGTTGCCAATGTCATCAGGCGTGGAAACACCTGTTCCACCTGAGTGCCACTCTTGATTGCATCTTCGATTCGATCCAGGTCTCGTTTCGACACCGAGACCTCTTCACTCACGTGTGCTTCCATTGCCAATAGCGCAGTGATTCGTCCTCTCGCCTCATCACGAGCGCGGCGACCAGGGGCTAACAACTCTCGGATTTGAGCATATTCCCGATTTATCAGCATAATGAAATCTGGAATGGGCAGCGTTGAGAGTGGAAGAACTCTCAAAGGAAGGTGATCAGCGAGAGAGTCACCGAAATGAATAGAAAGAATTTCATCCAGCGTCGTAATAAGCGCTCGCGCATTTATATAAAGCGCATCCTCAGGCACAACGATCATCCAGTGCTGAGCTTGATCTCTCATGGCATCAATAACTCGAATAGACCCTACCTGAGCTACGGTCAGCCAACCCTTTGATAGCCCGATTTTCAGAGATCTCTCAAGGCCGATAGATGTCCCTTTCTCTTTATCAAATACATCTTCGTCCTTTTGAACCAAGAGAGCCTTTGTGAGCATCTCGCTAGCATGTTGGAGCAGCAGCAAGATTACCTCGGGTCGACCAATATCATCGTGACTATTAAAAGCTTCAAGTCCTCG
Organism: Xanthomonas vesicatoria ATCC 35937; assembly: GCF_001908725.1. Lineage (NCBI taxonomy): Bacteria > Pseudomonadati > Pseudomonadota > Gammaproteobacteria > Lysobacterales > Lysobacteraceae > Xanthomonas > Xanthomonas vesicatoria. The sequence goes on along the minus strand of NZ_CP018725.1, from coordinate 40,046 downwards.
GCGCAATGAAGCCAATGACTTGGATTTCAGTGTTTTAGCTTCCCGCTTAAGCTTCATCGCCTTCTCCTCTGAAGTTAAAGGGTAGCAAAAGAGAGGGGTGGGCTATACCCAGCCCATTGCCGCCAAGCGGGTGTGCTGCTGGCGGCCTATGGCTAGGTGATCGAGGACCCAGATGCCCAGGAAACCCAAGGCTTCCTGCAGACTCAACGTGACGTTACGGTAGGGACAGCGAAGCCAAGGTCCCTTTCAGAGGCTCAATGCTGGTAAAAAATCTCGATGGATGCCTCAAGGCTTGCAGGCCAAACAGAGGATAGAAACAGGCGCGGCCAATGTCAGCACTGGCGGTTGCCTACTGTGCCCTGCGATGGATGGGGCATTAGCAGACACGCGCCTGCGTGCGTCATGCCTGCATGCAAGCGCATTGCTGTCCACAGGGTCGGGCTATGGCAGCACCGATGACCTCAGGCGCTTTCGCCGCTGCTCTCGAGCCCGTGCCACGACAAGATTTCGTCGGCTCGACGGCCGACGAACTGCGCGTCTTCGCTCGTTAACGCCTTGCTCTCGATGGCAGAGACCATGCTGGCAAAGGCTTGCCAAAAGTGGCGCCGGTCAGGACTGGAGGCCCGCAAAGCGGGCACGGCCTCATCTAGGCGTTCGAGGTGAAAGCGAAGCTCGGCTCTATCCATGGGCTTGAGTATCGGTAGCGCTGTCGCATCGCCTGAGATCGCACCGCCTGTGCCACGCTATGGGGACATCCACCTCCTAGTGATGAGGTGTTGGAGCTGGGTCACGGCTTCAAGAATTAAGAATTGACGCTAGAGTTCGTTTGTTAGATACAAGTGACGACCGCGTGCCACATCTTGGCAACAGGGGCGCGGCGCAACCCTGCCACTCGCCCAGTTGGGCTGCCTGCTTCAACTCCGTCAACTCATGCGTTCCTGAACTGGCAACGGCCTTTTTCCGTGCTTGCCGAGCATGTGCGACCCCAGAAAACACAAGGAGATGTGCTGCTATGCGATTCCGAATCTTCCTCGCCGTGTCGTTGATCACCACGTTCAGTGCTGCGGCCCAGGCCCAGGTGGTCACGCTCAACAAGGGTGGCTACACGTTGAGCTACGACTGCACCAACCGCACCGCGCTGCGCTACGAGTATGTCTTGCAAGCCGACACCGGCTCGGCAGCGCGCCCTTCAAGCTTCAACTTGGATACTGAACTGCCCAGCGGCTGCGCAGGCCAGACGTCCAGTGCTTCCTATGCCAGCGTGCGTTCGGGCTATGACCGGGGCACTTGGTGACGTCCAACCACATGGACTACAACGCAACTTACATCCGCCGCGCTAACTTGATGTCCAACATCGTTCCTCAGGTGGCTAGCTTCAATCAAGGCATCTGGGTCCGTGCTGAAGAAGTGGCTGAGTGTTATCGCGATATCGCAAGCGTCCAAGTCTATGGCGGCGTCATTTATAGCGACACGACCAACGACTACTTCCTCACCAGTCATGGCATCCGGACACCAGACTTCTTCTGGAAGACCATCATCACGGCCAATCCAAGTGGCGGCTCTCGGGCCATTAGTTGGCTCATTCCAAACAGTGCCACGCTCGGATCGCTGGACAGCTACATCGTCAGCATCAATGAGCTGGAAGACACCTTTGGCGCCAGCACGATTGGCATCACAGCGCCAGCTAATGTCAAAGCGATGCTGCCGGCAACCACTTGGCCACAGCCGAGTGGTTGTGATCTGAGCTAATAGACGACAATCCGAAGACGTAGAAAACGAGTGCCCGAAGAGAATTCGGGCACTCGTTGCCTCGCATTCGCAAGCCTCAGCCAGGGAAAGCCGGGAACTTCTCATCCGGGTGCTTGGCTTTCCATTCCTTGTAAGAGGCACTGCCCTGCCAGATGGTGAAGGCTTTGGGCGGACGGCCACGCCCTGACCACGTTTCTTGGTTGTGTGGCAGCCAATACTTCGGCGCCACTTCTTTCTTTGCGGAAGCAGCTTTCTTCGGCTTGGCTATCCCAACACCGATCAGAGCGGCAATTTCAGATTTTTGCTTTGCACTGAAATGCTCGCTGTATTGATCAAGCAATTTGACGATCTCCGAGTATGCTTCGGACGAATGTTGCTGGCGCAGCTGAGCCTCCTGCTCTTCCAACTTCCGAATTTCTGCTGCCAATTTTTCCTTGGCAGCGGCAAGGGCACTCAAAGATGCGGTTGTCATTCAGGACTGTTCCAATCGGTTGGTTAGCAAATTATTCTGGACAAATTTATCACAGTAAAGCTGCGCGGCGCTCAATCGACAATCTCTACTATTTTATCGTATTTCTCCACAGCGACCTCTGTCTTTTTTGGATATAAGGGGAGGCATGAGGCCGGTCGGATCTCCTCAACTTAAACATCTTGACTGCCGGCGCAACCCTTGAAAGCATGCGAGCTAAGGCAGGGGGTGGCTGATGGACAAAGCAAGGGATCGTCGAAGCGACCAGGACTACACGGCCCAGGAAGTAGCGGACCTGGATGTGTCTGCTCGCCGAGCATTGAAGCCTCATCTGCGTTGCCCTCATTGCGAGGCAACTGCTCATTTCAGGTCGGCATCCAGGCCCAGCCCAGGGCGGCGCAGCAAGGTTGCTCACTTCTACGCCCTACCCCACGGCGACAAGTGCGACATCACCCGCAGCTATGGTGATCCATGGGAAGACGATGATACCGATCGGACTGTGGCTCATTGGGAGCAACGAAACACCACGCTGATCGTGCTGATCCCGTCACTGACGCCCGAAAGCGAAGAACCGGGCACTGGTGAAGTCGAGGCCACGGATGATGAAAGCCGTTCCCGCGCGGGTGACGATCGCACGCGTCGGTCCAACACGGTGTCGCGCGGGCCTCAAAAGCTGCTTGAACAACTAGTCGAGGGGCCGACCTTTAAGACAAGCGCCATGATGATTCGCATGCCAGGCAATGACCGACCTGAGTTGGCGGTCCATAACGCTTTCGTGCGTTTTGAATCGGCAAGCATGGCGCAGCACACCGGTCGCTGGCTAGGGTTCTGGGGCCTTGTCAGATCTTGGAGCATCTGGCAGGGCCATAACACTTACTTTTCCAACTTCGGCCCCACGCACCAGAGCTTCCGTATCGCCATTCACCGGGACAAGATCCCCCCTATCCTCGCACGTTATGGCCTATCGAGTATCGATGAGATGGTTGGCCACTATCTTCTCCTTTTCGATTACGCCCGAGAGTCAGGCTCAGGGCGTTTTATGGCTGACGTCAATTCGGTGCATCACATCGGATTCTTGCGGAACGATCAAAGTAGCTGAGTAGCTCATTGAACACGATAACCATGCGCCATACCGAAATTGTCCGATCGAAGCGTTCCAGCTCGCCACCAGAAGACCCGAACAGTGCATCCTCCAGACAGTCGTGGTCCATCACACGCTTCGTCGCTAGCCTAGCTGCCATGACGACGCTGGCTGGAATCGTGCTTCACGGATGCGGACATGTTGCCTACACCAGCTACCTCAAAGCCTGGGGCGTTCAAGCCGACCTATTTCCCCAATCGGCCGACTGGAAGGTTGTTCGCGGTTACTATGCCGTTGTGCTTCAAGGGTTCGGAATGTTCAACGCTTTTCCTTGGGTTTCAATAGCGATCGCTTTTTTTACGTTATGGCTAGCTATCTGGGTTTACCGCCTCCCCGCACAATCGGTTCGCAATGGTCGCCTTCAAGATTTCTATCGGCGTCATCCACGAGTAAAGCTTGGCCTCACCTCAGGAGGTATAGCCTTTTCGGGAATTTATCTAGCATTGACGCTGTATTCCGTTGGCTTGCTCGTTTCAACAATCCCAGGCGTGATTGGGGAGCGTTACGGAAAGAAGGAAGCAGTTACTGAGAAGCGTCGCCTCCTTGGTCCGGTATCGCGAGGCGATGCAGAACTCTGGGAAAAGGGTGAGCGAAAGATCCGAGGCCACATCATCGCCAGCAGCTCTGACCTGATCGCCATCTACGACACTGATCTCCATCAGGTCCGAACGCTATCGCGTGGCGATTGGGAGATACGAAGAGTGGGTCTTTAGAGCAGCGGCGTGAGGAAGCTGGTGACCTCCAGGCCCACTTGACAGCATCTACCCACCTGCCAGCGCTACGAAGCGGTGAATTTTCTGTTCGGAATGAATCTTGGCGAAGGGGGGGCAACCATCCATCCGTCTGGATGATCATCTCCCATTGTCTCGCCGCATTGGCACGGACTCGTCCATGTTCATAAGGAGGTAATGCTTTGAGCCTTTCAGCCAATCAAATTACAGGACGAGCCGCTGAACTCGAGGTTGAGCAGCTCCGACGCCCCCCCGCCCTGAGTAGCGGCCAGGTTTAGAGCCCGGGGTTGATGATAGCGGCGTTGGCCAGCTGTTGGGCATACGCGGAGGGCGTCATGCCGCCAATTGCTTTCTTGGGTCGCTCCTCGTTGTATTCGCGGCGCCAGCGCTCGATCTCGGTGCGTGCATGCAGCAGTGTCGGGAACCAGTGTTCGTTGAGGCATTCGTCGCGCAGGCGGCCGTTAAACGATTCAACGTAGGCGTTCTGATTCGGCTTGCCGGGTTGGATGAGTCGCAACTGCACGCCACGCGCATGCGCCCAGGCCACCATCGCCTTGCCGCAAAACTCCTTGCCGTTGTCCGTGCGGATCACCTGCGGCAAGCCGCGGCGGATGGCGAGCCGATCCAGCACACGCGTCACGCCATGGCCCGCTATTGCGCGCTCCACCTCGATGGCGACCGCTTCGTGGGTTGCATCATCCACGATTACCAGACACTTGATCACCCGACCGTCGGCGGTGCGGTCGAACACGAAGTCCATCGACCATACCTGGTTGGCCTGTGCCGGCCGCAATAGCGGCTGACGCTCGCCTACCGAGACTTTCTTGCGCTTGCGGCGGCGGACTTGCAACTGCTGCTCGCGGCACAATCGCTCCACACGCTTGTAGTTCACGATGCGGCCTTCCTGTCGCAGTTTGAGATAGATCATGCCCACGCCATAACGGCGATGGCGATGCGCCAACGCACCGATGCGCTCGCGCAGCTCAACGTTGCGATCTTCGCGCGGGCAGTAGCGCAGCGCGCTGGCGCTCATGCCGATCGCGGCCAAGGCGCGGCGCTCGCTGGCACCGCACCCCGTCCACTCGCGCACCAGCGCACGACGCGCCGGCGCGCTCACCACTTTTTTCGCAGCGCATCCTTGATCAGATCGTTCTCAAACAGCTGCTCGGCCAGCAACTTCTTCAGCCGCGCGTTCTCCGTTTCAAGGTCTTTGAGCCGCTTGGCATCGGGCACGCTCATCCCGCCGAACTTGCTGCGCCACAGGTAGTAAGAGGCCTCGCTGAAGCCATGGCGCCGGCACAGGTCCTTGATCGCCACGCCCGCTTCGGCTTCGCGCAGGAAACCAATGATCTGTTCTTCGGAAAAGCGCTTCTTCACGTCCAATCTCCTTCGGTTAGGGAATTGGACTCCAAACTGGCGTGCTACTCAAAATTGGGGGGACGTCGAAGGTATGCCAGCCCCAGCATCGCTTTACGACAGCAGCAGGCACTGAAGGCCTACAGCCGAATGTGCTGGTGCCTGTCTATCGTACGGGGCAGTTCGATCAAGTGTTGGGGCCGGGAAATGTGTTCCACCCGTGAGTCACATGAAGTGTCGGTAGGGATAACTACTGCCCGGAAGGCTGGGAACATTCGCAATTGTCCTAGCGAGCTTTTGCGAATATCGAATCGTCACCGGCACTGGATCATAGAGCGCGTCGTTGTTCCAATCCATCTTCGTTAGGGCAAGGGCCTCCAAGGCGACCACACTCAATGGCCCCGCGCCAGCATGCCTGGTGATTACCAAGGGCCGAGGGATACTCTTGCCGCCCTGATAGTAAGCACCTTTGGATGACACACCTGGGGCGTTGCCAGCAACCCATACGAAGCACGAATTTCCGGATCTAACTTGAACAACACCGCGAGGCACTGGATAACCATCCGCCTTGGTTCGCTTGGGACCTTGCAGATTTGGTGTCATCCACACTCCTCGCCATGCTGAGTTCGCTCCAATTTCCAGGCACTCAATCTCAGATATTGAAGACAAAGCCTCCCGCGCTCCTTGGATTTCCTCTCCTTGGAAAGCGGTAGTTTTGTGGATCACAAGACGCCTCGGAAGAGACCCGGCGTTCCTGCTCTGATAAATCTGTAGACTCCGTGACAGCACTGCACGCATATCAGCACGACTGAGGAACGGATTTCTTTTCGCCGTCTGAACATCCGGGATAGGGTCTCGCGCCTCGAAAGCCACAAACTGCATTCCCCCGCCATCCATATCGAACACCTGGGAGCAGCAGGTGACATAGTGCATACCGTCACCACTAGGCTTCAGGGCATACGCAAGCCCGATGTAAGCAGTGTCGTTTGGGACACCGGGCAATGACGCCAATCTCCAAGGAGTTCCGCCTGCTTTTACATATAGCGCGATTGCCAGGCGCCACGCGATCGACGCGGCGAACTTCTCTGCAAATGCAAAGGCTCGATCATTTACGACTTGGGTAGGAACGCCAAGCTGCGCGCCAATCGACTTAAGCGTGTCGTGCGCATCGAAGTCATCGGTGCGCGAAAAGTGCCCCCAACTCTCGGGCAAATGAACTACAACGACATCGAACTCAGATCGCACCCCATCCAAGGTGGCGAGCGCGTCTCTAAACGCAGCCGCAAGTCGCTGCTCCGCAGATCCTTTGAACGGAAATTCCGCAACATCGTCAGACCACTGCACACGCGCAGACACTGCCGCCGAGGTCAGTGGGATTCCAAAAAGCCTTTCAAAGCCCGGATAATTTGGGACGTAGTCAGCTCGATCAGCAGGTTGTTGCGGTTGCTGTAGTAATTTCATCAACGTAACTATTTTTTTCCACCCAGACTTCGGGCCGACAACAGCTACTCGAAGGGCGGGGGTAAAGGTTTCGAACGACTTCTGCGAATATGGACCAAACTTGGCCAGCCCTCTAAGAGGGTGGATGTCAGCCTGACGCAGGTCATCCGGAGAAAACGAAAGAACCGGCTCTTCCAAAAGCTGGAAAGGTGACAGCTTCGCCTCGATGCCTGGAGCGTTCATCTAGCTCGCCTCTGGAAGTAGGGGTGATCATGCGAAGGAACACTCCAAGCAGTTACTGAGCTCACATGGAATTCAGCATCAACTCCTTCCTCCGTCCGGATCCAGAACGCGCGCGCCTCTCCAGCTAATAGCGAAGACCAAGCGTCAATAATTCCAGACCATCTGCTGTTGTAGCGCTTCGCCCATTGTTCGCGAATCCAATCGGCGGCTGGATTAGGTTTTCTCTTTGACCGCTGCGGAACTTCTGCCGCGGAGAAATTTTCGAGAGGAAGGTCAACCTGAGTGAAGGGGTCGAAGACGCACCACCAAGCGCCATCAACCTCTTCTAAACGGATCGTCAAGGCTTCGGCGTAGGGAAAGCCCAAATCCTTTACTCGACCATATAGTGAAGCGCCGTAAGCTGCTTTGAGAGGTCCCAACGCCCTCTCGCGCTGCGCGCGTCGATCCGCCGCCTCGTCTGAAGATCCGGATGATACGAGCACGGTATGCCCACTTCTCTTGAGGCGTGGATGCAATGGCCTGCCCCTACAAAGCGCCCGCACCAGCGCATCGTATAGAAGACCTTTCGCCCAACTATCAGAATGCGGATCGAGAGCGATAGTGCCAGCGAGCCTAGGCTGGTAACTATCAAGAGCCCGGAGGATATCAGTATCAGATCCGAAAGCCGCCCATGATTTCCCTACCGCCGCGATAATCGCCTTTGCCTTATGCTCCCTAAGCTTCGTTCGAAGTTCAAGAACTTCCGCCGGTCTCCCAAGCTCAAATCTCCTTGCGACCGTTGGCAAGTTCGACAATCGGACAGCAGAGAATCGGAGAATGGGATCACGACGAGCTTCATGACTAGGCATCGCAGCGAGGCGCAGAAAGGGCTCAGGCTCCGCACCTCGGATATGCTCGATGAGACCTTCTGAAAACTCTAAGGCATCCGCAATATCGCCGGCGAACTCGTCGAAGTTCTGGCACTCAACGATGTTCGCAGAGATGCCCTGAGCGTTTGCCTGCTCAAGAAAACGCGTGACTTCAGGCAGCAGTTCTGACGCGTCTCTAGTCATCCAATAGATGCCTCCTGGAAAAGCATCTTCACTGTCTAGGGCATCACCAAGAACATTCATGACCGAAGTATCGCGACCACTGTAACCAACGACGATCAAGGCGAAGCGGCGACAGGCTTCGCTGAGCACCTTGCGCATGGCTTCGTCTTGCGCTTGAAGCTCATCTCTAGTGTTCTTCAAATCCTCGGATTGGAAATCGCCATGAATCTTAGCGAGAAGGGGCCAGTCGTTCTGCCGTAAACACCGCAGCGCGCGCACGGCATTGTCTATGGCCGCAACCGTAAGCGTCGCTCGCTCGGCGGGAGAAGCAACTTCGCGAGCAAGCGTGGCCGCAGTCTCGACCAAACTGTCAAAATTCGTCGTAAACACGCATGGTGCCCTTCCCGAGACCAGAAGACTCGCAAGGACTCGATGTCCAAAAGATGGCTTTCCCAAGCTCACCTGTTTGTCGATATAGAGCCGACGATCAGCAGCACTTGGATACACCGCTTCGAAGGCGCACGCATATTCAGTAGGATGACCAGGCGGCGGAAGAAGCGCCTCGCTCTCAAGATACGAGTCGATGCGCTCAATCCATAGCGGATCTGTCGAGTCCACCTCTCTTCTCGACATGCCTGTTGCGCGACAGAACAACTCCTTCTTGAAGTCACGGATCATTGCGTAGCCAGTGGGTATGCGCCCGCTCGCAGAGGCTCCCGCGCCTAAGAACCAAGCAAAGTTTCCCGGCTGCAATGCGAACTTCGTCGCGAACTCTCTTCCCCTGAGCATCTGAATACGCAAGCACCCACCCCCTTGGCATCGCCGTAGCCCAGTCTGCCCCACCTCAGCCGACTGCGCAAAGCGTAAATAGCCGATGACCTCTGGGCTGGAAAAACCGCGTGGAGGTCGCTATGATCGGAGCCGGGGTTGCAGGAAGATTTGGTTGCCGTCGTATCGCGGCATCAGAAGAAATTGCAGGATGGATTTGCCCGGTGGCGCTGAGTGCAGCTTGGCGCTCGCCTCGCGTGCGAGAGAGTTCCTGTAACCCCTCCTCTTTCCTTGATACATGGATGTGACATGAGTAAGCTCTTTGCGCTCCAACAGTGCAGTGGCGCGAGTGATGTTGCTCACCTCATTGGCTTCCAGCCGAAAGCTCTGGGATATGTAGCTTGGGGCACAAAGGCTCGATATAGCGCCTTCGACATTGCTAAAAGGTCTGGTGGTAAACGAACCATCCACGCCCCAATCCCGCAGTTGAAGCTCGCTCAGCAGAATTTGGCTGAGCTCCTCCAAGAATGCGAGCTGGAAATCGAGGCCGCTCTTGGAGTTAAGAAGCGCCTTTCACATGGCTTCCGAAGGGATCACTCGATCCTGACCAATGCTGACATCCACTGTGGCAAGCGATATGTCCTAAACTTTGACCTTGAGGATTTCTTCGGGACGATCAATTTCGGTCGAGTTCGCGGTTACTTCACCAATAACAAGCATTTTCGACTCAAACCTGATGTCGCGACACTTATTGCACAGCTGGCCTGCCACGAAAGCAAATTGCCGCAAGGCGCCCCAACTTCGCCAGTCATCACTAATTTAATTGGCAATATTCTTGACATGCGATTGGTAAAGATTGCGCGTGCAAACGGTTGCGCTTATTCAAGGTATGCCGATGACATTACATTCTCTACCTCTGCTCCGGAATTCCCAACGGCGGTCGCCTCTGAGATTGCTCCACACGCTTGGACGCTTTCGAAGACCGTAGAAGATTCAGTGAAAGCGAGCAGATTTTCAATCAACGCTTCCAAAACTCGAATGCTCTATCGCCGCTCTCGGCAAGATGTTACTGGCATTATTGTAAACAAATTCGTCAATGTTAATTCTGATTACCAGAAGCGGCTGCGAGTGATGGTCCATCATTTGCGAAGCTCTGGCATCTTTCATCGAAAGAATTCGGTCCTGGGCGCATCCGGTAATACTAGCGTCCAGAAAGAAGTTGGCACCAGAAATCAACTGCAAGGCATGATTGGGTTTGCCTTACAGGTGGAGGCCTTTCGTCGCTACGGCGCACCGCCACCGCCGGAACTGACCAGCACCGAAAGGCTTTACAAGCGCTTTCTTTTTTACACGCAGTTTGCCGCACATGATAAGCCTGTTCTTTTGTTTGAAGGGAAGACAGATGTTGTCTACCTAAAGTCGGCAATCAAGAGCTTATCCGCATCTTACCCCACGCTTTATACAGGCTCCGACATTCTCGTCCACTTATTGCGCCACACCCCTAGAATGGAACGACTCTTCGGGCTTTCCGGAGGCGGCCACCCGCTTATTGCATTCATCAAAAACTATCACGAAGAGTATCGGCATATAACGGGCCCCAGGGGGGCGAAGCCGGTCATCATCGTCGTAGACAATGATCAAATCGGGCGCAACACGATCAACCTGATCGAGAAAATTACAAAGACAGTGGTTGCGCCGGGCACGCAAGCTGTCAAGGTTTTTGACAACCTTCATGTGATCCTTACATCGCCTCACGACAAGGATAGCGAGCTCCACTGTATCGAAGACTGCTTTGACCCAGCTTTTATAAAGGCAGAGTTAGATGCGAAGACGATCTACAATGGAAAAAAGATTAAGAAGAACAACGAATTCGATCCTTCAATTCATATAAGCAAGTCAGCTTTTGCAGAGACGATTGTGAAGGCCAAAGCTGCGGCAATCGACTTTGCTGGTTTCAAGCCGCTCCTTGACCACATCGCTGCCGTAATCGCCAAGTATTAGCAGATTTATAAATGGAATCTTGATTCGTCCAGTGACGATTCAAACTGCCGGACTTTGTAGCTCATCAGGGGCACGGCCGGGCGAAAAGAAGCAAGCACTTCAACTCGTCGTGGCAGGCTTGCGGTATCCGCAATATGGATGTAGTGCCAAGCGAGTGTCGACACCTGCGAGTTGACTGCATGCCCGGTGATTAGCGCGATCTCGCGCTCTGGGACGCCCCGCTCTGCCAGCACTGTCGACATCGTGTGTCGGCGCTGCGGGCGACTCGGTTGAGTAAGTCGGCGTGCTTGCCGCCACCGTTGCGCTGAATATGCTTGGCCCGCTTTTTCAGGGCTTCGACCTGGGCAGGCGTGGGCTTGATGAAACGCGTGGCTGAACTCCTCGCTATGGGCGGGGGCCAGGTGCTCACTGCCCGGATCCGCCACAGTGGGAAGATCAGACATGGTTCGGGTGGATGTCGTCCCGTGAGGGTTTGCCAAGGTGAGCAGCAGGCGTCGACCACGCCCACGGTCAGATTAGCAAGCATCTGGGCAACGTAGAAGGGGGGAGCCAGCGTCCCAGTTCCCCTGATCAGACTCGATCTGTCAGTGCCGCATTCCCGTCGATCCGACATCCCAGATCGCGGCGGACGGGGCTTCAACTCGCGCCGGTTCAACCCACTCTTGACGTCTATGTCCGACCCACCATCTTCTTTCGAAGGTGCCACCCCAGTCTTCTCTGTGGACGCAGGAGCAATCCGCGTGAGAAAGATGATGCGCTCGCTAGCGCATAAGCTCATTGCGCTGAGCGCGCGATCTGGCCTCAGCCTCCTCATAGCGAAGCTCGTGCAAGACTTTCGCCGCGACTTCACCTAGCTCATCGGCCAATTCCTGATCGCCAATGATCCCCATCACTTGCTCCCAGAAGCCTGCCGCCCGCACGAAACCGAGACGCGGCCCAATGGCGGATCGTCGTCGCGAGGATGAAGGCGTGATGGTCGGAACAACAGGCTGAGGTGCGGGCGCCGGATCCAAGATTTCAGCCAACGCTTCAAGGGGCATCTGGATCAATCCGTCGATCTTGCGGGCACCTGGATAGCGCCCCGACTGCATCCCTTCGCGAACGCGCTGGACCACCCCTCTCGTGCTTTGGCCACGAAGCACATGTGCGACCTCTTCGGGCCGAAGTGCATATCGCTGCGGATACAACTCTCGAAGCGTTTGAAGCGCGCTTGCAGACATGTGCGATGGGCCATCCCTAGACTCACTATAGCGCAGCCTAGGAGACCATGGAAGCCGTGGCAATACTGTGGCGAACAAGCGCTGTTAGAAGCTGCTTTGGGATTTCTAGACCTGCATCGCATCCGCCGAACGGGCGAACCCAGGCCTTATTAAACAACAGGTTAGAAAGGATAGCGGCGACCCCACAATTTTCCCTCTTCCTTAGGAGGGGGACGCTCTATCCAGCTGAGCTACGGGGCCAAGGGCGGCATTGTCGCATGTTCAGCCAGCTTGCCAAGCCGGCAGGGGGTGGGTGGAGCCTGCTAAAATTAGCGGCTACCCGTGTCGGTGCCGGCCTCGGCTACCGCGCGACCGCCACTGTTTCCAGGAGATTCCATGTCCGCTGACCTGCTCAAGGCGCTCGACCTCGCCGCGTCCAATTCCGGTACCTACCTCGGCGAGGCGACCTGGTCGCAGGCCACCGGTGCCGGAGTGCTGCAGCCGCTCAATCCGACCACCAATGCGGTGATCGCCGATGTGCAGGCCACGACGCCGGAAGACTACGAACTGATCATCCAGCGCGCGCAGGCGGCCTTCAAGGTGTGGCGGACCACGCCGGCGCCGCGCCGCGGCGAAGCCGTTCGCCTATGTGGCGAGGCGCTGCGTGCCCACAAGGATGCGCTCGGTTCGCTGGTGGCGTTGGAAATGGGCAAGAGCAAGCCCGAAGGCGATGGCGAAGTGCAGGAGATGATCGACATCGCCGACTTCGCGGTGGGCCAGAGCCGCATGCTCTACGGCTACACCATGCATTCGGAGCGCCCTGGCCACCGCATGTACGAGCAGTACCAGCCGCTGGGCCTGGTGGGCATCATCAGTGCGTTCAATTTCCCGGTGGCGGTGTGGGCCTGGAATGCTTTTTTGGCAGCAATTTGCGGCGATATCTGCATCTGGAAGCCGTCCAACAAGACGCCGCTGACCGCGATCGCGACGATGAAGATCTGCAACGCCGCGCTCAAGGATGCCGGCTTCCCGGACATCTTCTTCCTGATCAACGATGCCGGCATCTCGTTGTCGGAGAAGCTGGTCGAAGACACCCGCATCCCGCTGATCAGCTTCACCGGCTCGACCCAAATCGGCCGCGTGGTCGCTGAAAAGGTCGCCCACCGCCTGGGCCGTTGCCTGCTGGAGCTGGGCGGCAACAACGCAATCATCCTCGACGAGACTGCCGACCTGAAGCTGGCCATCCCGGGCATCGTGTTTGGGGCGGTCGGCACTGCCGGCCAGCGCTGCACCACCACGCGCCGGCTGATCGTGCACGACTCCATCTACGACAACGTGCTGGCCACGCTGGTCAAGGCGTACAAGCAGCTCGACAGCAAGATCGGCGACCCCACCGACCCGGCAAACCTGATGGGCCCGCTCAACAGCCGCGGCGCGGTGGAGCAGTTCCTGGCGTCGATCGCCAAGGCCAAGGCCGCTGGCGGCACGGTGGAAGTGGGCGGCACCGCGATCGACCGCCCGGGCAACTTCGTACTGCCGGCGATCGTCACCGGGCTGCAGAACAGCGACGCGGTGGTGCAGCACGAGACCTTCGCGCCGATCCTCTACGTGATGAAGTACAGCACGCTGGACGAGGCGATCGACCTGCAGAACGGTGTGCCGCAGGGCCTGTCGTCGTCGATCTTCACCCAGAACCTCAAGGCGGCCGAGAAGTTCCTGTCCGCTGCGGGCAGCGATTGCGGCATCGCCAACGTCAACATCGGCACCTCCGGTGCGGAGATCGGCGGCGCGTTCGGCGGCGAGAAGGAAACCGGCGGCGGTCGCGAATCCGGCTCGGATGCGTGGAAGGTCTACATGCGCCGTCAGACCAATACGATCAACTACTCCGACTCGCTGCCGCTGGCGCAGGGCATCAAATTCGATCTGTGATCGGTGGCATCGCAGCGCGCCGGCAATGGCCGACGCGCTGCAGGTGTCGCATGGCCCCCGCTGCGGCTGGCCTGTCATAGCGATAGCCAGGGAGCGCCACGCTCCCCGTGCAGCAGTTCGCCAAGGGTAGATGACGGGCGAGATCCCATCAGTAACGCAGCCCTGCCCCGCGCAATCAGGCCGTTCAGGCCACCCTCTCCGGCCATCGATGGCCCGGCAATCGCGTTTCCGCCGCAGACGGCACGCCATTCGGGCGGCCGCTCTGGGATAATCGGACCACGCCGGCCCTGTGCTGCCACCAATTTCTAGGAGTTCATGATGAACGTTGTCGTTCGACAGACCAGCGCCATGGCGATCGTCAGCCTGGTCGCAGGCATTCTCGGCTGGACGCTGATCCCGTTCCTCGGCAGCGTGTGCGCCATCATTACCGGCCACCTGGCGCGCGCGGAAATCCGCCGCAATCCGCAGGGGCTGGAAGGCGACGGCCTGGCCATCGGCGGGCTGATCCTCGGCTGGTTGGCAGTGGCCATGTGGCTGATCGGCATTGCGGTGTTCGTCTTGTTCTTCGGCGGCATGGCCTGGCTTGCGGCCGCAAACAGTTGAGCATGGCCGCGCCCTCCTCGGCCCAGCGTTTCAACGACCGCGTGGCGGCCTATGTGCGCTACCGGCCCAGTTATCCGCCGCAGTTGCTGCGCTGGTTGCATGACGAACTGGGCATCACGCCGGCGACTGCGGTAGCCGATATCGGCGCCGGTACCGGCATTTCCAGCCGGCTGTTCCTGGAAGCCGGCTATGCGGTCACGGCCGTGGAACCGAATCCGGCCATGCGTGCGGCCGCGCAGCAATGGCTGGCGGGTTTCCCCAAGTTCCAGGCCATCGATGGCACGGCCGAGGCCACCGGGCTGGCCGATGCCAGCATGGGCCTGGTGTCTGCCGCGCAGGCCTTCCACTGGTTCGACACCCAGGCCATTCGTGCCGAATGGGCGCGCGTGCTGCGGCCCGATGGATTGGCGGTGATCTACTGGAACTCGCGCGAGCTGGATACAACCGCCTTCTTGCGTGGCTACGAGCAACTGTTGCTG
Organism: Xanthomonas vesicatoria ATCC 35937; assembly: GCF_001908725.1. Classification (NCBI taxonomy): domain Bacteria; kingdom Pseudomonadati; phylum Pseudomonadota; class Gammaproteobacteria; order Lysobacterales; family Lysobacteraceae; genus Xanthomonas; species Xanthomonas vesicatoria. The sequence goes on along the minus strand of NZ_CP018725.1, from coordinate 24,907 downwards.
GACTACGGCACCGACTACTCGGCAGTGGCAGAGCGCTACCAGGACGATGCGACCATGCAGGCCTGGTTCGGCGATGGGTTCCGCGCAATGGCGCGCTTTCCCAATGTGCAGCGACTGGATTTCGAGGCACTGCGCGGCCGCCTGTTGTCGTCCTCCTACGCACCGCTCGCACACGACCCACGCCACGCGCCGATGCTCGCCGCGCTGCGCACGCTGTTCGATGCGCACGCACAGGACGGGCAGATCGACTTCCAATACCAGACCCGCGTGTTCGCAGGGAAATTGAACTGACTCCCATGTATTCGCTTGCCCGCCCCCTGCTGTTTACCCTCGATGCCGAGCGCGCCCATGCGCTGGCGTTGCGCTCCATCGACACCGCCTACCGCACGGGCACCACATCGCTGCTGGCCAAGCGCCCGGTGCCGCTGCCGACGCCGGCATTTGGTTTGCTGTTCCCCAACCCGGTCGGCCTCGGCGCCGGCCTGGACAAGAACGGCGAGCACATCGATGCGCTGCTGGCGCTGGGCTTCGGCTTCATCGAGATCGGCACCGTGACCCCGCGCCCGCAGGAGGGCAATCCCAAGCCGCGCATGTTCCGGTTGCCGGAGTACCAGGCGGTGATCAACCGCATGGGCTTCAATAATCTGGGCGTGGATGCGCTGGTGGCCAATGTGCAGCGCGCACGCCGTCGCGGCGGGCTGCTCGGCATCAACATCGGCAAGAACAAGGACACACCCAACGAGGAAGCCACCAGCGATTACCGCTACTGCATGGAGCGCGTATATCCGCTGGCCGACTACATCACCGTCAACATTTCCTCGCCCAATACCGCCGGTTTGCGCGAACTGCAGGAAGAACAGGCATTGCGTCGGCTGATCGCCGATCTGCGCGAAACCCAGGAAGCGTTGGCCGCGCAGCACGGCAAGCGCGTGCCGATGCTGGTGAAGGTGGCGCCGGATCTCAACGACCGCGACATCGATGCCGCCGCGCGCGTGTTGGCCGACCTGGCGGTGGATGGCGTGATCGCCACCAACACCACGGTGACGCGCACCCTGATTGCCAATCATCCGCTGGCTGCCGAGGCCGGCGGCTTATCCGGGGCGCCGCTGCTGGGGCAATCCACGCTCGTGCTGCGCCGCTTGCGCGCACGCTTGCCCGAGTCGATCCCGTTGATCGGCGTGGGCGGCATCAACTCCGGCGCCGACGCGCTGGCCAAGATGGCGGCGGGTGCGAGCCTGGTGCAGTGCTATAGCGGCCTGGTGTATCGCGGGCCGCGGTTGATCGGCGAGTGCGTGGATGCCATCCGTCGCCGTCGCGAAGCGCCCAGTGGTGGCGCGGTCTCGCCGCTATGAGCGATGCAGTACAGGCCGGCTGGAGCTTGAGTGCGCATGCGCCGCTGCGCGCGCTCAACACGTTTCATGTCGAAGCCACGGCGCGCTGGTTGCTCGGCATCCACACGCCCGAGGCATTGCCGCAGGCGCTGGCCGCGCCGGAGATTGCCGAGCTTCCCTTGTTGGTGCTGGGCAGCGGCAGCAACGTGCTGTTGGCTGGCGACCGGCATGGTTGCGTGCTGTGTTTCGAAAACCGCGATATCGCCATCATTGCGCACCATGCCGACCATGCCATCGTACGCGCCGGTGCCGGTGTGAACTGGCATGCGCTGGTGCTGTATTCGTTGCAGCAGGGTTTGTCGGGGCTGGAAAATCTGGCATTGATCCCCGGCACTGTCGGCGCCAGTCCGATCCAGAACATCGGTGCCTACGGCGCGCAGGTGGGCGATTTCATCCACGTGGTGGAAGCCTTTGATCGGCTTGACCAGCAGCTTGTGCGGCTGACCGCGCCCGAGTGTGAGTTCGCCTACCGCGACAGCGTGTTCAAACACCAACCCGATCGCTATTTGATTGTGGCAGTGGAGTTCAATCTGCCGTTGCTGCACGAACTGCGCCTGGACTACGCCGGCATTCGCGAAGAATTGGCCAGCATGGGCGCCGAGCTGGCAGGTGCGGCCGACGTGGCCCAGGCGGTGATCAACATCCGCCGGCGCAAGTTGCCGGACCCGGACGTACTCGGCAATGCGGGTAGTTTTTTCAAGAATCCGTTGTTGCCGAGCGAACAGATCGCCGCGTTGCAGGCCACCTTCGCCGACATGCCGGTGTATCCCGGCGAGCAGCCGGGCCAGGGCAAGTTGTCGGCTGCGTGGTTGATCGAGCAATGCGGCTGGAAAGGCCGGCGCGAAGGCGACGCCGGCGTGTCCCCCGACCACGCGCTGGTCCTGGTCAATTACGGCGCTGCCAGCGGTGCACAGTTGCTGGAATTTGCCAGGCGTATCGCCGAATCCGTGCGCGAGCGCTATTCGGTCATCCTGGAACCGGAGCCGCGCATCATTGGAGCGCATTGGTGACTGCAGCGCAGGTCTCGCGTCGTGCCGCGCTGTGGATGCTCACCAGTACCTTCGCCTTCGGGCTGATGGCCATCACCATCCGGCTGGCATCGAGCAACATCGCCACTACCGAGATTGCGTTCTTTCGTAACGCATTCGGGTTGCTGGCGTTGCTGCCGCTGATCGTGCGTCCTAGCAAGGCGCTGCCGCGTACCCGGCAGTTGCCGCAGTATCTGGCGCGCACGCTGATCGGCCTGGCCTCGATGTTGTGCGGGTTTTGGGCGATCGGCCACCTGCCGTTGTCGCAGGCGATTTCGCTGTCTTACTCCACGCCGTTGTTCGTCACCGTGCTGGCGGTGGTGTGGCTGCACGAACAGGTACGCCTCCGCCGCTGGCTGGCGGTGGCAGCAGGCTTTGTCGGCGTGCTGGTGATCTTGCGGCCGGGCTCGTCCACTTTCACGCCCGGGCTGCTGATCGCGTTGCTGGCTGCGGTCATCAGCGCTGTCGTTGCGATCCAGATCAAGCAGCTGTCGCGCAGCGACGGCTCCGACACCGTGGTGTTCTATACCTATGTGTTCTGGGTGCCGATGTCGCTGATTCCGGCACTGTTTCAATGGGCCTGGCCGCAAGGCATCGACTGGTTATGGCTGGTGGCGACCGGGGTCTTCGGCACTGCCGGGCAGTTGTTCTGGACACGCGCGCTCAAGCTGGGCGAAGTGTCGGCGCTGCAGCCGATCAGCTTCATGCAACTGCCGCTGGTGGCATTGCTGGGCTGGTGGTTGTTCGGCGAGGCGATCGAGCGCCACACCCTGGTCGGCGCGGCCATCATCATCGGTGCCAATGTGTATATCGCCCATCGCGAAACCGTGTTGGCGCGTCGCGCTGCCACGCATGCGCCGGTAGAGGGCGCAAAGCCGGGCGAGTGATGCAGCGCCCGTGGCGATGCGTGCAGGTGCACCGCCTAGCGTCACATGCAGTGTCACGCGCACCCCAATTGCGGCGATGGCCTTGCCGCGCACTGAGTAGTTGCCGGCAGCCCCGCTGGCACTGCCGCCCTGCCACCGAGATCGTGTGCGACCATGCAGGCGAACCCGATTGCGCCAGGACACTGCCCATGAAAACCATCGGAATGATCGGCGGCATGAGCTGGGAGTCCACCCTGCCCTACTACCGACTCATCAATCAGGCCATTCGCCGCGAACGTGGCGGGCTGCATTCGGCCCGAGTGTTGCTCTACAGCGTCGACTTCCACGACATCGAACGCTTGCAGCACGCCGGCGACTGGGAAGGCGCCGGACGCGAGATGGCGGCCGCCGCGCGTGCGCTACATGCTGGCGGCGCGGACTTCATCGTGCTGTGCACCAACACCATGCACTGCGTCGCCGATGCGATCACCGCCGCAACGCCATTGCCGTTGTTGCATATCGCCGATGCCACTGCCGATGCCTTGCTCGCGGCGGGCATCACCCAGGTCGGTCTGCTCGGCACGCGCTTCACCATGGAGCAACCGTTCTATCGCCAGCGCCTGGAAGCACGGGGGCTGACGGTCGTCGTACCACCTGCTGGTGCGCGCATGGAATTGCACCGGGTGATTTACGAGGAGCTGTGCCAGGGCGTGATCGATGACGGGTCGCGCACGTATTTTCGTCAGGTCATGGCCGAACTCGACCGTCAAGGCGCTCAGGCGATCGTGCTTGGCTGTACCGAAATTTCGTTGCTGGTGGATGCCGGCGATGCAGCAAGGCCGCTGTTCGATACCACCTTGCTGCACGCTGAAGCAGCGGCGTTAGCCAGCTTGCGCGCTTGAGACGTCGCTACCGGCGCAGGCACCACGCATTTACCGAAGTGCGATACGTGGCATCCACGTCAGGCTTGCAAGCTGCGCGTCCTGGCGCGCTAGCATTGCTGCCTGCGCTTGCACTGCTGCCCAGGCGTATGTGCGCCTCCATTCACCACAGGATGTCACGCCGTGAAAACCCATCCACCCACGGGCATCGCACCTAAGCCGCAACTCAAACGCGGCGACTACAAGACGCTGGCCTTGTCCGCGCTGGGCGGTGCGCTGGAGCTGTACGACTTCATCATCTTCATCTTTTTTGCCGCAGTGCTGGGCCAGTTGTTCTTCCCGCCCGGCATTCCGGAGTGGATGCGGCAACTACAGACCTTCGGCATCTTTGCGGCCGGTTACCTGGTGCGTCCGCTCGGCGGCATGGTGATGGCCCATTTCGGCGACCTGGTGGGTCGCAAGCGCATGTTCGGCTTGAGCCTGCTGCTGATGGCCCTGCCGACGCTGTGCATCGGTTTGTTGCCGACCTACGCGCAGATCGGCATCGCGGCGCCGCTGCTGTTATTGGGCGCGAGACTGCTGCAAGGCGCTGCGATCGGCGGTGAGGTACCCAGCGCCTGGGTGTTCGTCGCCGAGCACGTGCCCGCACATCGCACCGGACTCGCCTGCGGCACCCTGACCGCCGGGCTGGCCGGTGGCGTGCTGCTGGGTTCGCTGGGCGCCGGCGCCCTCAACCGCCATTTCACCCCTGCCGAGATCGCCGACTATGCCTGGCGTCTGCCGTTCCTGGCAGGCGGCGTATTCGGGCTGGTCTCGGTCTACTTGCGGCGCTGGCTGCACGAAACGCCGGTGTTCGCAGAACTGGTCGCCATGCGTGCGCTCGCGCGCGAAACCCCACTCAAGCTGGTGCTGCGCGATCATCGGCCTGGCGTGCTGCTGTCGTTGGCGCTGACCTGGATGGTGGCCGGCGGCGTGCTGGTGGTGTCGTTGATGACGCCCGGCCTGTTGCAGAGCAATTACCACTACCCGGCCGCAGTGGCGCTGCAGGCCAACAGTCTGGCCATCGTGCTGCAGGCCGCAGGGTCGGTGGTGGCCGGTGCGTTGGCCGACCGCTACGGCAATGGGCGCGTGCTGCTCGCCGGCAGCGTCCTGCTGGGCGCAGCGGCATGGGTGTTTTACCGCCTGGCCGGCGATCCACAGCTGGTGTTTCCACTCTACGCGCTACTGGGCGGCGCTCTGGGCGTGCTGGGAGTGATCCCGCGCATCATGGTCGAGGCGTTCCCGCCGGCAGTGCGCCTGTCTGGCGTGTCGTTCGCCTACAACCTGGGCTATGCCGTGTTCGGCGGGCTGACGCCGCTGTTGGTGGTCATGCTGGTCAAGCAGCATCCCATGGGCGCCGGCTATTACGTGATGCTGCTTGCGTTGATCGGCAGCCTGGTCGGTATGCAGCTGGCGCGCAGGACAACAGCGTAAGCTCGCGAGTGGTACAACACCGTATAGGCATCGCACTCTCACAGTGCGGTTGCCTCGTTGGCGATGGCACGTGTCGGCGCAGCTTGCGACTGACGTGCACGCGCGGCAGCTACATGCCGACGGACGACAGGGCTTTGAGCCTGGCGCGATGCTCAACAGTTGCAGACTAGAGTCTGTAGCGCCGCTACGTGTCGCCGCTCAGGTGCGGACGCGAGGGCGACGCCAATGCGGGCGCCGCGTGCCGCGGAACATCACCAGATACAAGCCGACCACCCACACCAGCGCCGCCGACCAGCCGCCCAGGATGTCGGAGGGGTAATGCACGCCCAGGTAGATGCGCGAGATGCCCACCAACGCGGCGAACAGACCGGCAGCGATGGTCACCGGCCAACGCCAGCGCGTACGCCACGCCAGCGCGACCAGCACTGCGGCGAGCGTCATCGAGCCCATCGCGTGGCCACTGGGAAAGCTGAAGGTGCTTTCCGGCGCGATCGACTCCCACAGGCTGGGCCGATCGCGTTGAAAGAACTGCTTGGCGCCCATGTTCAACAACGCCGAACCGCCGAAGCCCAGCGCTGCAAAGGTACCCTCGCGCCAGCGCCGTAATGCCAGCAGCACCAAGACGATCGCAATATCGACCGGGATCACGCCGTACTGATACCCCACCTTGGAAATCACGCCAAAAAACGTATCCAGTCCGGGCGTGGCGATGCTGCGCATGCTCCACAGCAGCGGCTCGTCGAAATAGAAGTTTTCCAGCTCATGCACTTCATCTGCCAGGTCGACGAACAACCCCAGCGGTAGCAACACCCCTGCGAACAGCAGTGCCATGCGCCAGGCATTGTTGCGCAACCACCGCTTGAACCCGGCCGGCGATTCAGCCGGCGCGGCGGACATAGGTGCGTTCGACGTACTGATCGATCAGATCGATGAATTCATAGGCGATATTTTCGCCGCGCAGGGTGACGCTTTTTTCGCCATCGATGAACACCGGCGCCGATGGCGCCTCGCCCGTGCCCGGCAACGAAATGCCGATATTGGCGTGGCGCGATTCACCCGGGCCGTTGACCACGCACCCCATCACCGCCAGGGTCATGTTCTCCGCGCCGGGGTTGGAAATCTTCCACTCCGGCATCTTGGCGCGCACATGGTTCTGCACCACGCCAGCCAGTTCCTGGAAGAACTCGGAGGTGGTGCGGCCGCAGCCCGGGCACGCGGTGACCATCGGGGTGAACGCACGTTGGCCGGTGGTCTGCAGCAACTCCTGCGCCACCACCACCTCCTGCGTGCGCGACTGTCCAGGCTCGGGCGTCAGCGAAATGCGGATGGTGTCGCCGATCCCCTCCTGCAGCAGCACGCTCAAGGCCGCGGCCGAGGCCACGATGCCCTTGCTGCCGATGCCGGCTTCGGTCAGCCCCAGGTGCAACGCAAAATCGCAGCGCGCGGCCATGTCGCGGTACACCGCGATCAGCTCCTGCACGCCGGACACCTTGGCCGACAGGATGATGCGCTCGCGCGGCAAACCCAGTTCCACCGCGCGCTCGGCCGAATCTACCGCCGAACGGATCAACGCCTCGCGCAACACGCGGCCTGCGTCCCAGGGCGTTTCGCGTGTGGAATTTTCGTCCATCAGCTGCGCAGCCAGCGACTGGTCCAGCGAGCCCCAATTGGCGCCGATGCGCACCGGCTTGTCGTACTTGATGGCAAATTCGATCAGCTGCCCGAACTGCAGATCCTTCTTCTTGCCGAAGCCGACGTTGCCCGGATTGATACGGTACTTGGCCAACGCTTCGGCACAGGCCGGCTCGGCGGCAAGCAGCTGATGGCCGTTGTAATGGAAGTCGCCGATCAACGGCACCTCGATCCTCATCATGCGCAGCTTGTCGACGATGCGCGGGATGGCGGCGGCGGACTCGGCGTTGTTGACGGTCAGGCGCACCATCTCCGAGCCGGCGCGCCACAAGTCGGCCACCTGCTTGACGCTGCCGGCAATGTCGGCGGTGTCGGTATTGGTCATCGACTGGACGACCACCGGATGACCGCCGCCCACGATCACGCTGCCGATCTTGACGGCCTGGGTGATGCGGCGCGGCCAGGCGGTGGCGTCGGCGGGAGGGGTTGGGCGAGTCACGGCGTCGTACATGGCGCCATTTTAGCCTGTCCGCCGTCCGCTCACAGCTGAAGCGTCGCGCGGGCCGCCATCCGGGCCGATGCGACGGTTTGTCGCAGGCCATTACCTCCCTGAGCGCATAGCATTGCCGTGATGAACAGCTCCGACGCCTCCTTCCTGCGGACCCTGTGCAGCCTGCGCTGGCTGGCCACCGCCGGCCAGGCCGCCACCATCCTGGTCGCCACCGGCCTGATGGGGTTGCACCTGCCGCAACAACCGCTGTGGGCCGGCGTCGCCGCACTGGCGGTGTTCAATTTGTATGCGCAACTGCGCGTGGCCCATCGCGGCGCGGTGAGCCCGGCCACCGAGTTCGGCCACATTCTCGTCGATGTGACGGTGCTGACCTGGATGGTGGGCTGGAGCGGCGGCATCGCCAACCCGTTCGGCTCGTTGTTCCTGGTGTTGATCGCGCTGGCTGCGCTGGCCCTGCCGCTGGGCTGGGCGATGGCCGTGGCGGCGTCGTGCGTGGCCGGCTATGTCATCAGTGCCGCGTTCGGCCTGCCGCTGCCTTACGGCAGCTTCGACCCGCTGAGCCTGCATATGTGGGGCATGGCGGCCAACTTCCTGCTGTCCACGGTGGTGGTACTGGCCTTCGCCACGCGGCTGGCGTTGTCGATGCGCGAACGCGAGCGCGAAATCTCCACCCTGCGCGAGCGCTTCGCGCGCAACGAAGGCATCGTGGCGCTGGCCACGCATGCAGCGTCGGTCGCGCACGAACTCAATACCCCGCTGGCCACGATGACGCTGCTGGTGGACGACATCGCCGACCAGTGCGATCAGAACGAACTGCGCGAAGACCTGGACACCCTGCGCGAGCTGCTGGTGCAGTGCCACGAACGCGTATTGGCGCTGGCCGCGCCGGCCGACAACGGCCACCTGAGCCGCGAAGTGGCGGTGCAGGAGGTGCTGGAGCAGTGGCGGCTGGTGCGTCCCACCATCGAATTGCGCCGCAACGAAGACGCACCGATGCGGCTGATGCTGCAGCCCGGCGTCAGCCACCTGTTGATGGTGCTGCTCAACAATGCCGCCGATGCCGGCGAGCGCGCCGGCCGCCCGCAGATCGATCTGACCTTGCGGGTGGAGCACGACCACCTCAGCGGCGAAGTCCGCGACTACGGCCCCGGCTTCGACACCGCGCAAGCCATGTTGCCGGGCACCTTGTTCAATAGCGGCAAGCACGACGGCATGGGCGTGGGCCTGGCGCTGTCGCACGCCACCGTCGAGCGCCTGCAGGGAGAGTTGTGGATGCTGCCCGCCGAAGGCAGCGGCGCCCGCGTCGGTTTCCGCCTGCCGCTTTCCGAACACGAGGCCCTGGCATGACAAGCACTCCGATCCGCACCGGCCTGTTGGTCGACGACGACACCTTGTACCTGCGCACCCTGCAACGCAGTTTGGCGCGGCGCGGCGTAGAGACGCTGACCGCCACCGATGCCGCCAGCGCGCTGTCCACCGCGCGCAGCGCACTGCCGGACTTTGCCCTGATCGATCTCAAACTCGGCCACGATTCCGGCCTGAGCCTGATCCAGCCGCTACGCGAGATCCGCGCCGACATGCGCATCCTGTTGGTGACCGGCTACGCTAGCATCGCCACGGCGGTGGAGGCGATCAAACTCGGTGCCGACGACTACCTGCCCAAGCCGGCCAACATCCCCACCATCATGCGGGCGCTGGGCGAGGAAGACGACGATCTACCCGAGCCGGACGACGAAGAAACCGCGCAGGAAATGATGACCCCGCTCAGCCGCCTGCAGTGGGAACACATCCAGCAAGCGCTGCACGAGACAGGCGGCAACGTCTCCGCTGCTGCACGCCTGCTGGGCATGCACCGGCGCTCGCTACAGCGCAAGCTGACCAAGCGCCCCAGCCCGGGCCCCCTGCGCGAACCCGGCCGCTGATCGCGGCTGGGCAGTGCGCAGGAACCGGAATCGACGCGTGGTACCTGAGGATTCGAACATCGACCGCGCCCACCTGAAAGCTGCGCGGCAGGTTGGTTAGCTGCGCTTGGATCTAGCGACGCCTCGGACCAAAGGTGCTGGCCTTGCGCGAGGTGGCGCGGATGCCGTCGGCGCCGTCGATCAAGGTGCGCCCCCAACTGCTCAAGCGAGTCGGATCCCAGCCCTGCACGATATCCAGCGATTGTGTGCTGCTGTCGTTGCCCGACCACGACCAGCCCATGTAACCGACTCCGTACTCGCGCGCGCGCCGCATGATCGCGGCCTCATCGACCTGCGCGCCGCGATGGTCGGCGCCGAACTCGCCCACCACCAAGGCCAGCCCGTTGCTGCGGAGCGCACGCAGATAGCTGTCTACCGTGGCGTCGTTGCCGAACACTTCGTACATGTGCACGCTGAAAACCAGATTACGCCGGCTGTCGAGCGCCAGCAGTGCAGCAGCGTTGTCGCGCATGTAGAACTGCCAGTCCTGGCCCCAGTTGGGCGCATCCACCATCAACGCGTGGGTGAGGCCTGCGTTACGCAGCGTGGCAATCGCGCGCGCGTGTCCGGTGACCCATTCGCTGGCGCTCAACTGGTTGCCGAACGGCTCGTTACCGATATTGAGGATGACGTAGTCCTCCTGCCCCACCAGCGCGCCACGCACGTTGGTCCAGTAGCTGGCGGCATGGGCCAGGGTGCCGGCCGCGCCGTCTTCGCCGTAACCGGTGGTGTCGTGCACTTCAAGCACCGCGATCAGGCCCAGGCTCTTGCAGCGCGCGATGATGCGCGCCACCTCTGCTTCCGGGGTGCGGTTCCAGCGGTGGCCGGAACTGAGCACCACGCGCACGCTGTTGGCACCGGTGGCGGCAGTCTGCGCCAGCGCCGCGTCGGTGCGATCGGCAAACCAGGCATGCGGCAGATTGATGCCACGCAAGACCAACGTGCTGCCGTTGGTCTCCCGCAACTGCGTACCGGAGACGGACAGGCCGGCATGCGCGGCCGAGGCCAGCGCCAGACCGGCGATCAGCAGCACTGCGCGCTGCGCCAAACGATTGAAGAGTTTCATGATAGGCTCCAGGGGTGGGTAAGCGCGGGCGCACCTGCACGCAATCGCATGCCCGGCCCACGTGCGCCACACGGTGCCGATGGCCGTTGGGGGCGACCTGCGGCTGGTTCACAGATCAGCGAAAATTGCCGGATGCAGACCGAGCGCGCAGATCAGCGGCCGGCGCGCTGGTAACGTTAACTTCCTTGCGTGCCTGCGCCCTGGTGTGGACCGGGTGGCGGCGCGCTCAGCCTGACACCGCAGCACGCAGGCGATGCGCTGCGTTGCGCACTGCGGTGTTGCAGCGCGAAAACCGGACCCGGCGTCTGCGCCGCAGCGATGCCACGTAAGATCGCTCCTTCGCGCTGCAACATGCCACTGCGCTGCTGGCAGCTGAATAAGCCATCGCGGCCAGATCAAGTGGGTAAGGCCGAGGCCGATAAAGCCACATGCCATCACTGCCCTCCCCCGATATTCAAGCAACCTCCATGTCCGACGAAGCCACCCGCCTGGCTGTTTTACGCGGCCTATGCCTGCTGGATTCGCCGCCGGACCCGGTGTTCGAAACCATTGCTGCGATGGCCGCGCGCAGCCTGGGCGCAGAGATCGCACTGGTGTCGTTGGTGGACGAACATCGCCAGTGGTTCAAGGCGCGCGTGGGCCTGGAGGCAGCGGAAACCCCGCGCGACCAGGCATTTTGCGCGCATGCGATTCGCTCGGACGAGGTGATGGTGGTGCCGGATGCAGCGCTGGATCCGCGCTTCAGCGACAACCCGCTGGTATTGGGCCCGCCCTTCATCCGCTTCTATGCAGGCGCACCCTTGCAGTTGAAGGATGGCCACCGCATCGGCACGCTGTGCGTGATCGGCACCAGCCCACGCGACGGCCTGGACGCAGAGGCGTTGACGCATCTGCGAGGCCTGCGCGATCTGGCCGTGCTGCGGGTGGAAAACCTGCGCAGCACCACCTACCGCGACGGGCCGACCGGGCTGCCGAATCGGTCGCGCTTTGGCGAAGATCTGGATGCCTGGTTATCGCAACGCGACACCGCACCGGCCACCACGGCGGTGGCGGTGGACATCTGCGGCAGCGACTATTTCCGCGACATGGTCAAGGCGCTGGGCTGGGACTATGCCGACGGGTATGTGACCCTTGCGCAACGTCGTCTGGCTGCGTATCTGCCCGCCAAGACCATGCTGTATCGGCTGGACCCGACCACCTTCGGCTTCCTGACCCAGGCCGAATCCCAGCGCCTGTCCAGCCTGTGCACCAAGGTATCCAAGGCGTTCGCCGAGCCGCTGGATCACCAGGGCATTCCGCATACTGCGGAGGCCTCGATCGGCGCGGTATCGCTGCAGACCAGCTACGGCGCCGCCGACACCCTCCGTTCGCTGACCACCGCGGTGGACGTGTCGCGCGAGCGCTGCCAGGCGTGGAGCATGTACGAGCGCAAGCACGACGTGGCGCAGCGCAATACCTTTCGTCTGCTTGCCGCCCTGCCCGCCGCGCTGGATAGCGCCAGCCAGCTACGCCTGCACTACCAGCCGCGCGTGGACTTGAACGACAACCGCTGTGTGGCCGTGGAAGCACTGCTGCGCTGGCAGCACCCGATGATCGGCCCGGTGATGCCGTCGGACTTCGTGCCGATGGCGGAAAAGACCGCGCTGATCAACCGCATCACCGCCTGGGTCATCGATAACGGCATCGCCCAGGCAGCGCGTTGGCAGGAGCAGGGCCTGGACTTCAATCTGGCCTTGAATGTGTCGGCGGCCGATCTGGACCGTCCCGGCTTTGCCGGCCTGCTGCGACGGGGGCTGGAGCGCCACAAGCTCGACCCGCGCCGGCTGGAAATCGAATTCACCGAAAGCGCGATGATCCGCCATCCCGACCATCTAGCCGAACAGCTGGCCACGGTGGCCGCGCTCGGCGTGCACATCGCCATTGACGATTTCGGCACCGGCTACAGTAATTTCAGCTATCTCAAACAACTGCCGGCCAGCTCGCTGAAGATCGATCAATCCTTCATCCGCTCGCTGCCGGACAACCGCACCGACCGCACCCTGGTGCCGGCGATGATCCAACTCGGTCACAGCCTGGGCCAGCGCGTGGTGGCCGAAGGCATCGAGTCGGCCGAGGCGTATGCGCAGTTGCGCGCCTGGGGCTGCGACGAAGGCCAGGGGTACTGGATCGCAAAGCCAATGCCGGCCGCCGCACTGGAAACCTGGTTGCAGACGCCGTGGCATGCGCAGTTCACTGCGCCGGCAACTTTTCTTGCGGCAGGCCTGGCTGCGGCACGCGTGTAATGACGCGCGCCTGGGGGGGCAGGCAGCATCGCGCGCTGCCGCTCATCAGCTGCCCGCACTACAAGCGTCGTGACTGCCGCCGATTGCAACGCCATCGATGGACGCTCTAACGCAATGCGGCGCAACACCGAAGTGTCGCGCCGCATTGTTTTTTCGGACTTGAAGTCGCCGACCGATGTGTATCGGCTATTCCAGAGCAAGCACCTGGCTTACCAGAACACCGTGTACAGCACGATCAGGATTGCGATCACGCCAGCTGCGCCGATCTTGAAGCCCAGCGTGGTGCCGTAGGCCACATCGTCGGTACGAATCAGGTCGCGTGCCTGGGTGGGCGCAGTCATCAGCGACACCACCACCGCCAGCACCAGCGCCGCCAGGAAGACCACCCCGATGCGGTCCATGAACGGCAGTTCCGGCCAGGCGAACTTGAGCGCGAACGACAACACCACCGAGCCGATCGCGGCAGTCAGTGCGCCGGCTTCGTTGGCGCGCTTCCAGAACAGGCCGAGCATGAAGATCACCACCACGCCCGGGGTAAAGAAGCCGGTGAATTCCTGGATGAACTGGAACCCCTGATCGAAGTTGCCCAGCAATGGCCGCGCGGTGAGGATGCCGATCAGCACCGACACCGCTGCTACGATGCGACCCACGCGCACCAGCTGCTTCTGCTCGGTCTGCGGGCGGAACTTGGCGTAGAAATCCAGGGTGAAGATCGTCGCCACCGAGTTGATCTTGGATGCGAGCGAGGCCACGATCGCCGCCACCAACGCCGCAAACACCAGGCCCAGGATGCCGGTCGGCAGCAGCTGCATCATGGTCGGATAGGCCTGGTCGGGCTTGGCCAGATCCGGCGCCAGCACCACCGCGGCAATGCCCGGCACCACGATCACCAGCGGCATCAGCAACTTCAGGAACGCCGCAAACACCATGCCTTTCTGCGCTTCGCCGATGTTCTTGGCCGCCAACGCACGCTGGATGATGTACTGGTTGAAACCCCAGTAACTGATGTTCATCACCCACAGCCCGCCGAGCAGCACGCTCAGGCCCGGCAGGTCCTTATAGAACGGGTTGTCCTTGGTCAGGATCATGTGGAAGTGCTCGGGGTGCGCGCTCCACAGGTGCTTGAAGCCGGCCAGCACGCCGGCACCGTCGCCGATCCGCGCCAGCGTCAGCCCGGCTACCAGCAAGCCGCCCAGCACCAGCAGCGTGACCTGCACGATATCGGTCAGCGCCACCGCCTTCAGCCCGCCGTACAGCTGATAGACCAGCGCGAACACGCCGATCAACGCCAGCGCCAGCGTCTGGTCCATGCCGGTAACCTGGCTGACCGCGATCGACCCCAGCCACAGGATCGAGGTGAGATTGACGAACACGTACAGCAGCAGCCAGAACACCGCCATCAGCGTGCGGATCCACTTGCCGTAGCGCTGCTCCAGGAACTGCGGCATGGTGTAGATGCCGTTGCGCAGGAAGATCGGCAGGAAGAACTTGCCGACGATCAGCAGCGTCAATGCCGCCATCCATTCGTAGGACGCAATCGCCAGCCCGATCGCATAGCCGGAGCCGGCCATGCCGATGATCTGCTCGGCAGAAATATTCGCAGCGATCAGCGAGGCGCCGATCGCCCACCACGGCAACGATTTACTGGCCAGGAAATAATCCTCGGCGCTCTTGCTGTGGCCTGCCTTCTCGCGCGACACCCACTGCGCGAGCACGAAGATGCCGGTCAGGTAGACCAGCACAATCACGATATCCAACGTCGCCAAACCCACTGCACTCTCCTGTCTGGCTCTGGGGTATGCGCCGACGATCAGGCAGGGCTGCAGAAGGCCGCCGCCGCGCACCAGGTGCTCAACGGCAGCGCGGCGAACCGCGTCTGCAGGCCATTCCGGCCGATCGACAACACCGCCCCCGCGGCGGCTGATGGCACCACCGCGATCGGTGGCCGCTTTGACACGTCGCCGGACACGGCGACGCAGTTTTTTCGCTTGACCTGCACCGTGCCCGGAAGCGTGCCTCCGGGCATGGTGATTACTTGACCGGGCAATCCACCGTGACTTCGGCTTCGTTGAGCGCACCCAGCGCCACCTTCGACACCGACAGATTCAGCGCTGCGCCGCTTTCGATGCTGGCGACCTGAGTCAGCTTGGTCACGTCGGCACCGGCCTTGGCAAAGCACTTAAGCGGAATGCCCACCACCTTCCACTGGCCTTGCGGCAGTGCGGCCAAGGTCTTCTGTGCATCGACGCGACCGCTGCACTTGTCGCCGCAGCCCACGCCCAGCCACACCGGCGCCGTCACCGCGCTGTCGCGGCGCACGGTCAGCTGCAGCTGCACATCGCCGTTGCTTTCGCGCGACACATCCACCGGCTTGCCGGAGACCAGCAGCACGCTGGCGGTCTTGGCACCGGACCACACCAGGCGGCGCGCATCTTCCTGTGCCTTGTGGTCGACGGCGGTCATCTTCAGGCTGCCATCGGACAGGCCCACCGGCAGCGTGGTCGCCGGCATGTTGGCCTGGCCCGCGTTGGACAGCTGCATCGCAATGCCCAGCGCCGGCTTGCCGCGCACGAAGTACACCCCGCCCACCGACTGCTCACCGGACACGCCGGATTCTTCCGGCAGCGCCGCCAGGTCGCCCTTGTCGGCGTAGGTCAGGCCGTAGCCGAACTTGAACTGCGGGTCGTAATCCTTCTGGCCCACGTTATTGGCGAACTGCACCGCGGTCTTGGGCCAGGAGAAGCTGAGCTTGCCCTTGAAGTCGTTCTGCACGCTTCCATCGGCCTTGCGCAGCAGCACGTCGGCAATGCCCTCGCCTTCCGAACCCGGCAGCCACGCGGCGACGAACGCATCGGCCACGTTGATGTACTGGTTCATCCACAGCGGGCGGCCGCTCAGGAACACCGCCACCACCGGAATGCCGTCGGCCTTGAACTTCTTCAGCAGGGCCAGCTCGCTCTCGTCGCCCGGCTTGTACAGCAGGGTGGCGATGTCGCCCTGGAACTCGGCGTACGGGTTTTCACCGAACACCACCACCGCCACATCCGGCTTGGTCTTGTAGGCGCCATCCACGGCCAGCTCGGCGGTACCGCCGGCGGCCTTGATCTGCTTGTCCAGCCCTTCCCAGATGGTGTTGCCATTGGGGTAGTCGCTGCGCTTGGTGCCGGTGCCCTGCCAGTTCAGCGTCCAACCGCCGGACTGCTTGCCCATGTCGTTGGCGCCATCGCCGACCACCAGCACGCGCTTCTTCGGATCCAGCGGCAGGATGCCGGCCTGGTTCTTCAGCAGCACCAGCGACTCGCGTACCGCCTGGCGGGCGATCGCGCGGTGCTCCGGCGCGCCCAGCAATTCGTACTTGCCGCCGAGCGGGCGCTTGGACGGCTTGCCGGCTTCGAACAGGCCCAGGCGCAGCTTGACGCGCAGGATGCGGCGCACCGCATCGTCCAGGCGCTCGGCCGAAATCTGGCCGGACTTCACTGCGGCCAGTTCGGTTTCGTAGATGCCCTTCCAGCTGTCGGCGGCCATCGCCATGTCGACGCCGGCAATGAACGAGGCCGGGCAGTTGTCGTTGGTGCAGCCCTTGACCTGGCCGTGGCCGTTCCAGTCGCCGACCACGAAACCGCCGAAGTTCATGCGGCCCTTGAGCACGTCGGTCAACATGACCTTGTTGCCGTGCATCTTTTCGCCGTTGAAGCTGTTGAACGAGGCCATCACCGTTTGCGCGCCGGCCGCAATCGCCGGCGGGTAACCGGCGGCATGGATGTCGCGCATGGTGGCTTCGGACACCTTGGTGTCGCCCTGGTCCTTGCCATCGGTGGTGCCGCCGTCGCCGACGAAATGCTTCACCGAGGAAATCACATGGCTGCCGTCCAGGAACTGCGGCGTGCCCGGTGTGCCCTGCACGCCTTCGACCATCTTGCCGGCGAAGCTGGCCACCACGTCGGGCGACTCGGAATAGCCTTCGTAGCTACGGCCCCAACGGTCGTCCTGCGGCACCGCCACGGTGGGCGCGAAGGTCCACTCCATGCCGGTGACGCGGGTTTCGGCGGCGGTGACCTCGCCGATCTTCTTGATCAGCTCCGGGTTGCGCGTGGCACCCAGACCAATGTTGTGCGGGAACAACGTGGCGCCGACGATGTTGCTCTGGCCGTGCACTGCGTCGATGCCGAAGATGATCGGAATCGCGTTGCCACCCTTGGAGGTATCCATCGACGCCTCATAGAAGGCATCGGCCAGCTTCAGCCATTCGGCCGGGCTGGCGTTGTACTTGCCACCGGGATCGGAGTTGCCGCCGGCCAGCACCGAGCCGATGCGGTACTTGCGCACATCGTCCGGGGTCAGGCTGGCGATGTCGCCCTGCACGGTCTGGGCGACCTTCTCTTCCACGCTCATCTTGGCCATCACATCGGTGATGCGCTGCTCCAGGGCCTGGTCCTGGGCGAACGGCCACTTGGGCGACGGCCACTGGTCCGGATGGATGGCGGTGGAAGCCTCAGCGGGCGCTGCAGCCGGCGCGGTCTTGCTGGCCTCGGCGGTGGTGGTGTCCTTGCCTTGGCAGGCCGCCAGCATCATCACCGCCGCAGCGGTGGCAAGAGAAAGGGCGCGGCGCGCGACGGGCGCGGCAGTACGGCAAAGCAGCTTGTCCAAGATCCGGGTCTCCAGGGGTGTCTCCTGCCGCGATGCATGCGCCGCAGGCCTTCAGGCGGCGTACGCTCACGTGATTCAGCTACCCTGTCAACCGCGCTCGCCCATATGCCAAATGACGGCTAACTTATTGGCCGGGGCTATAGCCTTGGAATACCGGCAGCACCTGTCAAACCACGGAAATTCGCTGAATCCGGCGCGCTGCTTGGCCTTGCGCGAATCCGCACTTTGCTGCGTCGCACCACCGGGATCGAACCGCACTGCGCAGGCGCCGCGCCTTACGGCGGACTGGTCGTGCCCGCTTTTCGGGCCACATCCGAACCGATGCCAACGGGTGAGCTCGCCGTCAAACAACTGTCATATCCCGGGCCTAGCGTGACCGCTTGCCGATGCGCCGTTGGCCGTCGTTGATCGTTAGTCTTTGCCTGGAGTTTCGATGTCTGCCTCCCCCGACCCCTCCCGTCGCCGCCTCATGCAACTGCTGGCGGCCGTTCCCCTATTGCCTCTCGGCAACGTCAGCGCCGCCGCACTCCAGCAGCTTGGCGGGGCCGCCATGGCCGCACGTCCGTTGCGGCCATCGGATAACCCAGCCCGCCTGGTCTCGGCCACCTTCCATGGCATGCCTGCGCCCAGCCTGGCCGACCCGGCTGCGATGGCCACCACCACGGTGGGCTCGGCGCTGAGCGTGGCGCGCAGCGACGGCAGCACCCAGCGCTACGCGTTGGCCTACCACCCCTTCTTCGTCACCGGCGACCAGGTGCCCGACGGCAAGGGCGGCACCGTGCTGGCGGGCGGGTATTACGACATCCAGCATCGCCCGATCATCGACCGCTCCAAGCCCGGCGCCGAGCGGCCGTTCTTTTCCAATTGCCCGGATGGTTCCTCGCTGCTGACCCTGCCCGACGCCAAGGTGCCCGGGGTCAAGGGCAACCACGTGTTTGCGGTGGTGCAGTTCGAATACACCACCCGCGACCAGGCCGGCAACGACACCAATCGCCATCTGCCTGCACCAATCGCGGTGCTGACGCTGGACCAGGACCCGGCCACCGGCAAGCTGTCGCTGGTGAAGTACCACAACGTCGACACCGCCCCGGTGCACGGGCTATGGACCACCTGCGGCGCCAGCCTGTCGCCGTGGAATACCCACCTGTCCAGCGAAGAGTACGAACCCGACGCCACCGCGCTGGCCGGCAACACGCAGTTCCGCAGCTACAGCACGCATCTGTATGGAGACCCGGACAAGGCCAACCCGTATCACTACGGCCACCTGCCGGAAATCACCGTGCATCCGGATGGCACCGGCAGCGTGCGCAAGCACTATTGCCTGGGCCGCATCTCACACGAACTGGTGCAGGTGATGCCCGACCAGCGCACCGTGCTGATGGGCGACGACGCCACCAACGGCGGACTTTTCATGTTCGTCGCCGACCGCAAGGCCGACCTCTCCGCCGGCACCCTGTACGTCGGCAAGTGGCACCAGACCTCCGGCGTCGGCCCGGGCGCGGCCACGCTCAGTTGGATCAAGTTGGGCCACGCCACCAGCGCCGAGATCCAGGCCATGGCCGACCGCCTCACCGCCGCCGACATCCTCGACGTGCATCTAAGCGACCCGGGCGATGCCAGCTTCACCAAGATCCCGTTCAACGGCACCTTCAACTGGATCCGCATCAAGCCGGGCATGGAAAAGGCCGCCACCTATCTGGAAACCCATCGCTATGCCGCGCTGGCCGGCGGCAGTCTGGGCTTCACCAAGCTCGAAGGCACCACCGTCAACGCTCACGACAAGGTCGCCTACATGGCGATGTCCTACATCGTCACCAGCATGCTCAATGGCTCGGGCGATGTGAGAGTCCAGGGCCCGGAAGCCGGCGCGGTCTACGCCCTGAATCTGCGCGGCGGCCAGCGCGACAGCCGCGGCGCGCCGATCCACAGCGACTGGGTGCCGATCGACATGGCCGCCCCGGCGGCCCTCACCGGCCACAACCTGGACAAGGCAGATGCGCTGGGCAATCTGGCCGATCCGGAACGGCTGGCCAACCCGGACAACCTCAAGTTCTCCGAATCGCTGCGCACCTTGTTCATCGGCGAAGACAGCAGCCTGCATGTCAATAATTTCCTGTGGGCCTACCACGTGGACAACGGCACGCTGACCCGCGTGCTGTCGGTGCCCGCCGGCGCCGAATCCACCGGCCTGCATGCGGTGGACCAGATCCACGGCTGGACCTACGTGATGAGCAACTTCCAGCATCCTGGCGACTGGGAAAGCCCGCTGCACGACACCGTCAAGGCAACGCTGGATCCGCTGGTACGCGCCAACTACAAGAACCGCTTCGGCGCTGCCGTGGGCTATCTCACTGGCGACCCGGTAGCGGTGCAATTGAGCAAGGCATAAGCGCAGAGGGTGTCGCTCGCAGTGCTGGCAAAGCGCTGCGAGCGGCGGCGTCTTTATATCGTTTCAATTGGGCGACGGGCGCTTGCGCGAAGGCGCTGGTGTGCGGCTATCTCATGCGGACAACGCAATGCGTTGACTCCGATCCATCTGCACTTGCATTTTGACAACGCGGGTGATTCTGAAACACCGATGCCTGCCGAGGCTTGAAGATCGGCACCCGTCTCTGCAGTCACGATCTGCCTGCTGCGTAGACTTGGAGCCGCTGAAAAAACGTAGCGAGCGCTCGCCTGGTGGTGAGTGCTGTGTGGGTTTATCGGCCACGCAATGTGGCGCGTGATCTGGCCGAGGCCAACGGGGCGGCGCTGATCGAGTTGGAGCATCGCGATTTTTTTAGCGCCATCAGCAGTCAAACGCCGAGTGGGATTAGGGCGCGGCGCCCTCACCGCTCGCGGGGCACGCCGTGAACCCATCCCTGGGGGCACGATGGCGGCATCCATGCCGCCAACGGTCCCGCAAGCGACGAGGACACCGCACCAGAGAGTTGGCTGGTGGTTTGTTGAAGAGCGAAGGACATCAGTTCGCGTGGTCCAGGATTATTGGTTGCCTTGCTGAAACTTGCACACCGACCTGCCCGACGGGTCCTTCGCTCACCGTCGCGGGACCTTTATATGCGGCATGGATGCCGCATAAGAGCTTCCATGGAAGGATTCACAGCGTGTCCCGCGATGGTGGGCGGGCAAGGGCCCTGCAGCCAAGGCGCGGCCTTGTCGCTAAGTGACTGAAGCATCCACTGGATTTCCTGCCACATTGAACAGCGCTGCGCAGGATGTCGTCATGCTCTCGGATGCAGTCAAACATCTGGTGCGTCGAGGGTGCGGCGCCCTTGCCGCTCGCGGGGCACGCCGCAAGTACGTCCCTGTAGGCTCCGTGGCGGCAAGGGCACCGCATCATGACGTTGGTCGGTCGCTTTGTTGAAAACCCAAGACACCGCCCCTCTTTACTGGTCCTTGCCCGCCCACCGTCGCGGGACCTTATACGGCATGGATGCCGCAGAAGAGCCTCCATGGACGGATTCACGGCGTGTCCCGCGGTGGTGGGCGGGCAAGGGCCCTGCAGCCATGCTGCAAATCATTCGCTCAGCATTTGATCTATCCGAAACGTCCAATCCATCCAGACACAGGATGCAAAAGCAGCCAAGGAGTTGAGTCGTAGAAGTAATTGGAGACGGCCAGAAGCTGAGTAAATCGGGCGCATGACGCCCTCACCGCGTGCAGGACCGGATGCGTGCTTCAAGACACGCGGCGCGTTTCCAGTGCCGCCATCACGATGGGCTTGGCCCAATCGGGTACCTGTGCCAATTCTTCTGGGGTTTGCGGGTACTGCAGGCCGCTGCGATCCACCTCCAGCACCAGCAACGGCGCAATCTGCCCTGCGGCATCGGCCGGTGCGCTGTTGTCGTAGACGTGCAGCACCGCCAGATAGGGCAGCAAGGCGATCAGATTGGCGCGCGAGGCATCGAAGCGCTCGCGGATCTTGTGCTCGGCGATCGCATGGCCTCCAGCGGCGACCCGCGCTGCAACACGTTCGATGTGCAGCTCCACCGTCGCCAGACCGCAGAACCAGATCGCCACCGTGTGCTGCGCGCAGGCCTCGCGCAGCAAGCGCGGAATGGTGTTCGCGCCCAAGGTAGTTTCAAAGGCGTAATCGCTGCCATCGGCCATCGCCTGGCGCAGCCGTCGCACGCCCTCGTGCCAGGCCTGCGCATTGGCTTCTTCCAGCATCCAGCCCTGCTCCACCAGCGCTCTGGTGAACGCATCTGGGTTGAACCAGCTGGCGCCGTCTTCCTGCAGCAAGCTGCCCAGCAACGAACTTTTGCCGGCACCGTTGACGCCCGCCAATACCAGGATGTTTCCCATCGATCAGAGCGACGGACCCAAGGCGACCTTGCGGCCACGGCGTGCGGGCTTGCCGATCACCTGGCCCAACACGGCCCCATCGGTGACCGCGGCAAGATGCGCGTCGAATCTGGCCTGCAAAGCCTGCAATGCCTGCGCGCGCGTGGTCGCCTCGGCAAGCGCACTGGCTTGCTGCACCAGATGCCGGTATTCCTCGGCATCCACCACTACCGCTTCGGGGTGATTGTGATTGGTGATGACGACCGCGCCGTGGGTGCGCACCTTGCGCATCAGGCTCGGCCAACCCTTGATCTTGATATCGGCCGCTGGCGCTTTTTCGAGCTCGGGCAAGTCCTGATGACGGGACATGGGGCGGTCCTGCGAAGTGAGTGGCCTCAGGCTACGCCAAAACGTCCATTTTGGGAAATTTGTCTATTTTGGACTTACCTGACAAGACGTCCAATCGAAACCGACTAATACCGCCTGACAAAGCCTAGCAAGCGCCCGTCAGATGGGATGCGGGTGGCACGCGCAAGAGCCCGGATGTATGAGTGGATACACGCCGCAACCAGCACCGGCTGCGCCAGCCTGTTGATCGCGCCGCAGTCTCGTTAGCCGCTCTAACCGTAGCCCTACTCATTAGATGCGTGGGGAAGACGCCCTCAGAAGCAGAGCGTTAAGTAGCACACGCCGTACCGGCACCGTCCGCCCCCTGGCGGCGAATCCAGTTGTGGGGTGGGCCGCCCCAACTGAAACGGGGCCCGCAGGCCCCGTCACTTGACGCTACCGCTGCGCGACGATCAGCCGCGCAACTTGCTCAGCAACTCGCGCGTCACCGGGTCGGCAACATCGGCCGACTCGCCCTTGAGTGCCGGCAACAGCTGGCTGGCCAGTTGCTTGCCCAGCTCCACACCGAACTGATCGAACGCGTTGATGCCCCACATCACCGACTGCACATACACGCTGTGCTCGTACATCGAGATCAGCGCACCCAGTGCCTGCGGGGTCAGCGCATCGAGCAGGATCACCGTGCTCGGGCGGCCGCCCGGGTAACTGCGATGCGGGTCGCTGCTGTCCTGGCCATTGGCCAATGCTTCGGTCTGCGCCAGCACATTGGCCATCAACGCGACATGGTTTTCCGCGTACGGGTCGTCGTTGTGCACAGTGCCGATGAAATCGGCCGGCACCACGCTGGTGCCCTGGTGCAATGCCTGGAAAAAGCTGTGCTGCACATCGGTGCCGGCACCGCCCCACCACACCGCCACGGTGTCGCTATCCACCGCCGAACCGTCGAGCTTGACCCGCTTGCCCAGGCTCTCCATCACCAGCTGCTGCAGATACGCTGGCAACAAGGCCAGACGCTGGTCGTAGGTCATCACCGCATGCGTGGCACTGCCAAGCAGGTTGCGGTTCCACACCGCCGTCAGGCCGTGCAGCACGGCGACGTTTTCTTCCAGCGGCGTGTTGAGCGCATGCGCATCGAACTGCGCGGCGCCCTCCAGCAATTGTTCGAAATGTTCGAAGCCGATTGCCAGCGCAATCGGAAAACCGACCGCCGACCACAACGAATAGCGTCCGCCGACCCAATCCCACATCGGCAGCACGCGGCTCGGCGCGATGTCGAAAGCCTTGGCCGCGCGCTCGGGGTTGGCGCTCACCGCGTACAGGCGCTCGCTGCCGCCCAGCCAGGCATGCAGGATGCCGCCGTTGAGCAGGGTTTCCTGGGTGCCGAAGGTCTTGGAAATCAGGATGCCGGCGGTGCGTGCCGGGTCCAGCGTGGCCAATGTGCGTTGCATGGCGGCGCCATCGACGTTGGACACGAAATGTACGCGGAACCGCGCGCCGCTCACCGGACGCAATGCATCGGCCACCAGACGCGGGCCCAGGTCCGATCCACCGATGCCGACACTGACGATATCGGTGACATCAGTGGCTTCCAGCTGCTCGATCAACGCACCCATGCGCTGGCGCACTTCTGCAGCGGTGGCATAGGCCTCCGAAGCTACCGGCGCGTCGGTCAGATCGCCACGCAACGCGGTGTGCAAGGCCGCGCGCTGTTCGGTGACATTGACCTGCTCGCCACGAAACAGGCGCTGGAACGCACCGGCCAGATCGCGCTCGCGCGCAATGGCGAACAAGGCATCGAGCGCGGCACGGTCGTACTTCTGTCGTGCGAAGTTGAAATACAACGGACCGACCTGCCGCGCGTACTGCGTGGGCCGCTGCGGCTCTGCGGCAAGCAAGGCGGGAATGGCAGCGCCGCGCAGGCGCTGGGCGTGGGCGTGAAGCGCGTCGAATCCGTTGGTGTGTGTCATGCGGCCTGTTTGGGGATGCTGTGGTTGGTGTGAGTGATCTTGTTGTTCCCGTCCACGTATACCAGAGTGGGCTTGAAGGTTTCGGCTTCGGCTTCGCTCATGCTGGCGAATGCGGCCACGATGATCAGGTCGCCCACTTGCACGTGACGTGCGGCGCCGCCGTTGAGCGACATGATGCCGCTGCCCTCGTCGGCACGGATCGCATAGGTGCTGAAGCGCGCGCCGTTGGTGACATCCCAGATGTGGACCTGTTCGAACTCGCGGATGCCGGTCGCATCCAGCAGCAGCCCATCAATGGCGATCGAGCCTTCGTAATTGAGCTCGGAATGGGTAACGGTGGCGCGGTGAATCTTGGTTTTCAGCAGGGACAGGTGCATGGACGCAGGCAACAACGAAAGGAAAGCCGGCATTTTAGCGGAAAGCGCCGGCGCTCACCCGGGTGCCGCGTAGCCGCTGGTGAGGGCTTCAGGCGGCGGTGAGACACGCCTGTCGGCAGACCGAACGTGCGGAAACCATCGCTCAGCGCAGCCGCATGGGGCGCGACCGGCGCGGCGTCAGAATTCCAGGTTG